>JBGSST010000166.1:0-15381 GCA_041736915.1 Bdellovibrionota bacterium
CAAGGTAGTCGGATGGGTAAAAATTGCAACCTTTTCACCGTCCCGAAGCGTTGTGGTAGGTTTCTCGCCATGCAGCTACCCGACTTCAAACTCGAACGATACCTGGCGGCCCATGAGTTCACGGCGCCGTTTCCGCTATCGAGTTCCGACTGCGAATCGGTCAGCGTGGGTGAGCTTCTCGCTTACGATCCGGCGGCTCGCCCCGAGTTTGAAAAATTATGGCTCGGCTACACGGAAGCCCCCGGCCATCCCGCCCTGCGCGAGCAGATCGCCAAGCTGTACCAGCACGTCTCTACCGGCCAGGTTCTCGTTCACGCCGGGGCGGAAGAGGCGATTTTCAACTTCATGAACGTCACCCTGAATGCGGGCGACCATCTGGTGGTGCACTGGCCCTGTTATCAGTCGCTCTTTCAAGTGGCCGAGTCGATTGGTTGCCAGGTCACGAAGTGGGAGGCCGATCCGGCCAATGGCTGGGAAGTGAAGATCGATGACCTGAAGCAAGCGCTTCGCCCGAACACCAAGGCGGTCATCCTCAATACGCCCCACAACCCCACCGGATTCTTGATGACGGGCAGCGCGCTTAAAGAAGTCGCCGAAGTGGTAGATGCCCACGGCGCCATCTTGTTCGTCGACGAAGTTTACCGTGGTCTCGAGTACGACGAAGCGCGCCGGCTGCCCGCGGCCTGCGACCTATCGGACACCGCGATTTCCTTAGGCGTCATGTCCAAAGCCTACGGCTTAGCTGGCCTGCGCATCGGCTGGGTGGCCACCCGCAATCAAAAGCTGCTGGAGAAGATGACCTCCTACAAAGACTACACGTCGATCTGCAACAGCGGACCGAGCGAGTTCCTGGCCACGCTGGCGTTACGGCATGGCGGAGCCTTGATTCGCCGCAACCGCGATCTCATCGCCGCTAATCTAAAGGCCGCGGACGGCCTCTTTGCTGAATTTCCGCACTTGCTGGAATGGCATCGCCCCGAAGCCGGCTGCATCGCCTTCCCCCGGTGGAAGGGGAAGGGGACTTCGGCGAAGCTTTGCCAGAACGTCCTGGAGGCTACCGGGGTGCTTTTGACCGACAGCTCTCTCTTCTCCGCGGGCGATCGGCACTTCCGACTGGGGTTCGGGCGGAAGAATTTTAGCGATGGGTTAGGTCGTCTCCGCTCGTTTCTCCGCGATTGCAGCGGCTAAATAAGTCTCCTATAGTCGCCCGATGTCGACGAAAACTGCCCCCTGGAAAGCCGTTGCGGAGATGCTCCGTAAGTCCTGCCGCCGCGAGAAAGATCGCCGAATCGGCATCGAGATCGAGCGCATCGGTATGTGGCCCGACGGGCAAGCCCTCAACTACCGGAACCAAACGGGACCCAACGGCGAGGTTCGCTACGGCGCCGAGGTGCTGCTAGACACCCTCGCCAAAAAGCACCCGGACTGGACCCCGACCAAGGGCGACAACGGCCGCTTGCTTGGGTTTAGCACTCCGCTCGGTAAAGTTTCTTTGGAACCGGGTAGCCAGCTCGAGCTGTCGGTCGACGCCACGGACGATCTCACCAACCAGGTGGAGATGGCCACGCAGTTCGAAGCGGAGGTTGACGAGATCACCGGCCCCTGGGGGCTCAAGTGGATTGGTCTTGGAGTGAATCCCGCCGGCAAGGTTCCCGACATCGACGTGATTCCCAGCCACCGCTACGACATCATGACGGATTACCTCGGCAAGCGCGCACGGCTCGGCACCAGTATGATGCGGCTCACCAGCTCGCTGCAGATCAACCTCGATTACACGACCGAAGCGGAAGGCATGAACATGCTGCGCGCCGCAATCGCCGCGGCCCCGGTGTCGTACGCCTTGTTCGGAAACTCCCCCATCGTAGAGCGCAAGAAAGCCGACGTACTTTCTTACCGCCACTCGATCTGGCTAGAGTGTGATCCAGACCGCACGGGTTTATTGCCGGAAGTTTTCGAGGCCGGTTTCAATTTCGAGAAGTACGCCAAGCTGGTGGCGCGCCGGCCGTTGATGTTCGCCCAGATCAAAGACGGCACCTACGTTCCGGCCAACGGGATGTCACTGCTGGACATTGCCGACGGCAAATTGGCAGGTGCCATCGCCGACGAGAACAATGGGCTCAACTCGCTTCGTGAGCTGTTCACCGACGCTCGTATCAAACCGGGTTACGTGGAAGTACGTTCCATCGATGGCTTGCGGCCGCGTGAGCGTTACGCCGCCGTCGCGTTTTGGGTGGGTTTGCTTTACAGCGCGGAAGCGCGCGAGCTCGCCATTCACCACTGCTCCGCCGCTACCTCCACCAACCGCGAAACGGTGTGGAAAGCGGCCGCAGCTCACGGCCTATCTGCGGAACTCGAAGACTGCACCTTGAAACCACTCGCGCAGCAGCTTGCCGCCGTAGCCCGGGAAACCCTTTTGAAACGTGGTTTCGGCGAAGAGCGCTTCCTCGAGCCCGTGTGGGAAATCCTGAAGACCGGAAAAAATCCCGGCCAGCAGTCGCTGGATCTTTACCAAGCGGCCAAAGACCCCATCGAGGGCATGGCTAAGCTTATCGAGTTCAACGCCCGCACGAATTAAAAGCGCGCGGTTGGGAACTTATTCCTTCTTATCGAAGCCAAAGCCGGGCTCGACCGCCGGGACAGCCGGCGCGTTGAAATCCAGCGGCAATCCCGCTTGCTTGGGCTCGTCGAAGATCCGGCGGGCCTTGAAGGCCATGTCCTGAATCAGCTTTTCCTTGGCCTTGGCTTCCATCCCGTTCGCAGTGGGATTGAGCGCGATCACTTTGCGGAACACCGTTTCGAAAAACGCCTCGTCGTAGCGAAACGTCAGCGGCTTGGTCACGTCGACCGTCTGGTTCGATTCCAAAATCGACTGGTACAAAATTGCCTGCACCACCTGCAGATCCGCATTGTCCTCTTCCACGGGCTTGGTCTCTAGCGGACATTTAAAGGTAGAAAGGCGCGGCTCGGTTCTCCACACTTCCGTAATCGTCCACAGCACCGGGCGGAAAAGGCTCGGCAGCAACGTTTGCGTAGCCGCCTGGCGATCCTGCTGCGACGCCACGTTAAGGTCTTCAATCCGGCGCTTGGTCTCTTCACCGCGATCGTGCGATTGCATGATGGCTAGCGGAATCACGGGCAACAGAATCAGGAACAAGCCATTGCGCAGGTAGCGGAGCACCTTCTGCTTCAGGGTCATGTCCGTGCCGGTTTCGCGCTTGGCCTGATCGTTTACGTGCTGAAGCTTGTTCTTGAACTCTTGCGTCTGGCGCCAGCTGAAGTCGACGCCCTGGATAACCTTGGTCATCGTCTCGCCTTCGCTCACGAGCTTGGTCATGCTCTCGGCGGCTTTCCAATCGGTTGGTCCCGCGGCGGTCATCAAGCGGGCTTCCCCTTCGGTCGCTTTCTGCCAGGCCTCGTAGGCGGCGAACATTTCGCTCCACGCCGCTTCGAGATCGGCCGGGGTCTTCCCCTCTTCGACTTTCGTTTCGGCTTTCAGAATTTCTTCGAGCACCTTACGGTTCGCTTCTGGCAAACCTTCCGCGAGCTTCAAAAGCTGCGCGCGATCTTCTGCGCTCTGACTCTTCATGGCCGCGATGAGCTTCTGTTCGGCGGCGGCCAATGCTTGCTCCACGCCTTCCATCCGCTTACTGACCTCGCCCGAAGTCTTCGCCCGGCGTTCCCACGTGGCGCGATTGCTGCGCATGCCGCGCAACACGAGAATGAGAAACACGGCCTCACCCACCACCAAGCTCAAGCCCGTGTAGGTGTACTTGGGGTTTTCAAAAACCTTCGCCACGAAATCGGTCGCGTAGCTCTTGCCCGCGCTGACGTGCGGAGTGGTGACCTTGGGGTTGGCCTTGGCGAACTCGGCTTCGAGCTCCTTAACGTTCTTCACCATCTCTTCTTTGGTGACCGCCCGATCCATCTCCTTGCGGACGGCTTCGAGCTTCGGCAGATCCTTTTCCACCTGAACGATCTTGGCTTGATTGTCGACCGGAGCCACCGGTGCATTGTCGACCGGAGTGATGCCGCGAAGCGCTGCAAAAGCGATGGCGCAGCCCGCCAATGTACTGATGACCTGGCGTCGGGTAGGTGCCTTCCAGCCATCCAGTGGCCCGGCCCAAGCCAGCGAAGAGAACGACGTCGAAGTCAGACAAAAGACCAAGAGGTAAGCCACAGCCCGGTTGATTTTAGGCAAAGTCAGCATGAAGTCCCCGTAATGCTAAGAATGACGCACTGTATAACAGAAACCAGGGGGCGGCCGCTATTTCAAAGAACGTCACCAGGGAACAAGCTTTGTGTTTTCGGGCGTTTAACTTAGATTTGGGCGAGGTTTTTTAAGGCGGCACCCGGATTCGAACCGGGGGTGAAGGTTTTGCAAACCTCTGCCTTACCACTTGGCTATGCCGCCCCAAGTTATAAAAAGCAGGCCTTCCGTTATACGCACGCGTAGGGCTTTCGGGCAACCTATTGTGTTATACTGATTACGGATTCCCAGTTTCACCCCTCGAGTCCAAACCCCTCAAAACAAAGAGCTCTAGCCATGTCGAAAATGGTCCGCCTCCATGCGGTTCAAAAACAGTATGCCCCTGGCCGTTACGCCCTTCAGGACATTACGTTCGAGCTGGACCGCGGCGAGTTTGCCTACATCACCGGCAGCAACGGCGCGGGTAAGACCACGCTGCTCAAGGTGCTCTTCGCAATGGAGAAGGTTACCGGCGGTACCATCCTGGTAAACAACCGCGAGGTTAGCACCCTGCCGCGTAACAAGGTCTCCTTGTTCCGGCGCGAGGTCGGCTTCGTATTTCAAGACTTCAAGCTGCTGCCCGACTTGAGTGTGGGCGAGAACGTAGGCCTGCCGCTAGAGATTCGCGACATGAAGAAGTCCGAGATCCAGCACCGCGTGAGCGGCGCTCTCCAGCTGGTGGGCTTGGGCGATCGCGGAAACGACTACCCCGGCAACTTGAGCGGCGGCGAGCAGCAACGCGTGGCGATCGCCCGATCGATCGTGGGCAAGCCCGTACTTCTACTGGCGGACGAACCCACCGGTAACCTGGATAACCGCACAGCGCGCGAAATCATGTCGTTGTTCAACGAGATTCACGAGATGGGCACCACCGTGCTCATCGCCACCCACGACGACGCGCTAATGACCGAGTACCCGGCCCGCGTCATCGAGCTCGACCGCGGCAAAATCATCGCCGACCGCGACGCCGGCATGAGCCCCGCCTTCGGCCAAGAGCAGAGAAAGGAATTCTGATGAACCGCTCCGTGAAACGCATCGTTCAGGATTTTCGCCGCCATCCGTGGATCCACTTAGTCAGCGTGATTACGCTCGCCATCTCGCTCTTCATTCTCGGCGGCTTCTTCCTCGTATCGCGCAATGTGCAGCACATCGCCGAAGCGCCGGGCGCCGAAGTTTCCGGCACCCTGTACCTGAAGGCCGGCCTCACCGATACCGACGTCAACACGCTAAAGGATCGCCTGCAAGCCAAGCCGGTCGTGCACACGGTAACGTTCAAGTCGAAGGCATCGGTCGCGGAAGAGCTGAAAGACTTTCTGTCCCGCTACCGCAACGAGCCCGTGGTCGGCACCGAGCTTTTCCCCGACGTAATGGAAATTCAGTTCAAGCAGGGCACGAGCAACGAAGCTATCGGTGCGTTGCGCGTGGACATTCAATCCTTCCCCGAAATTGAAGAAGTCGATTTTTCCGAAGACTGGCTCGTGCAGTACGGTAAGTTCCGCCAGTTCGCCGGCATTCTCGGCGTGGTCTTGATGATCTGCGTGGTGCTCGGCACTAGCTTCGTCATCGCCAACTTCATGGGCATGCGCCATCAATCGCGCCGTGAAGAGGTAGACATCATCCGTCTCATCGGCGCCGAAGAAAAATTCGTGCTTACCCCATTCTTGATGGAAGGCGTAGCCGAGGGAATCTTAGGCGCCACGGGTGCGGTGATGGGCCTGCTGTTCGCCCGCTCGCTCATGGGCGGCATGCTTTCCGTGCAGTGGAGCTCGCTACTCGGAATCAAGTCGTGGCTCTTCTTGTCGCTTCCGCAGACGATGCTGGTGTACCTCATCGGCGTGCTCATGGCGGTCAGCGGGGCCATGGTCATCTTCCTCCGCACGCAGGAGAGGAACGCGCGATGACTCGCCTTCTTCTAGCCATGTCGCTGCTTTCGGCGAGTGCGTGGGCTAATGTCACGCCCAGCGCCACCGACGACTCCCGTCGGCGCGCCAGCGAGCTTCGCGGCGCCATCGATCGTGAGCGGCCTGGTTTCGACGTGCGTGAGAACCAAAAGCGCGACATTCTCGAGCAGCTCGATCACCTCAACGCCGATCAAAACGCCGTCCGTCAGCGCGTGGATAAAATCACCGCCGAACACCAAGAAATTGCGATGGCCCTAGAAAACCTTGCCATCGAAACGGAAAAGTACCGTAACCAGGAAAAGGCCTACCGCACCCAGCTCGTGCATCTTTTGAAAACCGTCTACGAGCTGAAAGAAGAGGGGATCATTCGGTTCCTTTCGCGCGCCGATAGCTTCACCCAGGCTTTCTCCCGCCTGCGCATGCTGATGAAGACGCTGAAATCGCAAACGCTGGTCTCTCGCCAGTTCACCGAAAAGACCAACCGCCTCGGCGAAAGCGAGAAACGCCTAACCCAAGCTAAAACCGAACAACAGCGACTTCTCACCGAGCTAACCGAACAGCAGGAGATCCTCGGACAGTTCTTGAAGAAGAAGCACGCGATCCTCAAGTCGATTGGTAAACGCCAAGGCCAATACAAGACCCTGGTTAAAGAGTACCGCTCGGTCTCGCGTCAGGTGGCGACTTTGTTCGATGATCTCGAAATGGAGCGCGACCCCAACTCCGACATCACCGCCAGCAACGGCATGGCCCACCTGCGCGGTAAGCTGCCGCTACCTCTGCTCGAGGGCACGGTAATCGGTAACTTCGGCAAGTCGGTGAACAAAGCCTTCCAAACGGTAGTCTTCAAAAAAGGCATCGAGATCGAAACGGGTTACCAAACGCCGGTCAAAGCCGTGCTTCCCGGCATCATCGAGTACGACGGCTGGGTCAAAGGTTTGGGCAACGTGGTCATCATCCACCACGGAGCCGGTCTCTACTCGCTCAGCGCGCACCTTTTCAAGAACGTCGCCACCAAGGGCGCCAAGGTTCTGCAGGGCGATACCATCGGACTAGTCGGCGACACGGGCAGCAACGAAAAACCAAGCCTCTACTTCGAGATTCGTGAAAATGGTCGCGCGGTCGACCCGCTCAACTTCTTCTCCACCACGGCACTAGCCAGCTTGAAGTAAGCGCTTTTCGAGCACGAGCATTTCGAGGTCATCGACCTTGGGAATTCCCGCGCGGGGGTCATGGTAGGGAAACGGTTGAATACGGCCCGTGCGTACGAATCCCCGGCGCTCGTACCAAGCCAGCAGCTCGGTTCGCTGGCGAATTACGGTGATTTCGAGTCGGTGCACTTGCCAGTTTGCCACGACCCACGTTTCGATTAGCGCTAGCGCCGCTTTGCCGATGCCACCGGATTGCCGATGCGGCGCCACCGTGAACATACCCAAATAGGCGTAGCCTTCACGCCGCTGGAGCAGCACGCTGCCGACTAGCGTTTCCGCGCGGTGAAACATCAAGATCGCGTTGTCTGGCCGCGAAATCTCCTCACGAACGGCTTCGGCATCCGTGCGTTGCCCGCCCAACAGGTCCGCCTCGGTGGTCCAGCCCAGCTTGCTCGTCTCGCCCCGGTAGGCGGAGTTCACTAGATCAGAGATAATCTCCGCATCTTGAACGCCCGCGACCCGAAGCGACAGATCCATCGTTACAATGAGACGTTCGGGGAAATCTGAAACGTTTCTTTCGCCGTCTCTTCCAACGCCCGCATGCAACCGTCCAAAACGCCTTCGGCATCCAGTCCGTGTAGGTGGAAGATGTCCGCCGTGGTTCCCGACTTAGAGGTCTTACGAACGGCCAGGCAGATTTGCTTGGTGCCCACGACTGACCCAATGTTATCGAGCAGACCGGGCTCGCCGTCGTGCACCGAAACCACAGGAACGCGTGCCCCCTGAATGGAAGCCCACTCACCCTGGTTCTTCACCTCGGCGTTCTTAGTGAGGAAAAGCTCCCCCGTCACCGCTAGGCCCGTCTTTAGGTGTTCGTAGCCGTTCAAGTAAGCGTAGTTGCCAAGTAGCAGATCCGTGCTCGTCACCACGTACACATTGGCGTAGATGCCTTTTTCGCGAAGCAGGTCTGAGGCCTTCAACGCCTCGGCCACCAAAGCACTCATGGCGAAAACGTTCACCACGTTGTCGCCCGGGGTGTAGTCTTCGTAACCTTCGTAGTGCACCAGCGCGTAGCCGCCGGCGAGAACGTCTTTGCGGATCGTCTCGAACATTTCGGCGTCTTCCACGCCTTCGAAACGTTTCTGCGTTTTCAAACGATCGGCGAAGTCTTTCTGAATCATGCCCTTGGTAACGAGGCGGAACAAGGCGGCCTCGCGATCCTTGGCGTCATGGGTGAAGTGATTCTTCAGCGTCGCCGCCAAGATCCACTCGAGCTCTTTTGCGTAGCAAGGCTCCCAGTTGATCACGTTCGGCATCTGGATATCGGATTTCCAGGAATGCTGCGCCCCTTCGGGAGCCAACGTAATTCCGCTCGGCGTGCCGATGGTGGCGAACGACGAGTGCCAATACACGTTGTAATAGAACTGATCGAGCGCCCGCTTGATGAAGAAGTCGTAAATCGTCATCGCCGGATAGAACGGAATTCCGGTGAAGTACCAGAACTTACCGAACGACCCCGCGGCCGACATACAGTTGCCTTCGGCAATCTCGAAACGCAGATGGCCCGAACGCTTATCGGCGTGCGGAACGATGTCCGGCGCCTTATCGTCCTTCGTGTTGTACGTCTTCTCGAAGTCTTCCATGCCGATATCGCCGTAAAGCTTACCGTTCATGTTGGGGCTGGTGTTCGTGGAGCTTCCCACGTCCGGCGCCATCGTGAGGAAAAGTGGCGCGACTTCACGCCATACGTCTTCCGTCGGATTCGTTTTGCCGTCGGCCTTGCGCTCTCCGCGCGCCAAACGATCTAGCTTGGCCGCAATCTGTCCCCACATCCACTGCGTGTGGGCAACGGGGCTCATCTTTAGCGCGGTAATATCGAAATCCACCGGCCAGTCGAGCTTCGACATCTTGTCGAGCCACTCCGCCTTGCGGGCTTCCGCCGCTTCACGCACGCGGGTCAGGCCAGCATTCAACTCTTCGCCGCGTTTCTTCAAATACGCTTCCGCTTCGCCGCCGCTGACCGGAGACCGGAACGGATTCTCGTAATCCATTTCGTACGCCGCCGCGATGGCCTTCAGCTCTTCGTCTTCCGGCAACATCGAGTGGTTACCCGACAAGGCCGCACACTCGAGGCCGTGGCCTTTGATGGTGTAAGCGACGATCAACGTGGGACGGTTCTCGCTAGCCTTACCTTGAGAAAGCACTTCAACGAGGCTTTCCAGATCGTGGCCACCGACGTTGAAGAAGATCTCTTGAACCTCTTCGTCGCTGTATTTCTTGAGCCACTTGGCGAGCTTGTCGGACTTTTCGCCGAGCGACTTACGCGTAACTTTGGGGTCTTTGGCACCCAGCAACGCCTGAAAT
Source organism: Bdellovibrionota bacterium (assembly GCA_041736915.1). Lineage (GTDB taxonomy): Bacteria > Bdellovibrionota > FAC87 > UBA2466 > UBA2466 > JBGSST01. Next base: position 9,660 of record JBGSST010000166.1, read on the forward strand.
TCGAAATCGGTCAGCTCTTCGTCGAGCACGCGCTTTAACTCTTCGCCGCCCGGAGTGGCGAACGCCTTCTCGCGTTTTTTGCCGTGCTTTAGCTTGATCGCGGACCAGCCATTGGCTTCCGCAATTTTCACGATGCGATCCGCATCGGTGCCACCCATGGCCTTCTCGTTGATGACGCGAGTGCCATCCAGGTTCTGGCGGTTATAGTCCACGACCCACACCAAGCGGCCCAGCGACCGCTCGCCGGCGTCGGGCATGGCTTCCATCAGCGAGCCTTCACGAAACTCGGAGTCGCCCATCAGGCACCAAAACGTCGGCTTCTCGCCGGTGTCGATGCCGTGGTCTTCGGCCAGCTGGTAGCCCAGCGCCGTGTAAAGTGCGTTTACGGGGGGAATGCCCACCGAGCCCGACGGAAAAAAACGGTACCCGTCCGGGTCCGCTTCCGCGTGGTACGACTGAAACACCGGCTCGCCTTCGTGCGAGTAGTGACGGAGGTGGCGCATCGCCAGCTCCGATCGCTCGGCGCTCATCGGCGTGCCGTCCGCTTCGCGGAAGGTCTTCATCAAATAGTTCAGGCCGTGGTCCATCGGCGACACGTGCGGCTTATTGGCCATGTAGTCCTCGGGCCCTTTGAGCACGAGGTGAATCGCCGCCAAAATGTGTTTGGAAGAGGCACAGGCCGCGGGATGTCCGCCTACCTTAGGTTCGCCGCGCACGACACCCGGCCGCGTGTTGGCGATGTCGATCATCTTCAACGCGAGAAAAAACGCGCGATCGGTCAGCTGATAAAGCAGATCGTAATTGAGACTACGGGTCTCTTTGTTCCGGCTTCCGGTCTCTTTCTTCATCGGCGATTTGTTCGAACGGCTAGTCGAGGAGTGGTTCTCCTGGCGATTAGTCTGCGTCGACGTCTCCTGCATTCGGGTCGGCATGGTACTTTTGATACTCCCTATTGAAAGCCAAATCCTTCATATCGCTCATCCGGTCGAGGTAGAGCTTACCCAGTAGATGGTCACATTCGTGCTGAACCACCGTCGCCGCAAAGCCTTCGGCAATGAAACTGACCTTTTCCCCGCGCGCATTGAGCGCCTCGACGGAGATCCGGTTCGGGCGGCTAACCCGGCCACGCATCCCCGGCACGCTCAGGCACCCTTCCCAGAAGGTCGACGTTTTCGGCGTAAGCTCCTGGATTTTGGGATTGATGAGGTACGTGAGGTACGCCTCTTTGTCCGGGTCGAAGTCCCAAATCATACAAACGACCTGGCGGCTGTCGTGGACCTGCGGAGCGGCTAGCCCCCGGCCATCGTACTCCACCATCGTCTCTGCCATGTCTTTGAGAAACTGTTGAAATTGTTCAGTTTTGATTTCAGCGACGGGCACCTCTTTGGCTACTTCGCGTAGCACCGGGTGACCCATCACGGCGATTTTCAATACCATGGATTATGACCGCGACTTCAGTTCGTTAAAAATTCGTCTCTTGTTATACAGCGTTACCTTCGGACCTTCTAGCGGCTGATGCACATCACGGGTGAAGTATCCCGTGACGAAGAGGAAGCCTTTCGCGCTAGTGGCGCTCTTCACGTAGTCCTTGAACTCCAGCAGCTCTTTCATCGTGTAGAAAGGATGCGCTTCCGGCAAGCAGACGAAGCCCATAACGTAATTGCCGTAAAAGAACTCACTTTTGCTCTCGGCCGTCCAATAGACTTCGTTTTCGTTTTGAACGAGCGTGTCCTTCAGCGTGAGGTGATGTTCCTTCATCATCCGTTCGCCAAGCCGATACAGGTCTTCCATCGTGAGCTTGGCCGTCAGCTCGCCGTCGGTGGCGTAGTCGTCTTCGGGCGGAACGGTGGTGATGACCCCCGGTGCCGGGTGCTTCGTCACGAAAATCGCCAGCCCTATGCCGATGGCCAGGGCGAAAAAGACCATGAAGAAAATGCTAAACATAGGCGTTGTTGATTACCTCGCCCAAGCCGCCGGCGCCCGGCACGATGTACTGCTTGGGATTGAGCCCCTTTTCCTCAGCCCACCGGGTTCCGCCGGGGGTGGCGAGCACTCCCGCGTCGCTCAGGCCGCGATCCAGGCGAATCGCGTAGATGGCGAGGTCGGGGTACTTCTTGGTGACGCGGGTCAGGTACTCCGGCGTCACGATGAGGTGCATGGCAATCACCTTGCGGGGTTTTCCCATGCCTTCGTACACCGCCATGGCGGTATCGATGGTGGAGCCGGTCGCCCCCATCGGGTCGGGGATGATTAGAAAACGGTCCTGAATCTCGCCACCAATCTTAACGCCGCCCAAGTTGGCGCCGATGACCTTCTCGTTGTCGTCGATTTTACGGTTGATCGAGATATGGTCCTGCCGAACGCCCTCGGGGTTCACCATATAGTTGAAAGCGTCGTAACAGATGTGCGAGGGCACCGTGCCGGCGCGCGCTAGGTTCACGCACACCACCTGCGTTTTGGGGTCGACCACGCGCCCCACGAACTTACCTTCCGGGTGCATGCCGGCCATGCGGGTTTCCACCACGGCATCCACGGTCGGAAACTCCACGTTCATCACGGTTTTCACCATGTCGCGGTACAGCTTATCGAGCAGCATGTTGATGAGCGGTTGGGTACACGTGGCCTCGCAAAGGCGGGCCAGGGTAGTGAAAAGGAACGGGTCGCTCAGGATATGAACCTGATTTCCATACTTGTGATCGAGCTCACTCGGCCTAAACCGGTACTCGGTGTAGTGGACGTCCTTAACCATGCGACTCCTAAGAAGTTGTTCAAGGCAGGTGGTACCCCAGACACCCACTGATTGTCCAATTTGCAGCCTGCCACGCCTTGACCTAAGCCCCAGGATTCTTTAGCTAGAAAGGTTCATAAAAGGGTGGGGAGATCATGCAGCTTAGTATGGCATTGGACGAGTATGTGGTTTTCGACTTCGAAACGACGGGGCTATCCCCGTGGGGTGGCGACGAAGTCATCGAAATTGCCGCGATGCGCATCTTTGGCGACAAGCTAGATGAGCAAAATATCTACCATACGCTGGTCAACCCCAAGCGGCTCATCGCCCCGGAAGCCACCAAGATCAACGGCATCACCAACGAAATGGTCGCCAATGCACCGACCATCGAGCAGGTTTTCCCGGACTTTCTGAACTTCTGTGGCACGGCCTACCTCGTTGCCCAGAACGCCAAGTTCGATATGTCGTTCGTGTCGAAGTACCTCGTGCAGTTCAAAATGAAGAAGCAGATTGAGGTGTACGACACTATCCACTTCTCGCGCCGCTGCTACCCGAACGAGAATTCGCACAATCTGGACATCATCTGCAAACGGCTCGAGCTGCAGATCAAAGCCGAGGAGCGTCATCGTTCTTTGGGTGACGTGAAGCTCACCGCGAAGGCGTTCCTGCGGATGAAAGAGATGATCGGCGACAACGTGCCCAACCGAGAAAAGTGGTCGGTTTAAGGAGCGGGAGCTACGGGAGGCGCGGCGGCCGGCTTGAACTGCCACGGGGCCACCGGCTTTTTCATCTTCCACAACCCCACCCGGTGCAGGCGGGCTTCGCTTTCCGCTTCGTTATATAGCGTACGGTCCGGAGTCGTTTGCTCGTCCATGTGGCGGATGTCGTGCCACGCCATCCCCTTTTTCACCTGCTCGAGGTTGATATCTTTGCTATCGACCAGCAGGCGGCCGATCTTGGGGCAGGTGCTTGGCCGTTGCTTGCAACGTTCGGCAACCTTGTCCCAGTCGAAGATCACCGTTTTCTTGCGCACGAGCTTGTGTAAAGCGGCGAGGGAAGAGTCGAAGTACGGCTGCCCCTTGATGGGGGCCATGATCCCGGCCAGTTCCAAATTGTGACGTTTTTTGGTTTCCGTTTCCTTCAGTACCAAGCGATCGCCGGAGGTCACGCGGATTACCGTGCCTTCCAGCCTGTCGGCGTAAGCGGCTATCGACGTGGAAACCGTGATGAGAAAAATCCAAAGCCTCGGCATGGGGCAATTCTAATCGCTGACCTTAGTCATTGCGAGGAGCGTAGCGACGAAGCAAACCCGTGGAAAAAAAGTGTACGCCGTCCCGCCACGAGATTGCTTCGCCTCGCTCGCCATGAATTGTTATCATTACGCATGTCATTCACGGCAACGTTGACTCGCTCTCCTTTGAAAACTGTCGCGGTCGTGGTGCTGCTATCGCTAGCCGCCGCGATTTTCTCCACCGGCTTTCACGATGTGAGCGAGCACTTCGACACGCTCGAAGCCGCCGGCGAACGCCTGGCCGGAGGCAGCTACGAGGCATTGTCCGACGACTTCAAGTTAAAGAAGCAATCTTGGTTGCTGCCAGGAACGGCGGCGCTCGTCATGAAAATCGGCGGGGCAAACGCCAACCCTTTTTGCACCTCTTTGATTTTGCGAATCATCGCGGCCTTACTGGGAGCCGCGGCAATCGTTGCGCTGCTCACCGCGGTAGACGGCTGGTTTCAAGAGACGGCGCTTCGGCGTACCGTCGTCATCAGCCTGGTTTTTCTATGGTTCATGCCGTTCCTCAACGCCCGTTTTTCGCCGGAGAGTATCTCGCGCAGCCTTTTCACCCTGGGATTCGTGCCGCTCATCCTTTCCGTGCAACGCGCGCAAAGTTTGCGCTGGGGCACGGCGCTCGCCAGCGGCTTCGCTTTGGGGCTCGCTTTCGAAGCCAGTTTTTGGTCGTTCTTCCTCTTGCTGCCCGCGCTGATCTGGTTCGCGATCTACGGCCAAAGAACCTACTGGTCGATGGCGCGCGTGAAGCTGGGAATCTTGCTGGCCCTCGGCGTGGCCGCGCTTTTCAATAAATGGGGCTACGGAGACTGGTGGTTTCCCGCATCACCATTCTTCTACCAAACCTTATTTCTGAAACCGATGCCGTGGACGGCCCCGTGGAGTTATCTCACGTGGCTCATCGTCTCTACCCCACCGGTGTGGGGCGTAACGTTGATTCTCGGCACGGTCTTCACCTGGTTTTTGAAACCGCGACTGAGCCTTACCTGGATCACGGCATCTTACGTTCTGATCCTTTTTATTTTTGGCGCGAGGGAAGGGCGGGAGCTCTTTCTCATCGCCTCGTTCATCCCGCTAATGATTTACCTGGGTGTGCAAGAAGCCGTTCATCGCGTACCCGAACTGCGCGTGTCGCAGGCCACGCGGTTATTGTGGTTCGTGCTCGCTGTTACCAACGTGCTCGCCCTAATTTATCTCACGCTGGTGCCCGCGCGGCACGAGATGGCGCTCTACCAGTCAGTGTGGAACGCCAAGCCCGATACGATTCATTCGCTCGGGGATAACCCATACGAAATCGAGGGCAAAGTCGTGCGTTTTTACCGGCGGCCCGAGCTCAAGATGGTTTCGGGCCTTACGCAAAATGACATCGACCAAAAAGTGAAAGCGGGCCAGCCGTTTTTCGTGTCGGCCCCGCTGTTCGAGGAGGCCGGCATGTACCTGCGGCACAACCCTGATTGCCGCGGCATCGACATCGGGGCGAAGGCCTGGATTCTCAACACCGACTTCGAACGCCTCACGCGCCGCCAATGGAGGCCCTGGGGTCTCTACGAATGCGCGTTCCAGAAATAATTCAGTCACAAAACCGGATACCCAACCGTTTTGTACCATGTGGGGCAGGCAGTCCAAAGGCTCGATAGGGTTTTTGAGAGCCCCGCACTGTATCTGTTTGTTTCCCTCTCCTCTCACGGGCTCGCTCTTTGGTTGAG
>JBGSST010000203.1:0-15054 GCA_041736915.1 Bdellovibrionota bacterium
GACGAGGTCAGTGAAGGCCGCGGCGACGAGGTCGTAGGTAAGCGCGATAAGGGTGACGGTAAAGTCGCCAGTGAAAAGAAAGAAAAAACGGATGCGGGTTCACGCAAAGCGGGCGCTACGGGCCTGGCTAAAGCGGCCGAAGAGGAGCGTCACCGGGCGAAGCCGTTCGACTGGTGGTTCGTCATCAAGGTGCTCATCGTTTGTTTGATCTTGTTCCTCTTGCTGCTCATTGCGCTGTCGAACTTGAAGCGGGCTCGCTAAATAAAAAAGGCCTTCCCACTGGGAAGGCCTTTTTCGTTTAAATCGGAGCGTCGTTTAGTACGCGGCCGTGTAGCCGGCCCGTTCGCCTTCGTACTTCTTGGTGAAGAAGATACGCTGGCAGACATCGACTTTTTTATAATCATCGGGGCGGTGAAACTCTTTCGTCTCGAAGTCGCCAACGAACTTGTCCGGATCGCGCTCTTGATGGCGCAAGCGAAACTCGAACGGCATCTCTTCTAGCGGATCCGACGGATCCCAGATTCCACGGCCAGCCGCGCGCGCTTCGTTGCACGCTTTCACGTAGCCCGCAATGTTCTCCTGATCGAAGAACTCGCGATTGCACATCTTACCGCTGCAGATGACGTACGGAATCGCCCAGCCGGACTCGACCATCTTCAGGTTGATATCTTCGCCATCGGCGAAGACCACACCCAACGTCCGCTGGTAACGATCCAATCCCTGATTCTCCAGCTGAACTTTTTCGTATCCGTCGAGCAACCGGGCCAGCATCTTGTGCGCCTGCACTCCGTAATGGCCTTGTCCCACTACGCCGCCTTTGGTCGGCAGATGAGTTTCCGGTGAATCCATGTGCACCATTCTGATCTTCAAGCGAGTCTCGACGTCGAAGTCTTTCCTCGTGTTGAACCAGATCGTGTCTCCATCCGTGACCTTCTGAACGTAACCCGTTTGGATGAAGTTGAGTGCGTAGCTGACGTTGCTATGTAGCAGAACGGTGCAAAACACCGCCAAGGACGCTAAACCTAGACGTTTCCCCATGAATCCCCCCCAGGATTGAAAACTTAGATTGCTGTCGCCCGAAGACTTCTAAAGAAAGAAACCCGTTTAGAAGTTCCTTAGTAGAAAATTAGGCGATCGATCGCCGCCCCTCAAGCTAACTTTCGTTAGGTTAAGATAATAAAGAGCAATAACCAGCGTTCGCAGCGCATTAAGTTACTGAATGGACTGCGCGTCACGAATGAAGCGGCGAGACGATCGCAATAAAACTTTCACTCGATGTCGGGATCGCCAAGAATTTTAAGCGTGGCCATGCACAGACTCCGAGCGTGACGCCGGATCTCAACGGCCTCGTGAACCGCGCCGTTATCGCGGTACTTGCGCTGCAGCTCGTCGGCCTGGCGAATCAGCTTCGACCGCTCGTTGTCGAAACGCTGGCGTGGATTGTTCGCGGCCAGCAGTAGCGTTGCGGCACTCCACTTCACGAGCTTCATGGCGTACGCGAAATTTACCTCTTTCGGTTTGTCCTTGGCCTCGTGGTAGTAGGGGTAGGCGTCAATCAACGAACCTTCCACATCGCGTGAGTCTTCCGTAATGGCGATGGCGGGAATGCCTTTGAATGTCGGCGGCAGGTTGTCGGAGAAGAAAGGCTCGAAGGCCGTCATCTCCATATTGAGCCCGGATTCGCGGTTGGCCTTTTCCAGAAGTCCTAGTGCCTTGGGGTAAAGCTCGGCGCTGTAGCCCGCGGTCTCGAAATCGCTCGGCTGGTAACCGAGCATATCCACATTGATGACGAGCACGTTGTTCTCGCCGGCGCGCACGCTCGACTCGAAAAAATGTTCGGACCCTTGGTATAGCGGCCGACGCTCTTCGCCATCGGTTAATAAGAAACGTACCGTGCGCTTGGGGCGGATACGCGATTTTTTCAGGGCGTCCGCCACCGCGAGAAGCGACGCTACCCCGGTGCCATTGTCGTTGGCCCCCGGACGGTTCTTACCGGTGGTGTCGTAGTGCGCCACGTAGGTGACGATATCGTTCGGCTTCTCGGAGCCCGGAATTTCCACCCACAGGTTCACGCCATCTCCGCGTTTCTGTAGCCCGGTGCCGGTCTTGTAGAGCATGTCGAACTCGGCCGCGTAGACGTTTTGGTAGCCCATGCTTTGCAAACGCTTCGTAAGAAAGGCACGCGCTTTTGCGAGGTTGCCCGGAGTGAAGCGATCGGCCATTTTCATTTCCGGGGCGCGCCGGCTCAATTTGTACGGGCCACCGGCGAGAACGCCGACGTCTTTCTCGTACTGCTCCGCATCGAGCTTGCCGAGCAATCGATTCAACGGCACCTCGGCCCGCGACGTGGCGGCCGTAAGCAACATGAGCAAAGCCAGAAGACGAAAGAGTAAGTTCACGGCGTTCCCCGGACGGTGGGGCCGAGGAACGTATCCGCCGTTATGTAGGACAGGACGTTGGCTTCTTTAAGGTAGGCGGCGATTTCCTTGCGCAAGCTCAAGTTTTCCAGCTGGGCATCGGTCGCGCGCCCGCCTAGTTCGCGAAGCTTTGCGACAATGTGCTGTTTATCGGCCGGTAGGCGATCTTCGAGTACCCAGGCCGCGTAGTTCAGTGAGTTGTGCAGATTCGCGGGCACGAGCTTGGCGATGTAGGTCCCCTTGAAGTCGTCGGTGTTGCGCAGACGGGCGCGCGACTGAAGAAGCCGGTTGAGGAAACGGATGTTATCCAAGGCATGATCCGCGTCGAGCCATTGCCGAATCTCCACGTCGTGAGCCCGGATGGGATCGTCCCAGCGGTCGAAGTCGATACGGACCACGCCTCGTTCCACGTCGCCCGCGATACCGTTGAGTTTGGGTAGCGGGTGGGCGAGCGCGCTTTTGTCGTAGGGGGCCAGCGAACCGTCGTAGTCCAGCTCCGCTACTAGCTCTTCGAGCGTGATCTTCATCTCCAGTGCCCGGGCCGCGAGAATCATTTCCCGGGGCGATACCTTTTCCGACGGTACGCTGATGTGGAAGTGGGTTTCCGGGTAGTCGAGCTCCTTGTGGAGAAACCCTGTGATGAATCGGGAGAAGGCATGGCGCGTAAGAATCGGCTCACTCATTTTGAGCTCGATGGCCTCGCCGTTGCCCAGGGGCCCCTGGTTGGAGGATCCCGAGGTGCCTTCAAAGTCGGCCTCGATGTTGAGGGCGCGCTTGTGCAGGGCCAGCTGCACCGATTCTTGAAGTAGGGCGGCGTACTGGCTTTTCTCCTCGGAACCGTGCCGTAAGTGCTTCCACATTTCCGGTTTCAGATCGAGAAGTGTGAACTTTCGCTTTGCTTTAGCGTCTTCCCGCAGCTGAGCCGTCACCTTGGCGGTGCTGCTAACGCCTAGCCACTTCTTGAGTTCGGTCTTGGTAAACTGAGTAGTGACTTGCCCATGGTCGAATCCAAGACGAGCGCTCGCGGTTTGATCTTTTTCCTCGAGAATCTCTCGGGCGGCCGCCAGCGATTCGGGGTGGCTGGCGACTAGCTTGAGCATATCGGAGACGTGCCACAGCTCCGCGTCGAAACCGAACAAGATTGGCACGGCATCGTTTCCACGTCCCATCTTCAAAGCTTTTTGCGACCAGAAGCTAGCGTTGGCCCGTTTGCTTTCCCCGGCTTTGGTGAGGATGCGCAGGCAAGCGTCCCCCGCGGCCGGTTCGGCCACGAGGTTCAAGCTCCCGAGCAGGAGCGTTGCCAGAATGAATCCCCAATTGTTCATCGAGGTTTATTCTTCTTCCAAGAACGTTTCGATCGTGAAGTACTTGAGAACATTCTCTTCACGGAGAAACGTGGCGACCTTTTTGCGCATCTCGGGCGTCACGTCCTTCGCGGTTTTGATCTCTTTGGCGAACTTCTCCAGATTTGTGATGATGTGCTTTTTTCTGGCGGGCAATCGGTCCTTGAGCAAAAAGGCGGCGTAACCCAGCGAGTTGTGCAAGTTCGAAGGCGAGAGGCCTTCGATGTCCGTTCCTTTGAACGCGTTCGTATTTCTCAAGCGGTCACCGCTCTTCACGAGCTGCATCATGAAGCGCATGTTCTCGAGTGCGTGATCCGCGTCGAGCCACTGACGGAACTCAATGTCGGCGGCATCAACGGGCTCGCTCCAGCGGGTGCCCTCTACGCGCACGGCACCTCGGCCTACTTCGGCCTCGCGAACTCGTTTCGGCGCCCGCACGGCCAGTGCGCTCGCGTCGTAGGGCGCCATCGAGCCGTCGTATTCGAGCCCGGCCAAGGCCTCTTCGAGCGTGATCTTCATTTCCAGCGCCCGCGCCGCCATCAGCACCTGATGCGGATTGGCGGCCGCGTTGGGAATGCTCAGGTGGAAGTGGGTCTCCGGACCGTCGGCATTTTTGTATAGCACCTGCTTGATGAGCTTGCGAAATTCAGCTGGCTTGGAGGTGGAACCTTTCATCTCGAGCTCGATCGTCGAGCCGCCGCCGTGCACACCCTGCGTGGTATCGCCGGAAGAGTGTTCCCAGCCCACCGTAATGGGAAGTCCTTGCCGGTCGAAGGTAGCTTGCATGACCGTTCGCAAAGCCGCGCCGTAAGGGCTTTTTACCTCCCAGCCGTGCTGAATTTTCTTCAACGAGGTGGGTTTCAAATCCAAGAGGGTGTAGCGCCCACCCTGGCCACTACGGGGTTTTAAGGCCGCGCGGACCTCCGCGTCGGTCGTAACGCCCAGCCAGGGCTTGAGCCCAGCGAGATCGTAGGTCAAACCGGCTTGCCTTAGCGCCGCCTGGGCCTGGGTGTGCCCACGGCTATCGAGAGAAGCAAGGCGCAACATATCTTGCACGAGCCATAGCTCGGCATCGAAGCCAAAAGCGAAAGGCTCTTTACCGCCATCCTTGGTGTCTACCTTGGCGTCGCCCGTGCGGGCCCAGAACCCACTGCGGGCAGAGGCGGCTTGCCCCGTCTTTTCGAGGATGCGTTTGCAGACGCTCGTCGACGGTTCGGCTAACCCTAAATTTTGCAGCAGCAAGGCGGTTACGAAAATCCAGCGAAACATGGGCTACTCCTCGTTCAGGAAGGACTCGATGGTGAGGTACTTCATCAAGTTTTCCTGTTTGAAAAAATTAACGATCTTTCGGCGCTGGGCGGGGGTGACATTCTCGGTATTCTCAATTTCTTTGGCGAAGGCGTTGAGCTTGTCGGGCACGTGCGCTTTGCCTTCCGGCAAACGGTCTTTGAGGATGAGGGCCGCGTAGCGGAGTGATGCGTTTAGGTTGGACGGCGCGATGTCCTCTACCGCTTTACCGGTAAAGCGGGAGGTGTCGCGCAGCCGGCTGGCATTCTGCACGAGTTTAATCATGAACTGCACGTTGTTGAGCCCGTTGTCCGCCGAAAGCCACTGACGGATTTCCACGTCGTGGGCTTGGGCCGGGTGGTGCCAGCGATTGGGTTCGATACGCACCACGCCTCGGTCGACGAATGGGGTGTCGCTGTTTAGAGGAGTGGCGAGGGCGCTAGCATCGTACGGGGACAACGTCCCGTCGTTCTTCAGCTCCGCCATCAGCTCTTCGAGGATAATCTTGGTCTCGAGCGCGCGGGCCGCCAGCAACATCTGTTGGGTCGTCACGGCGGCGCTGGGTACGCTTAAGTGAAAGTGGGTTTCCGGAAACTCCGTGTCCTTGAAGAGAAACTTCTTAATGATGTCTCGGAACTCTTTGGGGCTCGTCATCGCGCCGTCCATCACGAGTTCCACGGCCGAGCCCGTACCTAGCGGACCCTGCTCGGTGGAGCCGGAAGATTCTTCGAGCACCGCGGTAACCTTAATGCCGCGATTGGCAAGGGCTTGGGTAACCACGTCGCTCAAAGCTTCCGCAACTACGGACTTTTCTTCGGAACCGTGTTTGATGTTTTTCAGGTATCGAACTTTGACGTCGGCGAACGTTAGCTTCCGGGCATCGCGCTTGGTGGCCTTGACCGCATCGTTTAGCTCATCGTTGCTAAGTCCGAGCATCGTTCGCATCTTTGCCCGCGTGAACTGAAGCTCAGTGGCTTCCCGCATGATGGCGGCGGCGGCCTCGCGCGCCCGGGGGTCCTTGTTGATCAGGTTGAGCACGTCGGAGACGTGCCAAAGCTCGGCGTCGAATCCAAAGGCGAAAGCCTGGGGCCCCTGGGGCGTATCCACGGTGACCCGCTCGGTGCCGTTCCAAAAAGCCTTAACGGCCCGGGCACCTTCGCCCATGTTCATGGCCACGTGCAAGCACGTGCGGGTGCGCGGACGCGGTTCCGCGAAGGACGACGGGGTAACCAGGAAAAACACCAGCGCGAAGGCTAGCAATCGAAAATTATGGATGCTCACAAAAACTCCAGCATAGGAAGAGGTGAAACCAGCCCGTTGGCTCTACTCCTCAGGCTCCAAAAATGTTTCGAGCGTCAGGTGCTTGAGAACGTTGTTCTCACGTAGGTAGTCGGCAATCTCGTGGCGGGCGCTTTCGCTTACGCGGCCGGCACTTTCCAGCTGTGCGGCGTACGCCTTTAGGTCAGCCACCACGTGTTGCTTCGAGCGGGGAAGGCGGCCATCTAGCATGTAGGCGGCGTACCGAAGCGCGCCGTTCAGGTTGGGCGGCATGGTGTTACGAAGTTCACGCGCCTGAAAATCCGACGAGTCACGCAGCCGGCCTGCGTTGCGCGCGAGCTCCATCATAAAATGCATGCTTTCGAACGCGTGCCGTTTGTCGAACCAGTCACGAATCTCAACGTCGTGCGCATTCGGACGGCTCCACCGCTCGCTTTCAATGCGAACGATGCCGCGCTCGACCTGCGGCATCTCGTCCCGGCGGACCTGGTTTACGTTGACCGAGAAGGACGTGTTGTCGTGCGGGGCGTAGGTTTCGCCCGAGTAGTCTCGGTCCGTGAGAATCTGGTCGAGTAAGATCTTCGTTTCTACCGCGCGCGCGGCGAAGATCATCTGGTCGGGGTCGATGTGCTTGACCGGTATGCTCACGTGAAAGTGCGTCTCGGGCGATTCGACCGTGTCGTACAGCCAGTCGATGAGCTTCTTGAACTCTTTGGGGCTGGATTTGGCGCCGTCCATCACCAGCTCTACCGCTTGCTCGTGCCGGCTACCGGAGTCGGTTTCGAGCTTGGCCTTAACGGGAATACCTTGGGCCTTTAGAGAATCGTTCACGAACTTCCATAGAATAGGGGCGTATTGGTCTTTCTCCTGCGCGCCGTGTTCCCAATTCTTCAGCGCGCTGAGCTTGATGTCCGTTAGAACGTAGTCGCCGTCTTCCTTGCGCGTACCGGCGTAGAGCGAGCGCTTGGCCTGGGCCTCGCTGGTGCCGAGCATGTTGGCGATATCACTTAGCGAATAGTAGGGGCCGCTCCGTTCCAACTTGGCCGCGAGCTTGTTCCACGTTGGCTCGTGTTGGGCAATGATGGCCATCGAGTCGGAGTTGCTCCAAAGCTCGGCATCGAAGCCGAATTTAAAGGCCTGGGCACCCGTGCCGGAGCCGGCTTTATATGGAGTAGCCCGATCCCAGAAGCGTTTCGCGTCGGCGCCGCGCGCCGATAGGTCGGTGAACACCCGGGGGCAGAACTCGGCGAATGCCGAGCTCGCAATGAGGAATACGGAAAAAATAAGTCCAAAATTTTTAATCACGGCAACCACTCCAGCTTCAACGCCAACAACATTCCGCTCAACAACTGCTGCCCTTGGCTACCCGCTTGGAGACAAACCTCCGCCCACGGCATAGCCGCATACTGCTTGTGCAACGGGCGTACCGCTTTAAACAGGAGGACCGAAACGATGAATTCAGCTTGTTTAAAGGGGGGAGCTACTCCGCCGTCGCCGTCGAATTGCTTTACATCCCACTAACGTTTTGCCGCGCAAAAATTGTCCGTGGACCGAAGGTCTTACAAATTCGCCACTGAATGATGCCAAAAATCAGTGGCTTGGCGGGATATGGGGGGCCAACGAAGCGTGGTGAAGCCTTTGCACAGGCAGGGGGGGTCAATTGCCATTGGTCCGTTTGCTTCTGTTGTGAGGTCCGTTCATGGTTCGGGTGTTCTTTGGAAAATTCCTTGTCACGGGGCTAGCCGTGCTCTCCTTTGCTGCGCCCAACGCCGTGGGAGCCAAGGAACCCGTTCCCGCTTGTCCGCTCGGGCAAGTCGCTCCCCCTCCCGAGCAAAAGCCACTTCCGGAAGTGTTGCAGCGGACGATCAACGACTATTTGCCCGCCGCGATCAAGGCCAAGCGTACGGTCGGAGTCGAGATTGAATTCGGCGGGTTAAACACGCAAGGTGACATCGAAGCCTTGGCGAAGGCGGCGGGGGGAACGCTCGACGGCGGCATGATCCAGCTCAAAGCGGACGCTCGGCCGCGCATCGTGCATCGTGAGTTCGAAAACGACGGCGATACCAAACCCTCGCTCGTGAAGATCCAGGCTGACGCGAAAGACGGCGAGACCTACGAATTTACCTGGGAGAGCTGGGGAGTGCTGCGCACTCCGGGCGCTAACTGGATCGAGGGCATCTGGACGTTGGAAGAGGCCATGGCCCGCGTGGAGTCATGGAAAGAAAATGACGTCGCCCTCAAGCCCAATACCTTTATCCGTAACAGCCCATTGGGCGACATTGATATCCATAGTGAACCGGTCGGGAAGGGGAAGGCAGGAATCGAGTTCGTCACGCCCCCGAACACGCACGACAAGCTCGGCGAATTGCTTAAGGTGCAAGAGCACCTAACCAATCGCGCCAAGGGCGTGCACGAAGGTTTCTCGTCCGGGGTGCACGTGAACGTGGGCATTCAGGACCAGCCGGTAGAGTCCCACCCGAAAATTCTGCGTAGGATGATCTTGCGGTGGAGCAAGATTCGCGGCGAAGTGCTCAAGCGTTTTGAGCCTAGTCCCATTCGGGCGTCGCCCATCGACAACAATCGACCGTTTTACGGAGACTATAAGAAAGAGTTTTTGCAGGACCTAGAGAAGCTGGGCGAGGGGGTGACCAAGGAAAGCTTCTTGGCGCTTTTCGACAAGCATTATCCGGACATGGAGCCCGAGTATCGCGGAAAGTGGTTCGACGTGAACCCGATTCCCATCCTCATGAAGGGGCAAAGCCGCATCGAGTTTCGGCTGTTCAACGCTGATTTTTATCCCGGGCAGGAAAAGTACATGAAGGACGCGGTTGAGCTTTGCTTGTCCGCAGTTCAGCAAGCGGCCACGGAGCCCTTGCCTTGAAAGCTTCTGAAATATTTTCGTTTTTGATGAGGTTGTGATGACGTTTGCAGGACACAGAAAAATTGGGGCAATCGCTTACCTGATTGCCGTGTTTTTATCCGGCCCGGCTCGGGCGGAAGATTTTCTGCAGACCGCGGAAACCTTGTGGTTCGACGCCGGAACCGCCCCCAAGGTATCGGCCAGTATCGAGCTTCGCGGGATGAACGTCGCGGACATGGAAGCGCTGCTCGCCAACCAGCCGGGGCTCAACTCCTCGGTCACCCACCGCATGGTGGACGGTAAGCGTAACGGCATCATTGTTTCGTTTAGCGGCGTGGATGCCGGTCAGCTTTCTAAAGTGGAAGCGGCGTGGGCCGCAATGTCCAAAGCGGGCGCCAAGAGTGTGTGGTCGGATCAACCTCCGCAGGTTCGCATGAAGATCGTGCCTACGGCTGCTGACCCGAAGGCCATGCAGGCGATGACGGCTAATTTGCGCAACGCCGAACACCTTCGCCAGATTCAGGACTTCGGCGGTTCACCGAGGTTTGCCTACAACGATCGCGGCTCGGCGGAGTACGACGTCATGCTCAACGTGCAGGATGGCTCATTGGCCAAGCCGATCCGGCAAGCCATGGGCGTATATCAGGTAAGCGCTAAGTCCGGGGCCGTGGAACATGATCGTTGGGTGATGTCGACGACCGGCGTGAACGAAGAGATGTTGCCTCAGCTGCGCAAAGAATTTTTGGCCCGCCGGGAAGGGAAGAAGAGCCAACCCGTCATTACTCGCTATCTGCTCGGCGACCCGACGGACATTTGGAACGAAGGCACGCGCTTCGCCACGCTTCGTCCTAGCTACACCGGACCACTCGGCGTGATGCGGGCCGATCAGCAGGGGGAGCGGCCGCTCGTCTTGCGTCCGGGCGCCGCCGTATGGCACTCGCGGGTACATCACCAAAATAACATCGTGGGTGATGTGAACCCCGCGCTCATCAATGGCGACCTCTCGGCGCTACTCACGAGCAACAAGTATTTTGAGGCGCTCTTTTTCGAAAAGTATCTGCCCGGCGCCATGTCGCGCACCGAGCATTTCGATAAAATCGTGAAAGAAACGAACCTCGATCCGCAGAACATCGATGCGCTTCTCGCCGTGATGGCTAAGCGGTTTCCCAAGGGCTGGGTGATGAAAGCGGTGAAAGAGTCCAATACGGGAACTTTCATCATTACCGATAAATTGAATATCAAAAAGCTCGTCGAGGACTACCGCAATAGCGACTTCGAGGCGCACTACAAGAAGGTGCTCGCTACCTCGGCCGGCCAGGATGAAGACATCATCACCGAAAAGCTGCAGAAGCATCCGCAGTATCTGGGCTGGAAGATTGCCCAGTTTCTGAAAGACCCGCGCATGGTGATTGCCCAGGAGCGCGTCGACATCAAGAGTGAATTTCGCGTGGAGGCCATTGCTGGCCGCGTATTGGGAGCCAAGTCGACGGTGGATCGTTATGCCCACACTTGGGTCAAAACGGAGATGCAGCTGCCGCACACCACCCCTCCCGAGACGATCGCGCGAATTGAGGCCTACGTGCAGGGGCTATTGGATAAATTGCCGCCCGAGCTACGCGGTACCGGTTTCGCTTTCGATATCGCCTTGCTAAAGGACGGTTCTCTCACCGTCATCGAGTCGAACGCGGGCCCCGAGTCGGGCTACCTCATCGACTATCACTTTGGCGTGCAGGCGCTAGACCTATTCTTGCGCGACTTCGAAAAGCTCACCAAGGAGCAGAAGGTTACGGCCAAGGGAATGGACGTGAAGCGCATGACCGAGTTTTTGGACCGGCATCTGACCGAGTGGAATCTGGACCCTAAGATTCACTGGCCGCACGCGGAGATTCACCGCAGCTATGACGGCAAGCGTAAGAATGCGGTCGACATTGCATACGACCGTTCGACGCAGCCGCCCAGTAACTACACGGCTCGCCCCGGGCTGCCGTGCAACTTCAAGTCGATGGTGACACCGTTAACCGCCTCGGTTCGTTGAGCTGGCGCGAGACTTGTATGACTCACTGATTGAGGTCGGCGCTCTGCGCCAAAGAACATTGTGAAGGAATTCACAACTTCTGCCGACGAGGTGAGTATGAAGCTCGTTATTTTATCCTGGCTCGCCTGGTCGGTGGCGATGGCTCACTCTCCTTCTGCACCGGCGCCTAAGTTGCCGAAGGAAAAACTGACCGTTCTGCGTACCATTCCGCACAGCGGCTACTCCGAGGGGCTCGACTTCCACGGCGGTTACCTCTGGCACTCTCTGCCCAAAGAAATTTTGAAGATCGACCCGAAGGATGGCTCGATTGTGCAGCGATTTCCGCCGTCGAGTGAGTACAACGAGAGTCTGACCTGGCTCAACGGTTTCCTCTACATGGTGAGCTACTCCGACAACGGCATCTACAAGGGCAAGCTTCAGGGAGACAAGTTCACCTTCGAGCGCGTGGGCACCACCCCCGAGATTCATGCGTGGGGGCTCACCCACGACGGCAAAGACCTTCTCCTTACCGGCAACTACAGCCGGGTGATTTACCGTATGGATACCAAAGATTTCGCGATTAAATCCACCGTCACGGCCGACGTGACCGACGTGGAGGACTTAGCGTTCGACGGAAAAGATCTCTGGTCGTCGAGCTTTACCGAGTACCGCGGTTCCATTTTCAAGATTGCGATGAAGACGGGCAAGATCGATACGATCTACGAGCTGCCGGACCCCGAATCCTGTCCGGTGATCGACGGCATTGCCATCGACGGCAAAACGTTCTGGCTTACCGGCAAGAACTGCCCCTCGATCTTCAACGTAAAGATTCCTACGGCTTCACGACAGATCACCAAGAAGTAGACCCCGGGAAATAAAAAAATCCCCCGAGGCGTTTCGCCAAGGGGGATTCTTTCGGGGCACTAGGCTTAAAGCCGAATTACTGAATCGTGATCTGACGGGTCTCGAGGTTGTACCCGGTGGCGGTAAGCACCGCTCCCGAGGGAAGCTCGCCCGACACTTTCAAGGTCGTACTGCCGTGGGTATTGGTGCTGCCCACCGACAACGTACCGCTTTCGGGAGCCGAGAGGGCGACGTTTACGCCTTCCGCCCGGAGCCCCGTCACGGAAACCTCGATTTCGTAGCCACCGCTAACCGGACGCACCTCGTGCTCGAGCTCATAGCTCGCGGGCACGGCCGTACGCATGGTCATCGAGGGATCACCGAAGAGGTTGTACCATTTCAGGTTGTCGAACGTGTTGTTCCCCGTGCCCATCTTCTCGAAGAGATAGAGCTGGCCCGCGAGCACGCTGCCGCCCAGGGACGTTATCTTCTTTTCGAAGTGGTTCTTGGCGACACCCACCGACATGACCGCCGGCTCATGCCAGCTGATATTCACGCTTCCACCGTAAAAGGCGACCGCGCCCGCATCACGGTTCCCATCTACGTGGGTAACCCAGGCTTTGGCGAAGGGCTTCGACAGGTTGATCCACGATCCGTTTTGGCAAGCCACGTCGATGACGACCGGTAGCCGACCTGGGTTTGCCAGTTCGCCGACCTGCTTGTTGCCGAACGAGTCGTTCGTGGAGCCCCACGACGTTCCCGAACCATGACCGAAGTACGACACCCAGGTACGGCCTTCGCTCATCGCCGCCTTGATGTTCGCGGCGGTGGCGTTCTTATCGGCCTGGAAGAAGCTGTCGAACTTGGTGTACGTGCCGGCCTTCAGCGCCGCTTGAATCTGCTGCGCGTACTCTTTATCCGACGGGTTAGAGCCTTCGTTCGAAGCAATGGTGGTCGCCTGCGGATACCAGCTCTCTTTTGCGGGGGTCTTCTCGTAAGCGATCCAACGGCTCACCTGAAGCTTGGCCTCCGCCTCGTTGTCGGCGAGCAGACGGCCCTGGAACACGGCCGGGATCTTCTCATCGGAACCGAGCACGGCGTAAGTCCAGTCGGTAGCGGCGGCGCCGCTGCCCGTAGACTCTTTGTAGGCCGGGGCCGAGTCCTTGTTACCTACCATCAGCAGGTAAGTCGGCTTTACGCTGGCCGCGTCGTACTTCTTCTTCAGGAATTTTTTGATCTCTTCCTTTTTTCCACCCGCTTCGGTGACGGTCGTCACGTCGACGACGAGTCCCTTGGCGCGCTTCCACTCGACGAGCTCCGTAATGGTGCCCTTAAGCGAGTCGGCGGTAACGATCCACATCACTTCGGGACCACGGTGCGGACGAACGAGGTTGCCCAGGCCGTTGCCGTTAGCCACCGAGCTGCGCAGCATCTGGTAGTGAGCCAATGGAATCTCCACCGGAGCCGCTTCACCCGTTTGCGCGAAGTTCACGCGCACTAGCACTTCGGGATTCACGATTACGCGGCGCTGGGCGGGCTGAAAGCGCACGGGGTAGAAACCCACGCGAACCAAGCGCACACCGTGAAAAACGCCGACCTCTTCGAGGCGAAGATTGCTCTCGGGAAACGTGGTCGCCGCTTCGTAAACGCCGCGGTTGAATTCAAAACCGTCGTGGTGGGAAGGGCCGCAACGGAATCGGCGCTGCGCCGGCTCCACGATGACCTCTTCAACGATCTGCTGACGCTCGTCGACCTTTTCGAGGGAAACTTCGAATCCCGCCGGAACGGCGATGAGCGAGCCTGCCGTGGGTACGTTAGGAAGGCCGGGCTGCGAGAGGGTGTTTAAACCGCGCGCTTCCACACTTTGAAAGCCGTCATCCGTCGCGTTCACCTCGAGCTGCGGAATCTGCAGACGAAGTTCGACGGAGCTAATAGAGCGACCACCACTCATCAACCGGCTCGACACTTCGGCGTTACCCGAAGCCGTCGTCACCGGAAAGGTAAGGCTATCCGCCTGACCTACGGCTGCCACTAGGCCTACCGCTACCACAGACAAGACTCGAAGCATGAAACCTCCACGTGCAGGACACGCAGTCCCGCCAAAGGGTTTAGAAGCTTGAAACGCTTAAAACGGATCAGAGTGAGAGAGGGTGCGAAAGACGAATAGGAGCGCTGAGATAACGATAAATTAACACAGCGTCGAGGCGTTGGATATAAATGACCTTTGGCGCAAAACGAAATTGCGTTAACGATCGTGAAGGGTGGGTCTATAATGTTTCCTTCATGTTGGCCATATCGGCTTGGGCGTTCGCGGCATTGTTCATTCTTTATGCGCCACTTTTTTTTCGTGGCCTGGTTTTCTATTCCGCCGATTCCTTCGCTTTCTATTTTACGTCGTTAAAATATTGGTTCGGCGAGCTTGCGCGCTACGGATCGATGGCGATGTGGAATCCGTATACGAACCTCGGCACGAGCTTTCTCTACAACACGACGAACGCGTTCTTCTATCCGTTGCATGCGTTCGGCTACTTCTTTAGCGCGCTGGTGTTTTTCCAGCTCCTCTGGGTTTTTCATTTGGGGCTGCTCACGTGGGGCGTTCTGCGATGGGCCAAGCGCGTGGGGGCGGGGTGGGAAAGCTGCCTGCTAGTCGTCGTGCTCTTCGTCGCGTCTCCCTATACGAGTCTCTTCGGCGTAGCGGGCTTAAATTACCTGTACGCGATGGTATGGTCGGTGTGGTGTCTTTCCGAGCTCGACGTGGAGGACGCAGACCAGATTAAGCTGTGGCGTCTTTTGCCTTGCTGGTCGTTACTCATCACCTGCGGCGAGCCCATCACGATGATGTTCGTGGGGGCTTTCATTGCGTACCAGCTGTGGCGGCGTCGCGGGTGGCGCACTCTCCTGATCTTCGTGACGTGCTCGGCCGCGGTGGGGCTCATGGTCTACGGTCACGGCATGCTGGCCCTAGCCCACAGCACCCGAAAATCGGGACTGACGCGCGACTGGATCTTGGCG
>JBGSST010000212.1:0-1362 GCA_041736915.1 Bdellovibrionota bacterium
TTCGACCCGGCCGTCGTTCTACCCCGCGCGAGTTCGCGGCCCCTTCGCCGGCCCCAGTTTTTGGCCATCGTGTCTTCCGCGGTTCTGGCGCAGCACCTGCTCGGAAAATCGACGGGCAAGGTGGACGGTTTTGTCGTCGAAGGGCCCACGGCGGGCGGGCACAATGCGCCTCCGCGCGGCCGCCCTCAGCTCAACGAACAGGGAGAGCCGGTTTACAGCCCGAAAGACCAGCTCGACTTCGCCCAGATGAATCGGCTAGGCGTTCCGTACTGGCTGGCCGGTGGCTTTGGCAGTCCGGAGCGGCTGCGCGAAGCCCAAAGCCTCGGGGCCGTCGGCATTCAGGTGGGAACGCCGTTCGCTTTTTGCGACGAGTCGGGGCTAAACGACGAGATCAAGCGTAACGTGATCGAACACTGGACCTCGTCGAAGGAAGAGCACGTGTTCACCGACCCGGTGGCGTCGCCCACGGGTTTTCCGTTCAAGGTGGTGCCCGTGGCCGGAACGCTTTCGGAAAAATCGGTGTACGAGTCCCGTCCGCGACGGTGCGATCTGGGGTATCTGCGTTCTACCTTCGTCCGTCCGGATGGCGCGGTGACTTACGTTTGCCCCGCCGAGCCCGAAGCGAGCTACGCGAAGAAGGGTGGCGATGCGGGCGACTGCTCGGGCCGCAAGTGCCTGTGCAACGCGCTGCTGGCCAACGTGGGGCTGGGGCAGCACCAGCACGACGGGTACGACGAGCTGCCGTTACTTACCGCCGGCGACGATCTCACGTGGTTACGCCGTTTCGTAAAACCCGGCGGCCACCAGTATTCCGCCCGGCACGTGCTGGCTTACCTACTGGCCCGCCCCGAAGAAACCGCGGGTACTCCGTAACAGAAATTGAAAAGCCGTCCGGCCCCCGCTAGCTTTCTTGAAAACACTAGGAGGATCCATGGAGCGTTATTTCCGTTTGGCCGCGATCGCGGCGTTGTTCTCGGTCAGTGCCTTTGCCTACCAAGTTACCGGCCCCGTGGTCGAGGTGACCGATAGCAAGATTGTAGTGCAGAAGGGCAAAGAGAAGTGGGAGCTCGCCAAAGATGCGTCCACGAAATCCGAAGCCGCCCCGAAGGTCGGCGACAAAGTGACCGTTGAGTATTCCATGACGGCCACCAACATCTCGGTAAAGGGTAAGAAGTAATTTAGGTCGGCGCGGAGTAGCGGGCATCCCGTTACTCCGCCGTCATCGCCTCAAAGTCTCAGCTTCGCTAGCGCGGCGTGCGCCTCGGCCTCTTGGCCACGCAGGACCTTCAGCACGTAGTTCGTCACTCCGCCGTCGGCTGACGAAGAGGCCACCACGTCGTAGGTGGCGTCGACCCCCTCGTT
>JBGSST010000249.1:0-8081 GCA_041736915.1 Bdellovibrionota bacterium
ACGATCAATCTCGAATCGCGAACCGCAAAAATAACAGGAGATCGCATTCTGATGATCGACGGCCTTCGAGCCACGAACCCTGACTACGGGCAACGCATCGTGGGTCACGATCGCACCGGTCTCCTGCAGCACTACTTTCAAATTCTCCAGCGCGTCCAAAAAAGCGATCTCCGCCGGCACGGGCTCGAGCGGCTTGTTGCGCGTGGTGAGGCGCGAGTACTCGAGCATCGACGTCATCAGCCGATTCAAACGCCGTGATCCATCGAGGGCGAAACCAAACTGCGTGATCTCCTCGGGGTTCAGCCGGCCGTCGAGACTGCGCTGAAGCATGTCGAGGTAGGTAGTGATCATCCGCAGCGGCTCTTTGAGATCGTGCGATGCGACCGACGTGAAGCGATCTAGCGCCTCGTTGGAAGCCCGCAGCTCCGACGCCGATAGTTCGAGCTCCCGATTCGAACGCGCCAGTAGCTCCACGGAGGCCCGTTTTTGCGCATTGGCGGTTTGGAGCCGCTCGGTGAAGGCTATGTAGAACCGACTTACCCGGCGGGCAAACGAAGTCAGCGCGAACAGCGCCACCGCTACTACCGCCAGCATCAGCCACGTTGAGATAGTGATCCAGCGATCGGATAGCGCATCGTAGTCTTCGTGGGCTTGGGCCACGAGCCTGCCTAGTTTAGACAGCTCGTCCTGCGCCTTTTGTTCCCAGGGACGAATCTCGGTTTGCACCGCCTTCACGTGACGCTCGAACTCCGCCTTGGAGCTCGGCACCTTATTGCGCATCTCGAGCTCTTTTTCGCTCTCGGCGTTGAATCGTTGGCCCGCTTCGGTCACCTTGGCGAGCTGCTCACTGGCGCCCGGAATATTGGCGAACCTAAGCTTCGCTTCGATCGTGGGCCCCAGCTCCCGAATACGTGCGTGGGCCTGCCGGTACTCGTTTACGAGGGACGGATCGTTCGTCAGCCACACTCCGTGCAGAGCCGCATTCACCGCCTCGGCCTCGCCGCGAAACCGTTCCACGAGAACTAGAATCTCGTCGATACGCTGGCGCGACTGGTCCTGACTATTCATGATCGCCCGCTGTGTCAGAATTCCGGCTACCGAAATGACCAAAGCCAAAACGATCGGAACGATTAGCCCTGCACTCAGGGTTTTTAACGCAGCGGGTGAGTCGATCTGCAATGGCGCATCAAGAGGATTGAAGAACGAGATAGGAGGCTGAAACCAACGCGCAGCGCGCCGGGCGGTATCGGAACTCGACATAAAGACCTCTTGTACTTCAATAGTTATCATCCGAAATCCCTTACGGAAAGCGAACTTGCCCCTCCCCTAATCGGGGGATGGGGACGGGGGTGACCGAAGGAGTAAAATAAAGACAAGCTCTTTTCTCTACCCAAAGGCACTCGCATGAAACGGTGGCAGAACAAACGGACGGCAGGTTTCACGCTCGTGGAACTCGTAATCGTGATGGCGGTGATTTCCGTCGTACTCTCGATCGTCATTCCCAACCTTCAGGGAATGCAAAATGAATCGCAGTTAACGAAGGCCGACGGCGAGCTCAACACGCTACAGACCGCCATTACTTCGTATTGGCGCAACAACAATAATTTGTATCCGACCAATATCACGACGGACCTCATTAATGCCTCGCCGCAGATCATTCCGGCGGCCTTGACCGATCCGTTCGCCACCAGCGGCAGCACGTACGGCTACGCTTCGGGTAACGACACCGTTTTTGGTGACTGGTTCATCGTGTACACGCAGGGCCCCCGCCGCGACACCACGTCCCCCACGTGGGATGGAACCAACCAGCGCGTGACCTACACCGGTGGCGGACGTGTGGTCTCCAATGCGCCCGTTCGCAAAGAATAAATAGCCAGAGTTCCCTTACCGGCGCGCGATGAAAGTGGTGCGCGTAGGATCGGCTTTGACCGAGTCCGCCGGGGCAACCACGCTGGCGCCCTTTGCCCCCTTGCGTTGAATCATCCCCCGCAAGAATCGCTTTACCGGGGCCAAGCGATCGCATCCTTTGACCGCCTTTCCTACCGCGCGCCAGGCGTGCCATTCCAGCGGGTGCTCACGCAAGAAATTGAGCCCCACCTTCGCCATCGAACGCGGCGTTTGATTCAGCTCTTCCCGCAACGTCCACGACGCGAGATCGTAAACCCAACGGGCGTGATGGCGATAGGCGGACGTGGTCAGCCCGCGTTTCTTGAAGTGGTTCAGCAAATGCGGGTACCAGCGCTGAAACACTTTATTGCGCGACTCGTGCCAGACCGCGGTGCCCCCGGTAAGGGTCATCACTGGTTTCGCGATGAAGTAAGCCGGGCGGTTCAAGCAGTAGTCGGCAATGAGGTATGAGTGGGGATTACAGTTCGGATACCCGGTCCCCGTCCACGTGAAGTCTTTCGCCGGCGGATTGGCTTTCCAGTAATCAAGCCACAACTTACGACGAAGAATGTTCATGCCCATTCCCGTCCCGAGCCATCCGTCACTCTGAATGAGGTCCTGCCAACGCTCTACCCTCTGATCCTCGTGTGACTCTTTCAAAAGCGACTCGTGAAAATGCTCGGCGGGGGCCTCCCCCGCGGAGTGGGCCTGCGAACACGGCAGCCGAAAATGATAGTTCAGATAGAAGGCGTCGATTTCGGAGTTCGCCCGCAGCGCACTTACGATTCGCTCGAGGGCGTCGGGGGCCACGAGATCATCTTGCCCCAAAAGCCAAACGTACTCGCCGCTCGCCATCGCGGTGATGAGATTGTGGAAGTTGGTTACGCTGGTCAACCGTTCGGCGTTCCGTTCGATGCGAAACGGAATCTTATTGTGCTGCCGCAAAACGACGTCCCAGGTACCGTCGGTAGAATGATCGTCGCACAAGCAAAGTTCCACCCACTCAGACAGCTTTTTCACTTGGGGCAAGAGCGCCTCGAGCTGTTCGGCGATATAGGGGCCTCCCTGGTACGTGGGTAGACAAATAGAGAGCAGAGGCTTTAGCCCCGGGTAGCCAGGAAACGTTAGGCAACGGGACAAGCGGTTGACGTCCTCCGGCTTTTCTTTTCGCCAATCAAAACTATTTTTGAGGTCGAAAAACTCCTGTCGCGAGTGATAGCTACCCCCTTGGCCTTGTGCTACCGCAGCCGGCGTTTCCCCCTGTGAGAGCTTCGGAAAAAATTCGAGAAAGAGTTTCTTCTCCGCTTCCCGTACGCGCTGAAAAAGCGAGCCGCCCGTATCTTCGGCGGTGGCTTCCACGCGAATCTGGGAGACGATCGCCCCGGTGTCCAGACCGGCGTCCATCTCGTGTAAAGTCGCTCCCGCCGGCGAACCTTCCCACAGGGACCAGAAGATCGGATAAAAGCCACGGCCCCACGGTAGATATCCGGGGTGAAGGTTGTAGACCCGCCGGTAATGGCCCAGCGTCGCGGGCGAAAGAATCTTGGGGTAGTGGATCGATAATGCGGCCTGGCCGTTCCCCGGCGCGACGTTCACATCGCTGAGCGACGCGGCGAACCCTTTGCTTTTAGCCAGCTCGTAGAGCGACGGCTCGACGGTAAAAACCGTGCCGACCTCGGCTTGGGCCACGTTGTCCAAGGACCACGCTCCGAGATCGCCGCCAATCAAAAGATCCACTTTAGCCATGGGTCGCTCCGGTGAAGAGGTGTCCCCATTTTAGCCCCAACGGCGCCGCTTTACGAACCTACTTAGCGCTCGGCTTCTTTCTCGGGGAGCGGACCTTCATCGTCTCGATCAGCACACGGAGCACTTCATCCTGGTGCCGAGGCTCAAGGTACGAGTGTATCGGTAGGCAGAGTATTCGGGTGGAGACCGACTCCGCCACGGGCGTTTTCTGAAAAGCGAACCGGCGGAAGGCCTGGGTTTGCGTGACGAGCGGATAGAAATAACGCCGGGCGTTTATGTTGCGCGATCGCATGGCGTTGTAAGTTGCCTCACACAGCTCGGCCGTCGGAAAAATGATGGGGAAGTATTGCCCATTACCCTGAACGTCATCGGGTGGACGGACGATCCGCAGATCGGAATGCTCGGCCAGCGCGTTGTTGTAGTACGCGGCCACCCGCTTACGGGCTTCCACTAGATTCTGAATTTCTTTCAGGCAATAGATTCCCACTAGCGCGTGAAGCTCACTCATCTTCGCATTCGTGCCTTCGAGTTTTATCTCAAACTCATTGGCGATCCCGAAGTTCGAAAGCAATCGGACGCGGTTGATAAGCTCGGCATCACGGCTCGTGACCGCGCCCCCTTCCACCGAATGCATCACCTTCGTCGCGTGAAAACTGAAAACTTCAGCGTCCCCGTGCGCGCCGAGCGATACGCCGTTGCGCTTCACCGCGAAGGCGTGGGCCGAATCGTAGATGACCTTTTTTCCTTTGGCGCGCAGCCCTTCGAAATAGGCCGTATCGCACGGAGTGCCGTAAACGTGCACCGGCAGCACCGCCGCCACGTCGGGCGTGAGCAGCCGTTCGGTAGTTTCGGGAGAGAGACAAAGCGTATCCGGATCGATGTCCGCGAACACGGGCTCAAGCCCCGCATTCACGATCGCATTCACCGTCGCCACGAAGGTGAAGGGCGAGACCACCACCTTTCCTTTCAACCCCATCGCCTTCAAAGCAAGCTCGAGCCCTAGCGTGGCGTTCGCTACCGTCACGAGGTTTAGCTCCACGTTGCCGAAGTAGGCTAGCAGGTCCGACTCGAACTGCAGCACGTTGCGCCCGCGATTTGTGTAGGCGCGCGAATGAAAAAGCTCGATGAGCGCCCGGCAGAACTCGGGCGACTCGGCGGGGTCGTACGGCATCGCGGTGAGAAAGGGGTTGGGGGCGGGAATTCCCATGAGTTCTTTTCGGTAGCCCGGGCCAAGAATATGAAGAAAATCTCGCAATTCCGTTTAGACTTTTCCGATGCGTGCCGCCCTCACCCGACTCGTAGCGTTAACTACGCTGCTCCAGCTCACCTCCTGCGCTACGTTAGCGCGACGCGAACCCATCGTGCCGGCGAAACTCACCAACCCGGTCCTGGCGGGGGATCATCCGGACCCCCAGATTTTTTGGCATAATGGGGCCTACACCCTCGCCTACACGGCGGGCTCGCAGCTCGTATACAAACGTAGCCCCGATCTGATCAGTTGGTCCGAGTCTCAAGTTGTCTTCGCGAATCCCGACGGCGCAAAACCGATGCTCGTAAACGGCAAGGGCTTTTGTAACGTTTGGGCGCCGGAGTTTTTTCCCTCGGGAAAGAAAACGTTGCTCCTCTTTTCTGCCCAGGGCTTCGAAGAAGGAAAGGTTCCCGAAAGGTGTCCGCCGTTTCAAGGAGCTACCGCGATTTACTGGACCGAGTCGGAAGACGGACTCGATGGTTTCGGCAAGGCCGCGAACGAGCCCGCAGCGCTGGGCTGGAATCCCGACTGCAAGCACGAGAACTACCCGCATGCCCGCCCGGCCCCCACTTGCCTTGAGCAGGCTTGTGAAAATTTTCCGCGGCTAGACGGCAGCTACTTTCGTCAGGGGGAACGCCTGTACCTGGCCTACTCCTGGTTTACCAACCCCGCGCCCAAAACGCGGTGGGAGAAAAAGAATCACGGCGTTAGCTTGAGCGTGCGCGAGATGCCGGCCGACCGGCCCACGGTCGCGTCGTGTAATGAAGCAGCGCTGGTCACACTTCACCCCGGCGACAAAACCCTCGAGCGGCAGCTCGCGAAATCTTGCCCGCGATGTTACGAGCGGATGAGTTTTTCCAAAGACGTAGGCAATCTACCGTTGCAGTGGGCCGGCGCGCCGGGCGGGATCCTCGAGGGGCCAAGCCTCTTCCAGCGCGGCGATTATGTTTACCTGCTTTTCAGCCACTCCGGCTTTCAGTCGGCGTACTACTCCGTATCGTGGATTGCCGCAAAAACGGTAGCCGGCCTCGCCAAGCCCGAACGTCTCGTTGGTCGCTACCTGATTCCGTCAGGCCCCTACGCTTTCGGTCACGGATCGCCGCTGCAGCTAGCGGAGAAGTGGTTCTACGCCTACCACCGCATCGATGCGGAGAGCTGCGCAAAGGAGACCGGACGCCGGTGTGAGCGGGACGTCTTCGTTAGCCCGATGGAGTTTGAAGATCGGGGGGACGGCAAAGGTGACGTATGGCTCAAGGCTCGGTACCCCGAGCAAGACCGTGAAGTCACCGTAACGGCCGGTTAATGCCAGCCGGCGTGGAAATCGCAAACGGATTCTGGTAACAATCAGTCCTTATGAAAAACATTCTCTTTTCGGCGTTGCTCATCGGCTCAGCGGCCCTGGCCTGCCCTCCCGGCGCTTGCAAGGACAAGAACTGCCACCAGACGAAGGTCCACTCCACGGGAGTCGGCATCACCACGTCGACGGTACACGTTCACGATCACGCGCACGATCGTGAAATGTTTCAGCTGAAGTCCGATCAAACGGACGAAAACAAGCCCGAGCCCGTCGAAAAAGATCCGGCCAAGGGCTAAAGTCAGAACGCTTAGTTTAAGAACGACTCCGCGTCCGCCGGGGACTTCTTTTCGAAGCACAGCTGGCCGAACGAGCTGGAGTTGATTCCGGCCCCCGTGGGCAACGCCGCCCCGGCAGTGAAAAACACGCCGGTCACTTTCGTGTTCTTATACTCGCCCGCGACCATGCGGCTTTGCGAGCTGTTCAGGCCCGTCGTCTTGTCCAACGTACCCAGGTCCGTCACGGTGATCTCTCCGTGCCGGGTCTTGATCTTCATCGTGCCCGAATAGACGAGCGACGCGCCCATGGTCGGATCTTCCGCCGAGCCCGCAATCTTCTCGACCACGTAGCTCGTAGTGCCGCGCAAAATGGTATCGCCGCCGATGACCCCTTTGGTGCAAAGCCCAACCGGGCTCGTACAATTCTCGGTGGTGTACGCCACTTTCACGCTCGCGGTGAAATTGCGGCAATGCTTCGTGGTTTCCGGCGCCGCCTCCAGAGCGTGCGCGGTCGGCAAGAGGATCAAAAAGGCTAAGCAATGTTTCATGGTTCCCCCGTAGGGCTAGAGTCTACCTCTGACCAACAAGGGATTACATCTGCGGTGCGGCTTTAGAAACCTACCGACCGAATGATGGCGCGCACGAATGACTTCGCCGTATCGAAGTGGCGCCGGGCGAGCAGGTTTCCACACGGCAACGCATGGTCGATGCCCGTAATCGAAATCGAGCGGTTGGAAAGCCCCGGGATGAACTGATTTTTCTCCGCGACCGCCCCATCATTCTCGAGCGCCCCTACACTACTTAGGTAGCGGCCCCCGACACGCGTGCGCAGGTCCATCGTTTTCGGATCCGCATTCGTCGTGATGAACACCAGTTTAGGGATGAGTTTTTTGAGTGCGTCCGGGCGTTCCCGATACCAGCCTAAAACGCGATCGCGGGCCCTGGCAGTCGTGAGCGACTCCACGCCGGCAATTCGACCATGCAAAAAGCCATCGAGCGTCCGTATGGCCCGCATCCCCGATCGCGCCCACCAGCTATCCGGACGTCCGGGAGCTTCGTATTCCTTCATCAGAAAATCGGCGAGCTCACTTCCGCCAAAAGCCCCCTGTAGGCAGAAAACCGCCTCGACACGCTCGAGTACCTGCGGGTTCCGCAACAGAAACTCGACCGTTTCGACCGCCCCTTTACTGTGGGCCACGATCACAATGGGACGGTCCGACTTGGCCGAAATTGCCCCCCACTTTTCGGGGATCGCCGATTCCGCATTGTCTTCGACCGACAGGTCGGAGGGCGGGAAAAGAAGGTGGATCTGATTGCCCGGTACCCCCTGCTCTTTCAGCTCGCTCCGAAAGATCGAGAAATAGCCGACGCGGTGGAGATAGTCGGCAATGAGGCCACCCACCAGCACGTAGTCGTAACCTTGCGGATTTTCCGCCCCGGGCCGCGGTTTGCGCGTCTGGCGCATCTGGGACTGCAGCTGCTTGTAGAAGACCTCGAGACTGGGAAGTCCCGACGCGGGGCTAGAGACCACGAGCCATGGCAACAAGAGCGCCACGCCCAGACGATTGAAAAACGAGTTTCTGGTTACCACCTGCTACCTGCTTACAAAAGGGCCACCCCAGCTGGC
>JBGSST010000305.1:0-23251 GCA_041736915.1 Bdellovibrionota bacterium
GGTAAGAGTTTCTCCTCACGTGACCGGTCGTACCTACTACAAACCCGCGTTGCACCGCTGTAAGTCCCGTTTTTGCATCACGACTCCCGCAAACGGAGGACTCTCGTGAAAATAGCGCTTTCTATGCTGATACTGTCTCTCTTTGCGTCACCCTCGGCCATCGCCGAACCATGTCGATACGCCGAATTTCAACCCGGCTTCGCCTACGAGCGATTCCTGTACCGCGCGCACGAAGCGCAGATCGGCGTCCTTGGTCCCGTGCATTCCGTCATGGGACTACCGGCCGGCCGTTCCAATTTGATTTACGACGGGGCGGTCGTCGCGCAGATCTCTCAAGTTCGCGACGTGGCCAAGGGGCTTTACGAGCTGACGGTACTTCATCCGGTTACCGACCATGTGCTGCTGCAGATCACCGAAACGAAAACCGTGTGCAACAGTGGCCTCTGTCACCGTCTCCAGATGTGGACCGACCTCCAGAAACCAACCGCAAAATCGTTTCCGTTCATCGTGACCTCGGGGCCGCGGGATTTCGGGCCGGTCACCTTTTCGCGCTACGGCACCGAAGTGGGCTACAACACGTTTCGCAAAGAGTTTGGCGAGGCGTTCCGGTGGCTGTTCGAGGTGTTGCTCTCCAGTAAAACCGGATACCGACCGGAGATCAAAGAGCTGAATGCACGGCTGTCGTGGGCACTGGCGTCCGATGCGGACATCGCGCCGTACTTCGATCGCTTCAGTTTCTCCATAAGCAAGCAAGACCCCCGGGTCATCGTCGTGACGGGCACGGCGCCTTCCAATTTTGTATATGGCCGGGTCCTCGATCGCATTCGCGATTCGGGCTTCTCTCACGTCAATCCCAAGATCACCATCGACACGCGTACGTCGATGCTGTGGATGAGGCCTAGGCTGTCCGGCTGTTACCACTGATCCCGTACCCCCCCCTGAATGAACGGGGCCCGGGGGCGCAAGCCCTCGGGATTTTCATTGTGGTGTAAACTGCGTTGATGAATGACGAGTACCTTCTGGAAATGAAAGCCAAGGAGAAGAAGTCATGAAGAGCCTCTACGTCCCGAACCCAAGACTCGATCTCGTTCTCGAGCGCACCGTCGATGTACCGCCGGACTTGGTATGGAAGGCGTGGACCACCCCCGAGCACCTCATGAAGTGGTTTTGCCCGCTTCCGTGGAAAACCACCAAGTGCCGCATCGACCTTCGCCCCGGCGGTGAGTTCTTCACGCGTATGGAGGGGCCCGACGGTACGGGGCACGACAATGTGGGTTGTTACCTCGAAACGGTGAAGAACGAGCGGCTCTCGTGGACCTCGGCGATGGAGGCCGGCTTTCGTCCCGTGGCCAAGCCAGAATCCGGCCCGGGCTGGCTGTTCACCGGCGCTATTCTGCTCGAGCCCGCGGGTAAGGGCACGAAGTACACCGCCATGGCCATTCACTCCAGCGAGGCGGATGCCAAACAGCATCGCGACATGGGCTTTGAGCTTGGTTGGGGAAAGGCGCTCGAGCAGATGGTCGCCGAAATTAAAAAGTGGTGACCGGTTCTCAAATGCTGGCGTGAACCCACTGGCGGGCCTTGCCGCCGTCGGTAAAGCCCAGGCGACGCAGCACCTTCTCGCTGCTCGGTGAGCATTCGCTCAAGACGAAATGGGCCCCCGCGGTTTGCGCGAACTGGGCTCGTTTCGCCACGAGCGCCCGGTAGGCCCCTTTACCCCTCAGTGCGGGAACCGTGCCGCCGCCAAAGAGGTAGCCGATGTGCGAGTAGATCTTCACCCACGCCGCGGCCGCCGGCTTTCCGCTCACGAACGCCACGTACGCACGCACCTGATTCGGATTGCGCCGAATCTCCATGCGCAGATGCTGGTCGAGCCAGTCCGATCGCTCCCCGAAGGCCGCCTCATTCACGTCGAGCAGCACGTCGAACTCGGCGTCGTCGTGCACCTCACGCACCTCGACCTCCGCCGACAATTCCGCGGTGAACGCGGCGGGGGCGTAGAGCAGGCGCGAGGTTCTCGCCAAGCTAAACCCTTTTCGCTCCAACAACGTGTCGAGCCCATCGATCGCCGGGATGTCGAACTCTTTCCATTCAAAGAAGTAACGCCGGCGCGTTTTCGCCAACGCAATCTCATCGACTATCATCTTCTCTAGCTCCTTCGGCGGCGGGGCCGTCACGAAGCGTAGCGAGTAATAAAACGGCTCTTCGCCGTCCCCCACGTAGCGATCGACGTAGGCCGTGCCGTCGAAGCGCATGCCGGAGTCGGGCAGGGCGCCCCGGAACATCGTCAGGAAAGCGTCGCGGAATCCAGGATCAATCGTCACTCCGCCATGCTATCACGGCCTCCGCGGCGCGTGTTTTCTTAAGGCGTGGGGGTTGCTACCGTTCTCCAAAATTGGAGGTTCCCATGTACGTCGATGGATTCATCGTTCCGGTTCCCAAGAAGAATGTGGCTCACTATAAGAAGGTCGCCACCCTATGCGGCAAGGTCTGGAAAGAGCACGGCGCTCTCGAGTATCTGGAGTGCCTCGCGGACGACGTGAAGAAAGGGAAGTGGACCTCTTTTCCGCGCAGCGTGAAGCTCAAGCCGAATGAAGTGGTCTTTTTCTCCTACATCACTTACCGGTCCCGGGCGCACCGCGATTCCGTGAACAAGAAAGTCTTCAACGATCCGCGCATGAAGGGAATGATGACCGAAGATATCGCCATATTTGACGGCAAGCGGATGATCTACGGCGGCTTCAAGCCCATCGTGTCGCTGTGAAATAGTTTTTACCTTTTGTTTATTTCATTCGGACCATCCTGAAAATGGAGGTCCCAATGAAAAAAAGTTTACGCTCTCTTCTGTGCTCCGCCACCGCGCTAGCCTTCACCGGCTCCGCGGTGGCCGAGCCTCCCAAGGTCGAGCTTGGCGGATTCGCCGATGCTTATTACGCGTTCGACTTCAACGATCCGCCGGCGCGTGATCGGCTCTTCACCACGAGCCCCGCGCGCCACAATGAGTTTGCGCTGAACCTCGCCTACCTCGAAGCCAAGGTGTCGGCCGACCGGTATCGCGGCCGCGTGGCGCTGCAGGCCGGCACCAGCGTACTCGCCAACTACTCGTCGGAGTACCGTGACCCCACCAAGACCGGCGTGCAGCTCGCCGACGTGCTGATGCACGTGCAGGAGGCTTACGCGGGCTACCGCGTGGCGGACGGCCTTTGGATCGACGCGGGCACCTTCTTCTCGCACGTCGGCTCCGAGAGCTTTATCTCGAAGGACAACTGGGCCTACACCCGATCGCTCGTCGCCGACTTCTCCCCCTACTATCAGTCCGGAGTGAAACTCACCTGGGACCCCTCTTCAGCGTGGACGCTTCAGCTACACTTGATGAACGGCTGGCAGAACCTCGTCGAAACCAACGGCGACAAAGCCGTGGGCACGCAGGTGGTATATCGCGCGGGCGATCGGTGGACGTTTACGTACAATACGTTGGTCGGCCGGGAGACCGAGCTGCGTTTGTTTCAAGACTTCATCGTCAAATTCGCGGCGACCGCCTACTGGGAAAGCTCGCTGGTCTTCGACGTGGGGCTCCAAAAACGCGGCCCCGGGGCCGGCTTCGCCACGTGGTGGGGAACGAGCTGGCAGAACCGGTTTCGCTTAGGCGAGGTCACTTCACTCAATCTCCGCGCGGAGTACTATCGCGATCCCGAGCAAAAGATCGTCACCACCGCCACGCCGAATGGCTTTAGCGTTTGGGGGGCTTCCGCCAACTTTGATTGGCAGCTGTTACCGCAGCTAGTGTGGCGCAACGAGCTGCGTCTACTCCATTCGACGGATGCCATCTACCCCGGCCGCTCAGGGGCCAAGCCCAGCACCGTATTCGGGGTGACTTCCCTAGGAATTTCCTTCTGATGCGGTTTTTACGCCGTTTTTATGCGGGTTTTTTCAGAATGAAAGCGTGAGAGGTGTTTATGTCCGCGTCGAGTTACCTGGAGCTTCTGGTTTTCTTTCTCGTGCTGCTGGCGTTGTCGCCGGTACTGGGCAGTCTCTTTGCCCGGGTGCTGGATGACGAGGGTCCCCTGAAACTTCCGGGGCTCGAGCGGCTTAACGCCGGCTGCTTGCGGCTCATTGGCCGCGCGGCGGAAGGTTCGATGACGTGGGGCCGGTACGCCGTGGCTTTGCTTCTCTTCAACGGCGTGGGGCTCGTGGTGGTGCTGGCGATTCAGCTACTGCAGGCCTACCTTCCGGGAAACCCGCAGGGGCTGCCGGCCGTTCCTTTTTGGCTCGCGCTCAACACCGCCGTGAGCTTCGTCACCAATACCAACTGGCAGGCCTACTCGGGCGAGGCAACGCTGAGTTATTTTTCGCAAGCCGCGGCCCTCACCGTGCAGAACTTCGTCAGTGCGGCCACCGGCATTGCGGTGATGACCGCGCTGGCGCGCGGACTGGTGCGGGAGAAATCCACGGGGCTGGGAAATTTCTGGCGCGACCTCACGCGCACCACGGTCTACATCCTTTTGCCGCTGTCGGCTTTGCTGGCGCTAACGCTAGTCGGACAAGGCGTGGTGCAAAGCTTCGCCCCTTACGTAAAGGCCCAAACCCTGACCGGAGCCGAGCAGGTTTTGCCGCTGGGGCCCGCCGCTTCGCAGATCGCCATCAAGCAGCTCGGCACGAACGGGGGAGGCTTCTTCGGCGTCAATAGCGCCCATCCGTTCGAAAACCCCACTCCACTTTCTAACTTTCTGCAGCTGCTCGCTATCCTACTGATTCCGGCCTCGCTGCCTTTCACGTTTGGCAAGCTGACGAAAAATCCGAAGCACGGGCTAGTGCTATTCTTTTCCATGGCGGCACTTTTTCTGCTGAGCTTTGGAACGGCTCTTTGGTCGGAAACCCAAACCAACCCGGCGCTTGGCCAGCTCCCCTTTCTAGAAGGCAAAGAGGTCCGCATTGGTCTGGCCTCCAGCGTGCTCTGGGGAAGCGCCACCACCGTGGCGTCTAACGGATCGGTCAACTCCATGCTGAGCTCGTTCTCTCCGGTCGCCGGGGGGCTCTCGCTGCTGAACATCATGCTGGGCGAAGTTGTTTTTGGCGGCGTGGGGTCGGGCGTTTACGGCATGGTGCTGTTCGTAATCCTTACGGTGTTCCTGGCCGGCCTCATGGTGGGCCGCACGCCGGAGTATCTAGGCAAGAAGGTCGAGACGAGTGAAGTGCGGATGGCCGCCATCGGCGTAGTGCTGCCCAGCGCGTTCATACTGATCTTCACCGCGATCGCCATCGTCTTTCCCGCCGGGCTTTCGAGCGTATTGAGCAAAGGGCCTCACGGGTTGTCGGAAGTGCTTTACGCTTTCAGCTCCGGCGCCGGTAACAACGGCAGTGCGTTTGCCGGCTTGAACGCCAATACGCCGTTTTACAACGGGCTCATCGCGATCGCGATGCTCATGGGACGTTACGGGGTCATTTTACCCGTGCTCTTCATCTCGGGCTCACTGGCGCGCAAGAAAACGATCCCCGCCTCGACCGGAACCTTCCCGTCGGAAGGGCTGCTGTTCTCGTTCTTGTTGTGCGCCATCGTGCTGATTGTGGGCGGCCTCACTTTCTTCCCCGCCCTGTCGCTGGGACCCATCCTGGAGCATCTGCTGATGCGGCAGGGAACCACTTTTTAGGAGTCACCGATGCTTACGCGGAAATCTTTCAAGGAAGCCTTTCTCAAGCTGGACCCGCGAGCCCAGATCAAAAACTTCGTGATGTTCATCGTGTACGTGGGCGCCATCCTGTGCACGGGAATCACGGTGGCGAGTCCAACCTCGTTTCACGTGCAGGTAACTCTGTGGCTGTGGTTCACGGTACTGTTTGCGAACTTCGCCGAGGCCGTCGCCGAAGGGCGGGGCAAGGCGCAGGCCGAATCGCTGCGCAAGAGCCGCAAGGACACGATGGCCCGTAAACTATCCGGGGCTAAAGAAGAGCTCGTTCCGGCCCGTACACTTCACAAAGGGGACTTCGTAATCTGCCGCGCGGGGGACCTCATCCCCGGTGACGGCGAAGTGGTCGAAGGGGTGGCTAGCGTGGATGAGTCCGCCATCACCGGCGAGTCGGCGCCGGTCATCCGCGAAAGTGGCGGCGATCGCTCGGCGGTTACGGGCGGTACCAAGGTCATTAGCGATTGGGTAAAGGTGCGAATAACGGCGGAGCCGGGACAAGCGTTTCTCGATCGCATGATTTCGCTCGTGGAAGGGGCCAGCCGTAAACCAACGCCTAACGAGGTAGCGCTCAACACGTTGCTCGTCACCCTCACGGTAGTGTTTCTCCTCGCCGTGATCACCTTGCGTTACTTTGCGCAGTACTCGGAAGGGCAATCGGGACTCACCGAAAGCACCGCCACCGTGCCCGTGCTGATTGCGCTTTTGGTTTGCCTCATCCCCACCACCATCGGCGGTCTGCTTTCGGCCATCGGCATCAGCGGGATCGATCGGCTCATTCGCAAGAACGTCATGGCGATGAGCGGTAAGGCCGTCGAGGCCAGCGGCGACATCGACGTACTGCTGCTCGACAAAACCGGCACGATTACCCTCGGCAACCGCGTGGCGAGTGAGTTTCAGGCACTAAGCGGAGTAGACGAAGCAAAACTGGCGGATGCCGCCCAGCTCTCCTCGCTGGCCGACGAAACGCCCGAAGGGCGCTCGGTGGTCGTGCTGGCCAAAGAACGTTACCGCTTGCGCGGGCGCGATCTCGGCGCCGCGGGGGCCGAGTTCGTGCCCTTCACCGCCGAAACGCGCATGAGCGGCGTGAACCTCAACGAGGGGGGACGGCTGCGCAGCGTGCGAAAAGGGGCGGTCGATTCCATCGCCCAGTTTCTGGAGAAAAGCGGCGGCCGGGTTCCCGCGGAACTAAAGACCAAGGCCGACGCCATCGCCCGTACCGGCGCCACCCCGCTCGCGGTTTGCGAGAACGGAGAGGCCTTGGGGCTCATCGTACTGAAAGACATGGTGAAGGGCGGCATCCGCGAGCGTTTTGCGGAGATGCGCAAGATGGGGATCCGTACCATCATGATTACGGGCGACAACCAGCTGACGGCGGCCTCCATCGCGGCGGAGGCGGGAGTCGATGACTTCATCGCCGAAGCGAAACCCGAAACGAAGCTGCAGCGAATTCGCGACGAGCAGGCCAAGGGCCACTTGGTAGGCATGATCGGCGACGTCACCAACGATGCGCCGGCCCTGGCCCAGGCCGACGTCGGCGTGGCGATGAATACCGGCACGCAAGCCGCGCGGGAAGCCGGCAACATGATCGATCTCGATAGCAACCCCACCAAGCTCATCGAGATCGTGGAAACGGGAAAGCAGCTGCTGATGACCCGCGGCGCGCTCACTACCTTCAGCATTGCGAACGACGTGGCGAAGTACTTTGCCATTCTGCCCGCGATGTTCCTGCCGCTTTACGGCGTCGACGGGGCCGCGGGCCCGCTCCGGGCGCTCAACGTGATGGCGTTGCACTCTCCGCACAGCGCCATTCTTAGCGCCGTCATCTTCAACGCGCTCATCATCGTTTTTCTGATTCCGTTGGCCTTGCGCGGAGTGAAGTACGAGCCGCTCGGCGCCCCGGCGCTGCTGCGGCGTAATCTTTTGGTGTACGGAGTCGGCGGACTCGTCGCCCCGTTCGTCGGCATAAAAGTCATCGACGTGGCGTTGGTGATTTTGGGATTGGTGTAAGGAGTTAGCAATGAAAAACGATCTCGTGGCTAGCGTGCGGGCCTTGGCGGTATTCACCCTCCTGACGGGGGTGGCCTATCCGTTACTCATCACCGTGGGCGGAAATCTTCTCTTCGGGGCGGGAGCGCAGGGTAGTTTGGTAATGCGTGACGGGAAGGTGATCGGCTCTTCGTTAATCGCGCAGAAAACTGACCTACCCCGTTACTTTCAGCCCCGTCCTTCGGCGGCGGATTACGGCACGGTCTCTTCCGGGGCGAGCAATCTGGCCCCCACGAGCGCCGCGCTGAAAACGGCCGTGGCGGATCGGCGAGCCGCGCTTGGCCCGGGGGCTCCGGCCGACCTGCTTACGGCTTCCGGTTCTGGACTGGATCCCCACATTAGCCCCGAAGCGGCCGCCTTTCAGGTGTCGCGCGTAAGCCAGGCACGGCGCTTGA
This sequence comes from Bdellovibrionota bacterium, assembly GCA_041736915.1. Taxonomy (GTDB): domain Bacteria; phylum Bdellovibrionota; class FAC87; order UBA2466; family UBA2466; genus JBGSST01. The sequence continues at coordinate 8,126 of JBGSST010000305.1, forward strand.
GCCCCGACCGGCAAGCTGAACTGGCACGCCTGGTGGCCGATCACGTCGAGCCACCCACGTTTGGATTTTTGGGGGGCGCCAGGGTCAATGTTTTGAGGTTAAATATCGAGCTAGACCAGAGGTTCGGTGAGTAACGATTCCGACAATTCGCGGGGGCGGCCAAGTCCCGATGAGCTGCTCACGATCGTGCAGCGGGAATCGCGCAAGGCCGGCCGGGGGCACCTCAAGGTTTTTCTCGGCATGGTGGCCGGAGTAGGGAAAACCTACGCCATGCTTCAGCGCGCCCATCAGCTGAAGGGGCAGGGCGTAGACGTGGTGATCGGCTGGATCGATACTCACGGCCGCAAGGACACCGAGGCGCTGCTCGCGGGTTTGGAGATCGTGCCGCCCCTGTCCGTCGTTCATCGCGGTGTGGCCATTAACGAGATGAATTTAGACGCCGTGCTGGCGCGCCGGGCAAAAGTCGTCATCGTCGACGAGCTGGCCCACACCAATGCGCCGGGCGGACGGCACGTAAAGCGTTACCTCGACGTGCTGGAAATTTTGAACGCCGGCATCGACGTCTTCACGGCGGTAAACATTCAGCACCTAGAAAGCCGCGTGGATACGGTGAAACAGATCACCGGGGTGAGCGTGCAGGAAACCGTTCCCGACTCCGTCCTCGACGAGGCCGACGAGGTCTCGCTGATCGATCTGCCGGCCGAAGATCTTTTGCGTCGGATGAAAGAAGGACGGATTTACGGCGCCGAGCGCGCGGAGGCGGCCGGTCGGAATTTTTTTAGCGTTGGCAATCTGACGGCGCTACGAGAGCTGGCGTTACGCGCGGCCTCCGAGCGGGTCGATCGCGATCTGCGCGAGTTCAAGACCCGTCACGGAATCGACGCGGCGTGGAAGAGCAGCTCGCGGCTCATGGTGGCCGTTTTCGGCAGCCCCTACTCCGACTCGTTGATTCGCTGGACGCGGCAGCTTTCGGAAACGATGCACGGCACGTGGCTTGGCGTACACGTAGATACCAGCCATGCCCAAAGTGACGTAGAGCAGCGGCTGCTCGAGGCGAACATATCGCTCGTGCGGCAGCTGGGCGGCGAGGTCATTTCGATACAGGATCAAAATCTTGTCGACGGCATTTTGCGCGTGGCCCGGCAGCAGAACGTAACCCAAATCGTCGTCGGGAAAACCCAACGCGGATTTTTTAGCAACCTTTTCAGTGGCGGTTCCATCGTAAGCCGGCTGCTGGCCAAAAGCGGCTCCATCGACGTGTATGCCGTTTCGGCGGGCCACGTTCCCGCCGTGGACTATCGCAAGCTTCGCCGCGCACGGCGTGAGGATCTTTTTCCGTGGGGCGAGATAGGCTGGGCCTTCGTTACCGTGGTGGCGGTAACTTTTTTGGGGCAGGGGCTCGCGCCGTATATCGGCTACGAGTCAGTGGGCACGCTGTTTCTCATCGCGGTAACGCTGTCGGGTCTGTTCTTATCGCGTACCACCGTGGTGGGGTTGGCGGTTTCCTTCTCGCTGCTGCACAATTTTTTCTTCATTCCCCCACTGCACACCTTTGCGATCGATAAGCCGCACGACGTTCTCATGTTCGCGATGTATTTCGTTGCCGCCAGTGTCGTGGGTAGCCTCACCACGCGTTTGAAAAGGCAGAACCGACTCATTCAGGGACGCGAGGACAAAGCCGTTCAGCTGTTCAACCTCGCGCAGGCGGTGGCCGCGGCCCGCAGCCTAGACAAGGTCGTGGCCGTGGGGGCCGACGCCATTCGCACTATTTTCAAAGCCAAGACCGCGGTGATCTTTTTTTCCGAAAACGGCGAGCCCGAGGTCCACCGGGCCAGTACGTATAACCCCGACGCCAAGGAACTTGCGGTGGCGGAGTGGGTGCGAAGCAACTCGGCAGTGGCCGGCCGGTTTACGGATACCTTGCCGGCCGCGGCGGGAATCTACTTTCCCCTCGCCACCAAGGGCCGCACGATTGGCGCCCTCGGCATCAAGCGTTTGCCTCACGACCGGCTCGACTTCGAGCGCAAGAACTTCGCCTACGCGCTGGTCGGTCAGATTGCCTCCGGCATCGAACGCGAACAGCTGCACGAGGCCGGCAAGCGGCTCGAGGTGCTGGAGCAGGCGGAGAAGTTACATCGCTCTTTGTTCGATTCCGTATCGCACGAGCTGAAGACCCCTCTGACCACGATTCAGGGGGCCGCGTCGATTTTGCTGGGCAAAGCGACTGCCGATGCGGAAGGAAAAGTCGTTCGCTCGCTGCTGGGCCAAATGGAACATGAATCGCAGCGGCTGCTCGAAGTCGTCGACAACATGCTCGACATGACCCGCGTGGAGTCTGGGGCGATAAAGCCCAACCTGCAGCTAGTCGACGTGGCCGACGTGCTGGGACCGGCGTTACGCAAGGTAGAGGGGGCGGCCCGTTTCGAAACGCGGGTGGAGACCGCACTTCCGCCACTACGCTGCGATCCCATTCTCACCGTGCAGGCGCTGGTGAACATTTTGAAGAACGCCGTAGCCTACGGTGGCTCCGGCATCGAGGTGGCGGTGGGGCGTGGGCCGGGGCAAACGATTGAGTTTCGAGTACGGGACCACGGGCCGGGGCTGAAGAACCCCGAAATGGTGTTCGACCGTTTTTACCGCGGTACGCCCGAGCGATCCGGAGGGCTGGGCCTGGGGCTGTCCATCGCGCGGGGGTTCATCGAAGTGCAGGGCGGACTGCTCATCGCGGAGAATGCTGCGGACGGCGGAGCCCAGTTTTCCTTGCGGCTGACGGCGGAGAGCTAAGTGGCGGACAAAGTAAAAACCAAAGTTCTGGTCATCGACGACGAAATCGCCATTCGGCAGCTACTGGTCGCGGCCCTAACGGACAAAGGCTTTACCGTGGCCGAGGCCGCCACGGGTAAGGACGGGGTGGCCCAGGCGATTGCCCAGCGGCCCGACCTTATCCTGCTCGACCTCGGTCTCCCCGACCAAGACGGTAGCGAAACGTTGAAGGCCCTGCGCGAGTGGTATCGGCATCCGATACTCATTCTCTCGGTACGCAATCAGGAGGAAACCATTGTGAGCGCCCTGGACCTTGGCGCTGACGACTACCTCACCAAACCCTTCAACGTAAACGAGCTACTGGCGCGCATCCGGGTGGCCGAGCGGCACTACGCCGACGAGGAAAAAGCCGAGGCGGTGTTTGGCGACGTAACGGTGGACCTGCCGGGCCGAATCGTGAAGAAGGGGAAAAAAGAGGTTCACCTTACGGCAACCGAGTTCGACGTACTGAAAACCCTCATTCGCTATACGGGCAAGGTCATGACTCACCGGCAGCTACTGCGTGAGATCTGGGGGCCCAACGCTTCCGAGCACGTACAGTATTTGCGGGTTTACGTTGGGCACCTGCGGCAAAAGCTCGAGGCCGATCCCAATAATCCGCGGCTGATCCTCACCGAGCCGGGCGTAGGCTACCGGCTCGTCAAACCGGACTGATCACTTCAGCGAAAAGTCTTTCATGAGGCGGGCCGCAATCGGGTTTTCGATCCGGCGGTTCGCCGTTACCAGGTGCAGCTCTTCGAAAACGCCCGACAAGGTGCCGATCTCGATTAGCTCGCCACTTTGCACGTGGCGGCTCACGTTATGTGGCACCTCGGGGATAAGCCCCAGCCCGTGCACGGCCATCAAGGTCTTGACGGCGATGTCCTGACTTTCCGCAATCACGCTCATCTCCACATTCTGTAACCGGCTCCAGTGATCGAGGTCGTGGCGTAGGCGGCTATCGTAAGTGGGGAGGATCAATGGCTGGCCGGTGAGCGATCGGGGAAAATCTTTTTTGAGCGACTTGAACTTGGGGTGGCCAAAGATGCCGACCTGCTTTTTCGACACCGTCTTCCGAAACAAGCCTTTTCCTTCCGCCGCGCCGGGGAGGAAGTTCGTCACCAGAAGATCCAGCCGGTGAGCCATCAGCTCGCGCATCAGCTCGTTCGACGAGCCTTCGATGAGCGTCACCTGACAGGGGGAAATCGAGTAAGCCTTTTTCACCAGCTCCAGCACCACCTGCTTGGCCACACTATCCAGCGCGCCAATCTGCAGAGCGATCCGCTTGGTGCTGAGGCGATCGTGCAGCACCTCCAGCATCTCCGAGCCCATCTTGAAGATCTGCCGGGCGTAATCCAACGCCACCCGTCCCTGGTCCGTCAGTACCAGGCGCTTGTGCTGGCGCTCGAACAGCATCACCCCCAGCGACCCCTCCAGCTGCTTTAGCTGAGCGCTCAGCGTAGGCTGCCCCAGGCGCAGCTTTTCGGCGGCCTTGGAAACACTGCCTTCCTCGGCAATGGTTTTGAAATAGAGCAGGTGGTGGTAGTTAATCCACGGCTCGTGGTTTGGGTTAGGGCCGGGGAGCTGTGTAGGTTTTTCCATGATTCGGTTAAATCGATGCTAAACACAGTTCTTATCTATTGGAAAGATGCAACGTCCTGGCGCATTGTAGGCTTTGAAAGGTTGTTACCGTGGTTTTGTTTCCCTTTGCTGAGTACTGGTGGTTTTACGCAGGCTTTACGACGTTCGTATTGGGCTTGCTGGCTTTAGACCTAGGCGTCTTTCACAAAAGTGCGCACGAAGTCTCCGTAAAGGAAGCCACCGGATGGACCATCGTGTGGGCCAGCCTCGCGTTGGTTTTCAACGGGGCCTTCTACCTCTACACCAAGGATGTTCACGGGGCGGTCATCGCCAAGCAGTTGGCGTTGGAGTTTTTGGCCGGCTTCGTAGTGGAAAAGTCGCTGGCGCTGGATAACATCTTCGTCTTCGCCGTAGTCTTTGCCTATTTCGGAATTCCCAAGATCTACCAGCACCGCATCCTGTTTTACGGCATTATCGGGGCGCTGGTCTTCAGGGCCATCTTCGTGGCCTTGGGTTCCATTCTGCTGGCGTACCACTCGCTGATGATCTTCTTCGGAATCTTGCTGGTCATCACCGGCGTGAAAATGTTCTTCGCCCCCTCCGCAATGATGGATCCGGAAGGCAATTGGATCCTTCGCTTTCTCAAGAAGATACTGCCCATTCACCCCAAGGTGGAAGGGGATGCGTTTTTCATCCGTAAGGGCGGCGTCGCGTTTGCCACTCCGCTTTTCGTGGCCCTGATTTTCCTGGAGTTTTCCGACATCCTTTTCGCGGTGGACTCGGTGCCGGCGATTTTCGCCCTCACCAAAGAGCCGCTGATCGTGTTCACGTCGAACATCTTCGCGATTCTGGGGCTTCGCTCGCTGTATTTCTTGATGGCCGGCGTAATGGATCGGTTTCATCTCATTAAGTACGGCCTCGCTTCGGTATTGATCTTCGTAGGCCTGAAGATGGCGTGGCTGAACGAAGCCTTCGGCGGGAAATTCCCCATCAGCTGGTCCCTGGGCATTATTTTCGGCCTAATGGGCACGTCGATCGTGGCCTCGCTGCTGGTTAAGCCCAAAGTGACGGAGGTTCCGCTCAGCCCTCCGCCGGAAAACCCGCTTAAAGCCACGGAAACGGCCTAGCGCGTTAGATCTAAAGAGCTCCCAGAGGGGGGCCTCAGAAAACTTCACAGTTGGTCCCGGATTTCGCATGAAATCCGGGACCTTACTGACATTGTGCAGTTTGACTCACAATGTAATTCCTGGCATTATATAAGCACGTATCCAAGACGTGTTCGCCCCGCTCCGATTAGGTTCACGCAGTGCCGCATTTCTTCCGAACCTAAAAGGCTACTTTTAAAAAGCAATTCAACTTCAGAGTTTGCACAAGGTTCAAAAACTTCCTTTTGGAGGTCTTTTTGATTCGTTGGACGTTTATTCTGGCCGTCGCGGCCACCTTGATCTCTTGCACCAAAATGGCGAGCCACAACCTGTGGACCGGCGTTACGGTCGGTAAACTTTTGCTTCGCGTGAACGGCAGCACTACCGATGCGCTCGTGCATACCACGGTGAGCTTTGCCGCCCCTTACGAACTGCAGGGGACCGCTCACGAAAACCAGCTTTTCCTGAATGCGCCGGATGCCAAGAATATTTGGGTCAAGGTCATCGAGGGTTCCAGCTCCGTCGCCAAGCCCGCTCGCATGGGGGCTCCCGGTGTGGAAGGAAGCCAGAAGGTACTCGTCCACGTTTTCGAAGATGCTAACGACGAGAGCGCCGGCTTTGTTCAATCCCAAGACAACTCCCTAGAAAAGACGATTCGTATCGCCATTCGCGTAAGTACCGTCGCGTCGGGTCATTACACCATTCTCGCGGGTGGGCCTGGGCTGGTGGAGGCTAGTATTTCCTTGAAGGTGGAACAAAACGGCGCGGCCGTTACCCCGAGCCTGATCGCCGATGCGCTTCCCCAGCGCACCAATATCGAAGATTTCATCAATGCGCCCGTGTTCATCGGCAAGAATCAGAACGTGACTCTGATCACGCTGAACGAGGACGCTGCCACCCAGACTTATTCGGGTTCGAAGGTCGCGACGACCGCGGAAGTTTCGGGATCGGAAATCGTAACCAAGAGCGTACTTTCGGCCCCGGTCGACGCTGATTTCGGGGTTGCGGCTCTCGACAAGAAAGTAATGTTCAAAGCGAACAAGAATGCCCAGGCCAACCGTGGTCAGATGTTCGGCGCGGTCTCCGGGTCGCTGATGGAGCAAACGTCGGAAGTGTCGTCGGTTGAGCTTAGCGCGACCGACCAGCTTTCGATGGCGATGAGGGCCAAGAAGGAAGAGTTTCAGAAGACGTATCAGGCGTCGCTCGAATCGACGGCCGTAGTTTACGTGTTTCAGTGGAGCGGCGGTGCGGGCAACGTGCTTGCCTCAAACGGTAAGTCGAGCTCAATGGCTTCGGCCGTAGTGTTCGGTACGCCTAAAGTGCTGACGGGCGATCCGAACGGCACTCCCCCGCTGACTAACCACGAAGTCTTGGAAACATTCAGGAACCACGATCTCGCACTCGCGGTCCGCGGTGCCGCATGCATCACTTGCCACGGTATATTCAACGGTACCGTTGTTACCGACGGCGGCCACGGGAATGACTATTTCATGGGCGGCGGCTCGCCCGGTGGCGGCATCTACGGCGTACACGCTCCTGGAATTCACACGGCCCGATTCTTCAAAAAGGAAGGTAACGGGCCCTTTGAGAAGGGGAAAATCATCGTCCCCCCCGCCCCCTTCGTTTCTGGAACTCACACGCTGAAATCGTGGCTGGATAGCGTGACTCACTCGAACCCCATCGGTTTTGGGTCTCAACATGTCACGTTCTGCGCCTCTTATTCCCGGGATGCTCTTTGTCAGGATCCGAACTACCCGTTTTATGATTACGATGAAAACGATAACTACGTGGAAGCCCCTCCGATAAACTACGAAACCACATTGACCGGCGCTCCGCTGGCTACTTACCGAGAAAAAAAGGGCATCCAGTTTGCTCCGAAACCGATGGTGGAAGAACGAGAAGTTTACATCGGCGCGCCGACGGAAGCGGAAATTCGGGCAGCCGCTGGTACCATGCCGGCCGAGCATCCGGAATGGAAGTACCTGTCGGACGCGCCGGGCGAGCCGCTAGCCGGACTCCGGGTGGTTTCCATCCCCGTGCAGCCAAATCCGTACGGATACGAGGACGGGTACGGAGATTATGACGAGTACGGTACGCCGACCCCGACCCCGACCGCGGCCCCTACCCCTGCGCCTACGACGAAGCAGTATGTAAGCAACGAAAGCAACCAACCCCTTAAGTGCAACGGCGATCTGTTTATTACTACGTCGGTCGTATTTAAGAATCTGGTGGTGGATACGGGCAATCACGGTTGCCGCCTCTACGTCGTTGGCTCCGTCTTCCTCATGGGCCCCATTACCTACCTTGGCTCCGCGGTGACTCGTCACATTCAGATCACCAGCGATCGCATGATCGCGTGGGGAATGGGCTTTAACGAGTACGGCTCCCGCATGCTGAGCTACGCTCAGACCTATCAGTGGCACGACCGTCGGCCGGGCACTATCGCGGCGAAAATGTCCGCTCTGGTGGCAGAAGCGCAAGGCTTTCCGCTTGAAGATGCCACCGTGTTGCCGGGCCGCCTCGTGAATATGGAGCGAGTGATCCTTAACGCGCCTCAAGTGCACAGCCGAAACATGGGCCGGTTCGAAGGCGTGATCATCGCCGAGGTAGCGTTAATGGCGGTGGGGGCGTTTGAGTTCAAGAGTCCCGAGTTCATCAAACTCGGCACATTCCCCCTCTTTCCGCGGGTCAATGCCGACAGAATTTTGAAGATCGGACCCGTGTCGTCGGTACAGTCGCCGGTAAACACCCCGATTCCCACCGCTACGCCGACCGAAAATTGAGCGTCACCGTCACCGACGGAGCTAATGTTGCCGGAGTTTAGCATCACCCCGTAAGCGGACGGACGAGTGATAAGCCGCAAAACCGCCGCGGCGGGGCGCAAAATTGTCCGGCGCGGCGCCACGTCGCGCCTAAACCGGCTGGCCTTCACTTTGCAAAATTCCCAAACGTAGCCTGAAAGAGGAGACGACACCGGGGAGCTTGCGCCATGAATCGTCTCACCCTATCTTTTTTGATCCTGCTGCTGCTGACCGCCTGCCAAAAGCCGACTGTAGAGGGTGAGATTACCCACTACGTCGAAGAGCTCGAGCCGATCGAGGTAGCCGACTCACTGGCGTTCACGTCGTTAGGTCTCAGTGCCGCCGTGGATCCTATCGCGGGCATCGCCGCTGCCGAAAAGATCGTGAACACCGGCGAGAAGCTCTGGAACATCGTGGAGAAGAACCGGGCGTCGACCCACGCCACGGTAACCTTTGCCAACGCAATTCCCAAAGGGATCGCCGAGGGCACGGAACTCGAAGGTTTCTCTGACCTTCAGCTTCGCTCTTACCGCGCTTACGGCAAAAATTTGTACGGCGTCACCGTGTACGACGTGGAGTACACGCTCATGCACCGGTACGGTGGGAATTTAAATGGGGTCGGGCGCTATCTCGATCACGTGGCCGTAGTGCCCAATAACATCACGGCGCTGTGGGGCTACACGGTATACATGTCGGTGGCCGCTTCCGCGCCGACCAACTTAGGAACCACTAGCCGGCCCATCGCGGCGATGGTGGTGCAGGTAAAGCTCTCGGTCGCCACCGTGTTGAAGTCGGTGCAGGCCACCCGCACCTTCGAATTTCGCGGAGACGATTCACGCGTGACCGAACCGAAAGTAAGCTCGGCGCTGGCTACGCGCTAGTCACCAGCAAGCTGACAGAATGTGACGATTAAAGAGCGATGCCGGAAAACCTTCGCGCACAATTTTGGCTCAAGATAGCTAAAGGGGTGGCGCTGACGTGAGGTTTCCATGCAACAGATTCCGTTGGCCCTTCAGATCGCTCTTCTAGCTTTCGTTCTCATGGCAATGGGTGGCGTGAGGCCGCAGCCTCCCCCGGGGGAATCACCGGCGGCTCCGGCGTCGGTGGCCCCGTATCACGAGCGCTTCAAGACATTCGGCCAAACGTACGGCGCTAATTACGGGAACCGTACCGTAACGTTCGGCTTCCGCAGGTTCTTTGGATCCACCATCGGCATGTGCAGCTTTTCTTCATCTGGTCGCAACCATGTGGACTTCTCTACGTCCGCTTGGAACAAAGGCTCGGACGCATTCAAAGAGATGCTGGCGTTCCACGAACTTGGTCACTGCCTACTCGGTCGCGGCCACAAAAATTCGACTCACTCCGGGGGGAGGCCAGAGTCGATCATGAACAGCTGGCTCTTCGATCAGAAAACGTACCTGGCTAATCGTGATCAGTATCTGAAAGAGCTGTTCACGGCGGAGTCCGACTGGGCCGTGCGCGGGGTATCGCGTAACGTTCACGTCGACTTCGGCGACTGCCAGTTCGGAAAATAGAGTGTTACGATGAGAAATCATGAGTGCACAGCGCGCCGTCATCGCCTTTGCGGGGGCATTGTTTGTAGCGGCCATCGGCGTGCTTCTCGTGCAGGCTACCAGAGGGATCGATCTATACGATGAGGCGTTTTATCTGGCGGTGCCTTACCGGATGTGGCTCGGCGGACGGCTTTTCATCGATGAGCTGGCGGCCCAACAAACATTCGGCGTGCTCGCTTATCCAGTAGTGTGGGCTAGGGGGGTGCTACGGTCCTCTTCCGACGGGCTCGTGCTCGATCTTCGTTGGGCGTTCTTGGCCTTTTGGTCCTTAACCCACCTGGCGGCGGCGAAACTGTTGCGCCGGCATCTTGATTTCGGCCTATCGCTAGCGGTGGTTTCGGCAGCACTGTTTTTTCTGCCCGGTGATCTCGTTGTCTTCAGTTACAACACTTTTGCATCCATGTTTCTTCTCCTGGGGTTCCTGTTTTTGTGGGGGCCCGGCGGCCAAGAACCGGACGCTTACAGCTGGGGAGCTGCCGGATTACTTCACGGCTTAGCCGTCGTGGCTTATCCGCCCTTGGCTCCACTATTGGCTTTGGGCTTACTGGGGCGATCGCGCGCACGTTTAGCCTACCTCGGCTGCGCGGCTCTTCCCCTCGGCGCCATGGGAATATTGGCGCTGACCCGTTTATCCGGAGTCCGTGAGGTGCTGGCGTTTGCCGTGAAAAATGGTTACGCCTCCCCCTTCATCCGTCTGCAGGTCATTTTCGTCCGGGGGGAGTACCGTCCATTTGCACTTGGACTGCTGTTCTCGGTGTTGGGCGCGGCCGGAGTCCGCCGTTATTTTCCCTCAACCGGGGGAAGGGCGGTTTTCGCAGCGTTGCTCCCGCTGGCGGCATTCGCCATCTCTCGTAGCTCCGGTCGGCAGGACTTCTCCGTAGTGCTCATGGCTTTCGCCCCGGCGCTGGCATGGCTGCGCTACCCCAACTACGACGATCGCCGGACGTTGCTCGTAGTCTGGCTACCGTCCGCCGTGGCGGGGTTACTTGTTGCCACATCCTCCTATTGGCTCATGCAGCGTTTTCTCATCGGCGCGGCCGCGGGTTACTTTCTCACCGTAACGTGGGCGTGCACGTGGTTTCGTCCGTGGGTCGCCGCCGCGTGGCTCGGTGTTCTATTCGCCAATCAACTGCACTATCCGGCCTCTCCTTTCAACGAAGACGGGCCGGCCACGACCACCTATGAGGTCAAGACTGGGCCGTACCGCGGAATTTCTACGCACGAGGTGAAGGCGCAATACCTTAACCGGCTCGCCGAAGACCTCGCCCCTTATCGCAAAGGGCCGGGTACGATTCTGTCCTACCAGATGCTTCCGGCGGCGTATCTGCTGACCGAACGCCGGCCCGCAAAGAGCGCCACAATGTTCAACGGTAGCAGCGAGGCGATTTACGCGGAGCTAGCCCGCCATTTTTCGGGTTCGATGGCGGAAGATAGTTTGGTTATTCATTCGCTCGCAGCACCGCTTACCTCCGGGGACTCATGGAACGACCGGCCTTTAGATGGCGATGAGCTGGATCAGCTGGTGAAAAAGGGCCACTCGCTCCTTCATAAGCGTGATCGCTACGAGATATACGTCAGCCCACCGCAACTACCCCGGTGACCCGGCGAAAGCGCCGCCAATGCAGTACCGACGCGGCCGCCAGCCCCAGAATCATCGCGAACCACAACCCCGGCGTTCCCATCTTCAATGGAAACGTGAGCGTGTACGCCAGGGGTGCGCCGAGCGCCCAGAAGGCAATCATGGTGTTGAAAAAAGGAATTCGCGTGTCCTTCAGAGCGCGCAAAATTCCCATGCTCACCACTTGAATGCCATCAAAGAGCTGAAACGCCCCTGCGATCTGCAAAAGAAGAATCGCGTGCGGCATCAGCTCTAGGTCCGTCGTGTAAAGGCTGGCGACTAGTGGCGCCCCTAGCAAGAACGCTAGCGCCGAAAGCGTTTGCGTAGCCAAGGTCAGGGATAGTCCTGCGCGCGCGGCCAAAGCCACGCCCGCCGTGTAGTTACGGCCGGATGCCTGACCTACGCGGATGCCGACCGCGTAGGAGATTCCGAGCGGCACCATAAACACGAACGACGCCGCATTGAGCGCAATCTGGTGCGCGGCGAGGCTCCTCGCGCCGAGAATTCCGGCCGCGATCGTAGCGCCACTGAAGAACCCGACTTCGCACAGCCACGCGGCCGCCATCGGCGCGCCCAACCACACGATTTCACGAACCGCTTTCTCGTCCGGACGAAACGAGCCACGCCAGGGCGAGTACTCGGCCATTCGTTTGGCGCGCCACAGGTAAACGGCGAGCAACGTTAGCATCGTCCACATCGCAAACACGGTGCCCAGCGCGGCCCCTTTGGTGCCCAACGCCGGAAGACCGAACTTTCCGTAAACGAGTGAGTAAGACAGCACGCAGTGAACCACGGCGCCGACTCCCGCGCAGAGAATCGACGGCCGCGTATGCGACGTGCCTTCCGTAAGATGGCGGCAGGCCAAAAACAGCAAGCTCGCCGGAACACCCCACGACATCGTGGCTAGGTACTCGGCCGCAATGGGAATGAGCTCGGCCGGTTGTCCCATCCAGTGGAACACGTACGGAGCCGCCAAATTGCCGAGCACGAAGAAAACCGAAAGCCCCAACGCCACGAGAATTCCCTGGCGAAAGAGATGGCCGGCTCGCGTTTTGTCTCCCGCCCCCACCGCGCGCGACACGAGCGGGCTCATCGCCGACATCATGCCGTACGTCGTGCAAAGCAGAATGGAATAGTAGGAACTCGCCATGCCGATCGCGGCCAGCGGATCGACGCCCAGATGGCCCACCAGCACGCTGTCGATCACCTGCATCGTCAGGTGAAGGAGCTGCGTGCCGACGATGGGCCACGCCAGGCTCGTCAATTCACGAAGTTCTCTTTTTCCGTCGGGACTAAACATTTCTTCTGAACCACCCGTCGACCGGGTGACTACCTCCGGCTTGTCCGCCCCATTCGTGCCGCGCTTTCGGCGGAGAATGCGGCCCCACCCGCTGAACGAGATCCGCGGATAGAACGGCGTCGAGCCACTGTTTCCAAAGAAGGGGACGATAGTACATTTTGAAATGGAGCCGGGCTATTCGCATAGCTTTCGGCCATTTTGCTTTCTGGCCACTACGCCAAAAAAGTTCGGGCACTTCAGCCCTAGCTAAAGATTTCATGATCCCCTCCCGGGGAGAGATAAAAATGGTTAATGGATCGCGGCGTTGGCCCAACGGGCCACGCTGATGCTTGGTCAATTTGCTATCGCGGGATTCGCCGGCGTTAGTGGCGGAGAAGGCCGGAGATAGCGCGGTCGGGTACATCCGACGGGTTGATTCCGATATGGGTGATTCCGGTATTCATCATTCGCTACCTCCTTTCGTGCGCGGTATTTCGCGCTGAGATAGCCTGGTTATAACCTATTTCTTTTTTGGTTGGAAGTTCAAACACGGGAAGTTCTGGCCACGACAAGGGTAAGGATAATTTCGTAGCCTTAGGATAGCATCGGGGTCCTCGATGTTTACTGACGTAGGAAAACCCTCTACCTGGATCCGTTTCCGGCCGAGCCTTTGCGACGACTGCACGGGTGGCTGCTGCACCTTACCCGTGGAGGTAACGGCGAGCGATCTACTGCGCCTCAAGGTGATCAGCGAAGACGAGGCCGTCGGGTCGCTGAAACGGCCCGCGCAACGGCTGAAGAAGGAGAAGATCGTACAAAGTTTTCGGGCGGCCACGGGGCTTTTCATTCTCGCCCAGGCCCCGAACGGCGCCTGCGTGTTTTTGGACAAGAGCCGCCGCTGTACCGTTTACGAAGATCGTCCCGACGTGTGCCGAAAGTTCCCCACCATCCTTGGACCGCGCGTCGGTTTTTGTCCGCACGAGAAAAAACGGCAACCGCGAAAATGAAAACGGGCCAGCGCCCTCGGCTTTCCGAGGAGGCTGACCCGCTTTCGTCATCCCCATAAAAATGGAGAAATAATTACGGAGTAATTCCAACGGAGCATGATTCGAATCAAGTGAACCTGCGTGGCGAGCGGCCAAAGGCCGATCGCGGTTAGCAGGTGCGCTTGAGGCGAATCATGCGGACGTCGGTACTACTACCGATGGCGTCGGTGATGTCTCCGATGCCGGCGTTTCCGACGATGACGTTTCCGGCGTGCGATCTCTCGCACTACGGAGCCCTCATCGTTGGACACGGTCGTGTTGGTCCGGGAACTTTCGGCGGTCGGAGCCACGCACTCATCAGCAATGGATGCCGACGAGAGTGTGGCTACGGCCAACCCCAATACCAGAAGTTTCTTCATGCAGTAACCTCCAAGGCAAAAGGGGACGAATGATTTTTCTTTGGAAAGAAGAAGCGCCGGCCCCCCAGCCTGACCCACCGACACAAAGCAAGGCTCGTGCCTCGCGTGTTCACGCAACAAGTCATAACGAAACGGGTTTTACACCTGGCAAATGGGTGGGCAGTAGCGCCGTTTTTTGCGCGGGGCGCTCAAGCTCCCGCCAATAAAGTGCCGATACAGTAGGGATATGGTCTCCCGCTGGTTCACAATTTTCGCCGCGCTCAGTTTGCTGATTCCGGCAGTGGTGCGCGCCGAAACGGAGCCCAAGGCCAGCGTGCTTTCGAGCTGTAAGGTAACGCTGGCGAAGTTGCCGGGGCACAAGTTTACGAACGGTGAGCTACTGAGCGCCATGATGGCGCTGCAACACCAGCCGCGTATGGACATGCTCAATCCCAAGCTGGTGAAAGAGCTGGAAACGTTGGCGGAGCCGTATCCCCTGAAGGACCCCGAGGCATTGCACATAGTATTAGGACAGCTTCGCGACCGTTTGGGGGCCGATAAGTTTCTCGAACTTGCCGGAGATACCATCCGGCCTCATGCGGAAACGGCTGGATTGGCCGTTCAGTTCGACAACGATCTACGGTCGATCGATGCACGCCACGAAGATGTCCGAGACATGGAGCGAGGTTTTGGATACCGGCTTCTGCGCAGTGATGATAAGGCGTTCAGCGATCCGAGATACCTGGCGCGCTTACTCGCCGCGCGTCGGGCCGATGCCCCGGGGTACCCCCGGGATCCAACCCAGTCCTTGCAGATATTTCAATCGGCCTGGAGAGACCTTTCTCCTAAGACCGAGGTCATCGACCTCACGATTACCGGTACCGATGCCGTGAACGCGCTTTTTCCATACCTACTGGCGGACGCCCGCAGAAAAAATATCGA
>JBGSST010000317.1:0-10002 GCA_041736915.1 Bdellovibrionota bacterium
GGCGTGAAACGCCTCTTCACGAAATCGCGTACTGCCCGCAGCCGCTACGTAACGAAACTGATCGGAGTAGGCCACGGCCTCCGTACGCCACGCCACGGGGGCAAGCCACCGGCGTTCGGTGTAAGCGCCCGCGCCGGCAAACGTGACGTTGGTCGCCGCCTGCACCGAAAGGTCTCCTTGGCGATCCGCATCGCCCAGCCGATCGTCCCATAGCCGCGCTCCGGCCACTACGCCACGAAAAGTGCGCAGTCCCACGAACGGAGCGAATCCGTAAGAAACTCCGTCGAGCCGATCGCGCCGGTCAGGATCGGCGGCGTCGTCGGCAAACGGCATCCCCTCGTAATTGGCGACCCGACGTCCCGGATCGCGCTCGGCGATGAGCGCCTGGTACCGCCACCAACGAGGCTCCTCCCTCTCGGGAGAAAGACGCACGGTACTTTCCAGCGCGAGCCATCCCTGCCCCACTTTCTGCGTGGCCGGGCGAAGCGGCGAGACGAACGCCCGCGCCTCCCAGAGCGCCTTCTCCGCCAGGGGAAGCCCCTTTAGGTCGGCCAGCCCCGGGTCCACCTTGGGTTGAAACCAGCGCGCAAAGGGTAAGGTCAGCCACGGCGACCGCTCGGCCCGTTCCCCCTCAATGAGGCGGCAAACAAAGCGCGGCGAGGCAGTCTGCGGAGGAGAGGCCGTGCAGTCGCGGAGAAACGCCTCTCGCTGACGCGTTGCCTCGTGAGGCCGTAACTCACGGTCCGCCTTTTCCGCCGCCCAGAAGGATTCGAGAGAAAAAGAAAAGGCCACGTCCGGGAAGTTCCCGGCGTGGCCAAAAATAATCAGGCCAAGAGCAACCGAAGCTTTACGCTTCTTGTTCGTCGGCATCATCCGCATCGTCATCGTCGTCATCCGCACCGCTCTGGCTGGGCAGCGTGGTGGCTTTGCCGTTGATGCCGTCACGAAGGATGCGGCTGGGCGTAAAGGTCAAAACCTTACGCGCCGAGATCATCATCGCGGCTCCGGTTTGCGGATTGCGTCCCATGCGTGCTTTCTTGGAGCGAACGCGGAACTTACCGAAGCCCGAGATCTTGATGTTGCCGCCCTTGCAGAGCTCTTCTTTCATGCTCTCGAAGACCAGCTCCACTAAATCGGACGCCTCTTTCTTGGAAAACCCCACCTTCTCATACACGGCGTCAATGAGTTCCGCCTTAGTAAGTGTCATGGAAGTCTCCTTCTGGGCAATGGGTGTTGGAAGACGTTGAGTAGAGCGAAGCCGCCGCTACTGACTTTATTATAGTAATTATTTCAATAGGCTACAACGGGGAAAGTGACGCTGTATCCGGCTGGGGCCAGTTTTTTCTCGGCCATGGCCTTCTTCGCCATCGCGATCTCGGCCGAGGTCCACGCCCCGGGAAACGTGACCACCGCGCGTTTCGAGGTGGGATCTAGCGTCACGGAGATCCCTGACGCGCCGACCCTTTCCCTAGGAAGATACCCATAAAGTTCGCTACGTAATTTCTTTTCAAAATCCTCGGCCTTGACCGTTTCGCGCGAAATACCGCCGGTATCGACCTCCGACGCCGTTTTCATCACGGGGCCGGTATTCACCATGCGGTAATCGGAAAGCGGGTCCGCCCCTTTAGCGAGCTCCTGCTTTAAGCGCGTCCACTGCGCCTCCGAGAGCGGGCTCTTTAGAATGAGCACGCCGTCGTCGCCGGAAAATTGCAGTTCCCCTTCGATTCCCGCGGCCTTCGCACTCGCGGTGAAATTTTGTTTGAGCCGCGCCAGCCGCTCGGTAGACAGCGCCTCGCCCCGGCGCGAGAGCGCAATCACGTTACGTCCCACGTCCCCACCACCCGCGTGCGCTTCGGCGACGGCCCCCATCGTTTGGTACAGGTTCTCGACATTCTGCCCGGCAAAATCCACGCTCACGATACCGTGCCGGGCTTGGCTTAGATCAATCTGCACACGCTTGGGCGCGCGAATGGAGGGCTGAAAGCGATCCGCCTCCGCGAAATAATCCCGCAGTACAAGCACCTGCTCTTTCGTGAGGGAAACCCCGAGCCGCTTTTTGAATGAGCCCGTGACCGCCGCTACGTACTCGTCGAGATCGGCCACACTCACCTTACGCAATAGATCGATGCTGTCTTTGGACAGAATGAGGTGCTTGCCCGACGCATCTTTGGCAAACACCGGCGACTGTTCCCCGAGTTCCGAAATTAGCCGGGGTCGCATCGAAGTTTCGACCTTCGCTACGCGATCGGCCGCGGTCTGCGGCGAAAACTGGTTCGCCTTGAGCACGAAACTCGTCTCGCGATCGAATTTCGACGTCGCCTCCCGGGCCGCAAAGGCGGCGAGGTCAGGGTCCCCTTCCGCCACTCCCGCTAGGTGCCACGCGGTAAAATCGCTGACCAGTCCGTGCTCTTCACTCATCTTCTTCACGAGCTCCGAACCGGTGCCATAAATTTTGAGCATCGCCTTTTCGAACTGCAGATTGGTCTGGCGAAGAGCGTAGTCGAGATCCCGTAGCAGCTGCGTTTTGCCCCCAGGATAGTTTCTGGGGCTGAAGCCGGCTTCGACCGTTTTAAAATCCATGAACCGGCCCCGCATCGCCTTATGCAACGCCGGCGAAGCCTCCACATTTTCGGCAAACAGCGCGCGAAATAGATTTCGCGAAGCGTTCACGTCCTCTTTCCCCTCCCCCACCTCATCGTTGAACACGCGATCGTTCAACGGTTTGAGCACCTTCAACGTGAGGTGCAAATAAACCAGCTCTTTGCCCTTACTCGGATCGGCGGCGAGTTCGATGAAGCGCATGTTATCCAGCTCGTGGCTCGAAGAAAGCGGGGCGGGATTGGCGTGCTTAAAGATCGCGCGAAACTGAGGGAGGTTCGTGTACTGATTCTCCATCAACAGCCGAAAGGTCGACGTGCAGTCCTTAGCGGCCAGCCCCGTTTCGGCGAAAGCCAGGGGGGTACCAAAGCATAAGGCAGCCGCTAATGTGAGGGAGCGCACGCGCATCCTTCCATGATAGCAGCTTTGGGGGTCCGCGAGACCGGCCTAGATTCCGCCACTTACCGGTTCTAAAAGGAAGCGGGTACCTGCGGGGCTAGTGGAGGCTCGGGGGAGCCAGGTCGCGACCGACCAAACGTTCCACGTTCTGCGGCGACGTCACTTCATCCTGCACCCGGCTTTGGGCGTTGTTGCCCAAACGCACGAGATCCTCTTTCGAGAAAATAAAGTCGCTGCGCTCAAAGCTCGCCAGCTCGTAGTTGGGGCCCATGCGGATGGCGTCGACCGGGCACGCCTCTTCGCACATGCCGCAAAATACGCAGCGAAGCATGTCGATGTTGAACTCTTTCGGAAATTTTTCCACCTTCGGGTCCGGATGCTCCGCCGCGGTGATGTGAATACAGTCGGCCGGACATGCCGTCGCGCACAACATGCACGCTGTGCAACGAACGTCGCCGTTCGCCTTCAGCGTGAGGATCTGCAACCCACGAAAACGCGGCGAGTACTTCCGCTTTTTTTCCGGGTAACCAATGTTGGGCATGCTCTTCGGGTTGAAGAGGGCCTTCAGAAAGTGGCGGCCCGTGATCATCATCCCCTTCACGATGGCGATGAGATAAACCCGCTGACTGATCGGCAACTTGTATTTAGGACGGTTTACGACCGAGCTCACGCCATGCCTCCCAAAGTTTCCGTCGCGCCCACGTTTTGGCCGAACTTGGTAAACTTCTTGAAAGTCACCTCTTCGCTGACCGTGTTAGGCGCGACCACTTTTTGAAACGAAATCTCTCCGGCTCGGCTGTTCGGCGCTTCGCGATCGTCTCCGCGGCGTAGCCCCAGAGCCACGGCGTGCGCATCACGCGCCATGTACTGCCACGGAATGGCCGCCTTCACGCGCTGCAGACGGTTGAGCGCACTCACGAACGAGCCGTTCTTTTCGTAAAACGAAACGTTGGGCAATACCCACGTCGCGCGCGATAGCACGGGCAACGCATTGGTGGCGTGTACGGCTAGGCGGCTAGTCGCGGGAATGGCGCCCCAGAAAGGCTGCAGATGCGCCAAGCGCTCTTCGCCCCCTTCGAGACCAAACGCAAATACCCACTCCGGACCGCGCGCCACTTCGGCAATCCCTTGCGCCAGCGTGAGCCATTTCAGCCCAAGCCATTTCATGACCTGCTCGAACCCGGCCGCATTCGGGGTGAGATCGCGGTGTTTCAAAATGCCGTCGAACGGCTTCTTGTCTTCGACCGCTTCGTCTTCCGCCAAACGCACTACCGAGGTCACTTCGAGATTCTTCAACGTCGTGCCCAAATCGAAAAGCTCTTCGTTGGTCATCTGCGTGGATAGCCCGACGACGGCCTTGCCCATCTCCAGCAACGCCGGCATCTCTTTGAAGAAGTCCATCCACGTGTGATCGCGCCACACGCCTTCCCAATGTTTCTTGGGCAGGTGAATGCGCGTGTCGGCGGTGATGTACTGGTAGCCCCAGCGGCCATCGTCGCAGATCCAGCTTTTGTTCACTTCGGGATTGCGGCGCGGCTCCACGCGGTACAGTTCGTTCTTCTTGGGGTTGACGCTCACGTCGATGTTGCAGCCGTGCGCGCACAACCCACAAACCGAGGCGGTCTTTTCCAAGAACCACACCCGCTGCTGGAAACGGAAATCTTTTGCGGTCAAAGCGCCCACCGGACAGATGTCGGCGAGGTTGCCCGTGTAGTCGTTTCGCAGGTGACCGTCGTCGTAAATCTTCAGCGTGCTGCGATCGCCGCGCTGGAAGATGCCGAGTTCCGAGGTCTTCGTCACCTCGGCCGTAAAGCGAACGCAACGCGTGCACAAAATGCAGCGCTCGGAGTCGAGCACGATCGTGCCAATATCCTGCACCTTCGGCTTGTGAACCTTTTCGAAGTCCATGCGCGGTGTGTACAGGCCGTAATCACGGTAAAAGTTTTGCAACCCACACTCGCCGGCCTTATCGCAGATCGGACAGTCTAGCGGGTGGTTGATCAGGTGCAGCTCGAGCACTGACTTGACCGTCTCTTTGATCTTGTCGGTGTCGGTCTTTACGACCATGCCTTCGGTGGCAACCGTGTTGCAGGAGATCTGCGGACGCGGCACCTTTTCGATCTCGACCATGCACATACGGCACACGCCGGCGATCGACAGATCGGGGTGGTAGCAGTAGTGCGGAATGAAAATCCCCGCCTTCACGGCGGCGTTGAACACGGTAGTGCCGGGCTCGACTTCGACTTTCATGCCGTTGATCTCGAGCGTCACCGTTTTCTTAGGCGGAGCGGGCGGCGGCGGGGCCGCGACTTTTTGATCGACCGCGCCACTGGGCGGCGCCACGGCCTTCACATTTTTTTCATCACTCATCGGGTCACTTCCGTCATCTCCGTCGTTTCCTGTCCGTCGAGCTTACGGCCGGCCGAGACCTTACGCTTGCGCTCCGCCTCGTCGAGCAAGGCCTGGAAGTCCTGCGGGAACTTCTTCAGAAAGCCCAGCACGGGCATCGCCGCCGCGTCGGACAGTGCGCAAATGGTGGCCCCCATCATCGAGGTCGCCGTGCGCTTCAAATCATCGATATCTTCTTTGTGGCCGTGGTGGTGCTCGATCGAGCGAATGGTCTTGAAAAGCCAGCCCGTTCCCTCACGGCACGGAGTGCACTGCCCACAGGACTCATCCCAGTAGAACTCCGAGATCCGTTCCAAAATCTTAATCAGCGGAATGTGCTCGGGGATCACGATGATGCCGCCGGCGCCCAAAAAGCTGCCGAAGGTGGCGATGTGATCGTAGTCGAGCAAGCACTTGTCGACCTCTTCCGGGGTCAGCGGCGGCGTGGAGCTGCCGCCGGGAATCACGGCCTTCAACTTCGAGCCGTCTTTCATGCCGCCGCCGTAGTGATCGATCATCACTTTGAGCGGGAGGCCCAACTCTTCTTCATAAACGCCGGGCTTGTTCACCCAGCCGGAGAGACAGAATAGACGCGTGCCCTTACTCTTCTCCGTACCGTAGGTCGCGTACGTCGCGCCTCCGTTTTGTATGATCCAGGGAACCGTGCACAGCGTTTCCACGTTGTTCACGACCGTGGGGCAGTTCAAAAAGCCCGACACCGCCGGAAAAGGCGGCTTCAGGCGCGGGTAACCCTTCTTGCCTTCGAGCGAAGAGATGAGCCCCGTTTCTTCGCCGCAGATGTAAGCGCCGGCGCCGCGGTGGAGCACGAGATCAAGATCGTGCTTACTGCCCAAAATGTTCTTACCGAGGTAGCCCTTGGCGTACGCCTCGTCGATCGCCTTTTGCACGATCTTGGCGGCCAGCGTGTACTCGCCACGCACGTAGATGTACGACTTGTGGCTACGCACCGCGAACGACGCGATGATGATGCCTTCGATCAGCAGGTGCGGATTTTTTTCCAGCAGCAGGCGATCTTTGAAGCAGCCCGGTTCCGACTCGTCCGCGTTACAAAGCAGGTAAATCGGCTTGCCTAGGTTGAAGGGCACGAAGCCCCACTTCATCCCGGTGGGGAAGCCTGCGCCGCCACGGCCACGCAGGCCACTAGCCTTCACTTCGCCGATGATCGCATCGGGAGCCATCCCGAACGCTTTCTTCATCGCGGAGTAGCCACCCTGCTTTTCGTAAACTTCAATCGTGTTCAGGTTCGGTGTGTCGATCCCTTTGGTTAAAATCCGCCGCTCGGGCGCGAGTAACTTCACGAGTTCACCTCCGCCACCTTCTCGCCCGCGGCGAGCTTTTTAATCAACGCGCGGAACTTCTCGGCGTCGAGCCTTTCCACATAGTCGTCATTGATCTGCACGACTGGAGCCGTGTCGCAGGAACCCAAGCACTGCACGGGCTGCAGAGAAAACTTTTTGTCGGCCGTCACTTCATCGGGGCCAATGCCTAGCTCTTCCTTAATCACCTGAAAAAGGTCGTCGCTGCCCATCATGCAGCAAGAAACGTTCTGGCAAACCTGCAAGAGATACTGACCCATGTCCTTCTTGCGAAACATCGTATAGAAGCTCGCCGCCTCGAACACTTCGCGTGGGGGCATGTCGAGCAGCTTCCCTACGTGAACCATCACCTGCGGCGAAAGAAAGCCAAACTGCTCTTGCGCCAGATATAACGTGGGCAATAGCGCGCTAGCTTTACGTTCGTACTTGGCGACCGTGGCTTCGAAAGCCTTCTGCCTCTCGGGGGTGAAAGCGATCTTCGTTACGTCTTCCGATTTCTTCGTTTCGTCGCTCACCGATCCAACTCTCCCGCCACGATGTTCAAGCTACCTAGCGTCGATACCGCATCCGACACCGTCTGGTTTAGGGCCATCTCCGGGAAACCTTGGTAGATGGCAAAACAGGGCGGACGGCAGCGTACGCGGTACGGGCGCCCTTCCCCTTCGGACCGGATGAAAAAGCCAAGTTCGCCGTTGGCGGCTTCCGTGGCCGAATAGATCTCGCCGACCGGCGGCTTAATCCCGTGCATGACGAGTTTGAAGTGGGCCATCAGCCCTTCGATCGTCGTGTAAACCTGTTCCTTGGGCGGCAGGCTAATCGACCAGTCGGCCACGTTGACCGGCCCCTCCGGAATGTCTTCCAGCGCCTGCTCCAAAATTTTCAAAGACTCGCGCATCTCGCCCATCCGCACCAGATAGCGCGAGTAGGTACAGCCGCCCTCGGAGGTGACCACATTCCATTTGAACTGGTCGTAACCGTAGTACGGGCTCGCCTTACGCAAGTCGTGCGCAATCCCGGTAGCGCGCAGGCAAGGTCCGGTGAAACCGTAGTCGAGGGCGAGCTCTTTACTAATCGGCCCCACCCCCTTGGTGCGGTCGATCCAGATACGGTTGTTGGTGAGCAACCCATCCACGTCGTCGAGCGTGCGCGGAATCTGCTTGATGACCTTCTTCGCCCACTCGACCCAGCCGTCCGGCAGATCTTTGTAGAGACCACCGACGCGGGTCGCGCTCGTGGTGAGGCGGGCGCCGCACAGGGCTTCGAAAAGATCGTAAACATTTTCCCGCTCGCGGAAGAAATACCAAAAGCAGGTAAGCGCTCCGATATCCACGGAGTTCGCGCCAATGCAAACGAGGTGATCGATGATGCGCGACAGCTCGCACATAATCACGCGAATGCGCTGACAGCGTGGCGTGACCTCGATGCCCAAAAGTTTTTCGACGGCCATCACGTAGCCGACGTTGTTCATCATGGCCGAGCAGTAGTTCAGCCGATCGGTAAAGGGGATGACCTGGTTCCAGGCGTGGGTTTCACCCATCTTCTCGAAGCAGCGGTGCAGGTAGCCGATCTCGAGTTTCATGTCCCTCAAGATCTCGCCTTCGAGCTCCACGAAGATGCGGAGCGTGCCGTGGGTCGCCGGATGAGACGGCCCAACGTTGAGCCGCATGTACTTCGAGTCGGCCTCGGGGACTGCGCCGTCCGGGCGCCCGTTTTCGGTTACTTGCTCTAACATCTTTTACATTCCCGTGGAGCGGATGGAGGTTTTGAGCCGCTGGTACTGGTCCGAGGGGTAGTCCTTGCGCAAGGGATGTCCCACGAACTCGTTGTGGCAAAGGATGCGCTGCAGATGCGGGTGGCCCGTGAAGGTGATCCCGAACAGGTCCCACGCTTCGCGCTCGAACCAGTTGGCCGCCTTGTACACGTCGTGAATCGATTCGATCTCGGGCTTCGCTTCGGGCACGTAGGCTTTGAGCCGCACGCGCGCATTCGAAGGCAGCGAGTACAAATTGTAAATGACCGCAAAACGTTCCGGCATCTCGGTGTTGGACTTCAAGTAGTCCATCGCGAACAGATCCATCATCACGTTGAACGGACAACGCTCGAGCGTTTTCAAAAAGCGAATCATCTCGCGAATCCGCTGGGGCTTAATGACGTACGTGACGTCGCCGCGAAAATCTTCGGTGGCGAGAATCTCGGACGCAAAGGCCGAGGCGAACTCGGGAAGCATGCCTGAGTTACTTACCGATGAGCTTGTGCCGGTCTCTTGCACGGACGATCCCTCCTCGTTGGATTTTTTCCTGTAGACGAATCATCCCGTGGATGATCCCTTCCGGAGTGGGCGGACAGCCCGGCACGTAAACGTCGACCGGGATGATCTGATCGATCCCCTGCATGACGTGGTACGCGCGATAGAAGCCACCACTCGAAGCACAAACGCCCACGGCGATTACGTACTTCGGTTCCAGCATCTGATCGTAAACCTGCTTGAGCACCGGCCCCATTTTTTCGACGACGGTGCCGAGTACGAGCATGCAATCGGACTGGCGTGGCGAAAAGCGAACCACCTCCGCGCCGAATCGCGAGACGTCGTAGTGGGAGGAAACGACCCCCATGTACTCAATCGCGCAGCATGCCGTTCCAAAAGGAAGCGGCCATAGGGAATTTTTTCTTCCCCACTGAATGAAGTCGGCCAACCGAGTCGTGAAGGCGAAATCTTTCGCCTCTTCCGACGGGGCGACCACGGGAGTGGTAGGCGGGCGTTGTATCTGCATAAAGTTGCGGTAAATTTCGACGGAAATCACCGAAAAGGCAAGCAAAAGGCCGTGTTAGGAAGCTAGGCGCCCGTCTAAAAATTCGACACTTTCTTAAGTCAAGTCGGCCTGAAGACCGTTGGAATACGGTTTGCTTATAGAAAGGGTATAACCCCAGACGCCAGGCTGGAGCTTTTCCGTGAAATCGATTTCGTTCCTTCGCTCGGTGGCCCTCACCCTAGCGTCCCTGTGCTTTCTCGTCGCCTGCGCTAAACCGGAAGGCAAAGACCTGAGCCTGCAATCGGGATCCGCGCGCACCGCGGTTACCCAGGTGGGACGCCTCATTAAAGAGCTGAACGACGCCAGCAGCCCCATCTACCAAGACCCCGGCAAGATGAGTGAAGATTTCGCGAAACTGATGAGCGATCCCCGCGCGGAAGAGCTTTTTAAAGAACACTACGCCGGCGTCGCCGAGGCTTTAGGGGGAGTTTCCCGGGCCAACGCCGGACAGGCGATTGCCGCGGCCCGGG
>JBGSST010000403.1:0-3643 GCA_041736915.1 Bdellovibrionota bacterium
CGTCGCCGTCGACCTCGTTCCCGGCTACCGAGGCAACGCCCAAACCGCCGTCCCTCGATCGGTTGCTCGGCAATTACGAAGGGGAGATCCGCTTCGACGGGGGAAAGCGCGTGTGGCAGATGACGCTCGAACTGTCGGGCAAAGTGGAAGGGAAGAAGCTGAAGGGGCAAAGCCTCGTGGACTTAAGCGAAGACGGCAAAACTATTTCCAAGACTACGCAGAGCGGGGAGCTGAGTTTGCTCAAAAAGCTCGCCGACAACAGTGCGGGCATTTTGCTGGTCCCGGCCGATGGACAGTATTTTCAACTGTATTATTTGAACGATCGCGATCAGCTCACCGGAAACTACTACGTGCGCGAAGGCAGCACGCAGATGGTACCCAAGGGCACCGTCCGGCTGAGCCGCAAGGCCCCGCCTCGCGGGTAAGGACATGTGGATAAGAACCTAACGACCGCTAAACTTTCCGTTCTCGATTTGGCCAAAGTCGCCGACGGACAGGCGATTTCGCAAACCTTCGCCCACTCGCGCGAGCTGGCGCGGCACGTGGAGAAGTTGGGTTACACGCGATTTTGGCTGGCCGAGCACCATAACCTGCAGGGAATCGCGAGTGCTGCGACCGTGGTGCTAATCGGAAATATCGCCGAGCACACTTCGACCATTCGCGTGGGCTCCGGCGGCATCATGCTGCCCAATCACTCGCCGCTGGTGGTGGCGGAACAGTTCGGCACCCTCGCCACACTCTATCCGGGACGAATCGATCTGGGCTTGGGCCGCGCGCCCGGCACCGATCCCACGACGATGCGGGCTTTACGCCGTGACATCACCGGTAACGGCACCGACTTTTCGGAGCTGGTGCAGGAGCTGCAATCCTATTTCACCGAAGCGGAGCCTGGCCAAAAGGTGAGGGCGGTGCCCGGGGCGGGTATCGACGTTCCCTTGTACATTTTGGGTTCGAGCCTCTACGGCGCCGGGCTGGCGGCGTATCTTGGTTTGCCCTTCGCCTTCGCCGGGCACTTTGCGCCGGCCGCTTTGGACGAGGCGCTGGGGATCTATCGTTCGTCGTTCCGCCCCTCGCCGCAGCTGCGCGATCCTTACGTGATGGTCGGCGTGCCGGTGATCGCCGCGGAAACGGACGATCGCGCGGCCTATCTTTCCACGAGCTTGCAGCAAGCTTTTCTGGGACTAGTCCGCGGCAACCGTAAGCTCGGCGCCCCACCGGTGGAGAATATGGATGCGTTGTGGGACGAGCGCGAGAAGGCGGCGGTCGTCTCCATGCTATCCCTGCTCGTGACCGGTGGCCCGGAGAAGATCCGTGCGGGGCTCGATCGTTTAATCGCCCGCACCGGCGCCGACGAGCTGGTCATTGCGTCGGATACTTACGAGCACTCCGATCGCCTGAAGTCTTTCGAGATAATTGCCCGGGCTAAGAGTCTCTAGCCGGAGTATTCCTACAGAATAGCGGGCGTACACCCCCTGTTCCTCCACGACGACGCGGGCCCGTTGATTGCAAATTACCCTAGGCATGCGCAACGCCCGGGTTCTCTTTTTGGTCATGACCTTCTGTTTGATTGCGGGGGCCCGCGAGCCTCAGCGAAAACTTCGCCCTAAGCTGATGCAGCAGGCGAGTGTCGGCGCCGATCTCGAATGGGCCATCAGCTCTCCACGCTCGTCTCGGCCCCAGCGCAAGGCGGCCCCCAAAACGAAGCCGCGCAAGATCGCCAACGAGCCCGAGAGCGATCTCGAGTGGTTGCCGGAAGTGTCGGGCCGCGCGGCCAATGATCTCGAAAGCCTGACCGAGCTAGATTAAGGCTTCTCGTCCGCTTTGGCCGGGAACGGGTCCAGCGTAATCGTCACGCCCAGCATGATCGACCCGCCGAAGTTCTCGTGCGTGCCGAGCACGTTGCCCATGGTCGCCGGGTTCTTGCTCAAGATCGTCTCTTTGTACCAAAACATCTTGTAGTGCAGGTTGATGCCGACCGCCTGAGTGATGTGAAACACCTGGCCGATACCCGGCATGAGGGCGAAGTAGGTGCCCGATTCGGTGCTCACCATGCCCAAGCCACCGGTGAGGTAGGCGTCGAAGTACAAAATGCGCGAACCGAAGAGGCTGACCTTGCCGTAAAGGATGCTCCACCGTGTGTCGGCGGTTATCCAGTACTTCTGCATGTTCGTCGCCGCCGTGGTTCCCGCCGCGGAGGTTCCCGCCAAGGTGGTTTCGAGCTGGGTCAGCGCGGAAGACGAGCCAACGAAGTTTTTGGTGAAGCCCAGGTGGGCCGAGAAGAGATCGGAGAAGTGGTAACCCACGTTCGCGCCTAAGCTCGTGTTGACGAGAAACGGGTCGCTGGACACCGAGCCTAAGTGGCCGCCGAACTCGAACTTACCTTTGTTCGTGTAGAGACGGTTCTGCACTACGCCAATTTCCGTTTCTTCACCGCGCGCCCAGTACTTTTCCTGAATCTTGTCGACGTCGGCCTCTTTGGGCCCCTTGGTCGCTTCGGTGGGGATCGCCACTTCCGTGGGGCCCGTTACCTTTTTCTTCTTGGATTCCGCGAATGCCGTTTGCGGCAGCATCGTCAAAGCTAGCGCCGCCAATAAGAAACTCCACGCCGACTTGATGATTCCCTTGGTCATAATTCCCCCTACTTGCCTTTTCTAAGTGATGCGTACTTTTCTTTATTCGAGCAGTTATCCACGAGGGCCGCCGAGGCGTTGCCCACTTCGTCATCCCAAACTTCGCGTTTTCCGTTGCGCGACAACCTCGTCGTGCCCCAGTCGTAGGCGGCGCCTTCGCTGGCCGGTCCCCGATTCGAAAATTTTCCATCCTTGATGGCGGCGGCGTACTCGGGATTGGCATTCTGCCAAACGAGGTCCTTACCGGCGCCGTGCCAGATCTCCGCTTCCACGAGGTCATTGTTCTTCGCCACGGACAGCAGCTGCTTCAGCATTCTTTCGTTCATCGAACGGAATGCCGAATCGATACGCGCCATGAGGCGCTCCCGGTGACGAGCCGCCCCTTCACGGTAAGTCTTGAGCGTTTGGCTCCACGTAGCGAGCGATTGCCGTAGCTGCGTCTGCCGAACCTCGGTGACCTTGAGCTGCTCGGTCAATCGGGTGAGCTCGGAAGACGGGGCTTCGAGCGTGGCGAACGCCGGGCGTTCCACCGCCCCGGCCTTGCCTCCGGCCTTGGTTACCGCCGCCGCGTACTTCGCGAGGTCTTTCGAAACTTGCGCGGCCACGGCCGCTTTCTCTTTGGCGTCGCCGGCTTC
Source organism: Bdellovibrionota bacterium (assembly GCA_041736915.1). Lineage (GTDB taxonomy): Bacteria > Bdellovibrionota > FAC87 > UBA2466 > UBA2466 > JBGSST01. The sequence continues at coordinate 3,266 of JBGSST010000403.1, forward strand.
CTTCTTGGCGTTGGCCGCGACGAGCTCGGCGGCTTTCACCTTGTCCTTCGCTTCCGCGACTTTCTGCGTGGCGTCCTTAGCGGCCTGCACCGCGGCCGGAATTCCCGCTTTGGCTTCCTCGGCCCGTTTCGCCGCTTGCTGAGCGAGTAAGGACAGCCGACGGTTGTCGTCGTTACGGGCCACTACGAGAGTGGAGTGCGCGCGAGCCAGCAGCTCGAGCTTTTGGACCCGGCCCTGGGCCGCATTGGCCAGGAGGCGGAGCTTCCGGCTTTCCGTTTGCGCGAGGCTAGACTCCGCGCGAGCGTCCAGCGCCCGTTTGTCGGAAGGACGGGCGGACTCGGCAAGTTTCGCGAAGGCGGCTTCGCTGGTGGCGGCGAG
>JBGSST010000071.1:0-2802 GCA_041736915.1 Bdellovibrionota bacterium
CCGATAACCTGCCCGGCTTTGCCGATGCCATACCCGGTTCGGGCGACGGTGGGCTCAATACCGAAACCCGGTACCGCCGCATGTACTGGGGCGGAGCTCTGTTTTGGTTTTTGATGGACCTGGAGATTAGGGAAAAGACCAAAGGGAAACGATCGCTCGACGACGTGATGTTGAGAATTCTGGCCGAGGGGGGAACGGGGGAGATGACGTGGACTCTCGACGAGATGTTCGACTCCATCGACAAGGCGGCGGGGTTTCCGCTAGGCCGGCGTTACTACGACCGCTTCGGGCCCCGCGCGGGAACCGAGGACCTAGGCGCGCTCTGGAAGAAGTTGGGTATTACCCGAACGGACGGAAAGATCGTGTTCGACGCCAAGGCTTCCGGCGCCGGTACGTTACAGGCGCTGATGGGCGGCAAGAAGTGACCGCCATTCCCTTAGCGGATCGCCTGAATGGCCTTCAGCTGCTCGAGTAACTTCGCGGTTTGTTCCCGGGTCATTTCCGTCCGCTGGCTGGCTAGGAATGCCTGAAAGTCCACGGCGAGGGCGCGCAGCCCCTCGGCGGACTGTTCCAAACTATTGCCCTTGGTAATCGCGCTATCGAATCCAATCTTTACCTTTTCCAAAGCGGACAGGCGAAGGGCGTCCCGCTCCACGTGCTTGATGGCGATCTCTTGCTGCCACTCGGGGAGTTTCTCTGCGCCTTCAATGACGGACGATCGTTTCGCCGACAGGGCCTCGCGATGTTCCGCAAGGTGGTGATCGACCGAGTGCTGGATTAGCAACCCTTCGCCATGGTGATCGGCAAGTTTTTCCAAGTACTCATCGACGCTCTTCACGAAGGTAACTAGGGCCGGTGAAATTTTTTTGGCCACTTCACTAGAGTTTACCGCCCGGCCCTTCTTCACCGCCGTCTGGACCTCGGCGGAGATCTTCTCGGCTTCGCTACGAAGTTTACCTTGGGCGTTGGCTAGGATTTCCGTCGATAGCTCATCCAGCTGCCGGTTCCACTCGGTGGAGGTATCCAGATAAAAACCGACCGAGCTTCTCATCGAAGACGGGGTGAGTAGCTCGCTCGGGGCCGGTTTCTCCCTGGGATTGTGAATCATTGCCGAGAGTGGGCTAGCTACTTTGGTAAAGGCAACTTTCTTCATTCCGTCCAAAAAACTGAAATTCATCGGCCAATCCGGGATCAGGTGCTCGGTTACGCGGGAACGTAAGCTCGGATCCCGATCTAGCTCCGTGAGATCCTCAACGAGCCTAAGGTAATCGGCCTCGGTCACTCCCAGCTCCGCAAAGTACCGCCGCCAGCGGTTCAACTTGGCCTCGGCGGCAAGGGGGCCAGTTCCCTCGTCACTAAACTCAGGAGGCTGTAGAATTTCGTGAAGCAGGTCGAGGTAGTCTTCCGGGATGGGAAGTTTTCCCTTCTTGGCTTTCATCCGCGCCAATCCGAACAGTCCCGAGTCGGAAAAGTAACGTTCTTTGATCACTTCCAGCTGAGCCACCTCACGTCTGGCCAACTCGAAACGAGCGGCGAGCCCCGAAGGATCGGGAGGTAGTAAGGACTTAAGCTTTTCTTCGGCCGACACCGCGAGTGGGTTGGGAGACAGCGCCCGTTCGCCATGGGCCCCCGGAGAAAGGCCCGCGAACAACTCCGCTAGGCCGGCCTCGGCCGCCTCGAACTTTTTCTTCGCCTCTTTCGTGCTGTACTCGAGATCAGTATGGTTTCGAGATTTGCGGTCGTCCACCGTGGAGAAGCGCGGACGGGTGATAAAGTTATAGGCCGCCTCCTTTTTCGCAAACGCACTTTCTTCTTCGGCGAGATAAGCCTTTAGTTCCTCGTATCTCTTCTTCGTAGACTCAAAGGTAGAATACTTCGCAAAAAAACTGGGAAGAAGGTTGACCGCCGCGATCTTTCTTTCGTTCCGGTGAGGGCCCGCGGCCTCTAGATCGGAGAAGAACTGATTCACCATCGGGGCGAGCCGGTAATAGTCTTCCACCGACACTTTTCCGTTCCGTACCACGTCGTTCACCGTGGCGAGCTGCCGCAAAGCGTTCTCGCCATCCGTCGCAGTGGGCAGTACCGAAGTCGGGAAGCGTTCTTTCAAGAGCATGAGAAAATGAATCAGACGGCCATCCCAACGAGTCTCGAGTTGGTAGGTGGGCTCTACGCCATAGCGATGGGAACCCCGATTCGCATCAAAAACTTTAACCACCGGGAGAGTCGCGAAATACCCCCCCATCGTTTCGACGAATCGCTTTTGCTCCAGGTACCTTTCCAAGCCTTGTCGACTATTATCGCCCGCGAGGTAGGCCTCTACCGACTCCACGGCCAATGGTCTTCCCGATCCGATGACCCCATCCGGTAAATGCTCGGCTCTCGTTAGGGCCGAAAAACTCGCTTCAGAATCCTCGTACATCTTAACTATGGCGGGGTCGGTAAAGAGCTTTCCTTCGAGCAGGTAGCGCTCGGCGATTAGCCGATCGTAGTTGGCCGTCTCGGCGGCGGTCTGGCGCAGCCCGTCGAGTTCCGCGGCCATCGCTAAAGCATTCAAGCAAGGTTTGTCGGCCGCCTGGCCATAAGGGGACGCAGCTAGCGCCAGAATTAAGGCTACTTTTCCCCAAGTGCTTGAAATGACGATCCCCCCGTGGCCCCCTTAAGGAGCAAATTCTGTTCCTCGCCAGCAGCGGGAATTTGGCCTCAGTAACCAGAAAGCGATGCTGTGTTCTGAAGGAATGCGTTCAATTGGCTTGAAGAGTTGAACAGCTACGCGATGCGGTGCTCTGGAGCCCCGCAGGTACC
>JBGSST010000089.1:0-4250 GCA_041736915.1 Bdellovibrionota bacterium
CCCCTCACCGACTACGACGCCATCGCCACGCTCAAAAATGAGCAGGGTCAAACGGTGACCCCACGCTATTGGGTAACCAAGGAAGTGCTAGCGCCCGAGGCCGCCCAAACTCGCCAAAAAGGATTTGGGGCGGAGTTCGAAGCGGTCGTGTCGAAATGGCGTAGAGGAGAAAAGCGTGAGGACCTCGCCGATGCCGCCGAGCGCCTGGTGCCGCTACTAAGTGACAAGGCCAAGGAGGCCCTTTCGAGAAACCAGCTCGATCCCACCACCGCCGTGGCGCACTACCTGGCGCTGAGAACCGCCATGGTGCCGGTCACCGGAACGCTGGTTCGTGGCGTGACGGGTGGCGAGCTAGGGCTGGCCAAGGGCGTTTACCCTAAAGTGGGCGAGTCGATTCCGCTCTCTTCCGCGCGGGGTTCGGCCATCTCAACGAATCCGGTTTCGCAGCTGGGAGACACCGCGAGTTATGTTAGGGGAAAGGTTAATAGCGGCCAGCCCGCGCACGCGGGGAAAGATGCTTACGTCATCGTTTATCCGCCGGAGGTCATGGAGGGAGTTTCGATTGGTAGCCTGGGGAAAGACTCAATCGACGGAATTGAAGCGCACCTCGCTACGAATATAGATCGACGCGGGAAAGAGTACCGTGATCCGAACGTCGTAGTATCGCGTCACGAGGTGATTGCCTCGCCCAGACGAGACTTGGTCGTGCGCGGCGTCTACCCCTCGCCAGAGGACCCGAACCTGATTTTCGTGCTCATGGGAAATTAACGCTCACACACGCACCGCAGGTCCGAGCGCGAGATACGTTTCACCATCGCCAAGCACTGATCCATAGCCGATTTACCGGAGCCAATTTCCTTGCGCTGATCGGCGCCGAAAAGGAGAACGACCTTGCCGTCGTCGCAGCTATCGACCGCCTCCGAACGAATGCGGAATGCGTCGTCGCCCTTCACCTTGTTCAACTCCAGAGCTTCGATCATTTTGGGAAACAGCTTTTTGAAAGCCTGCCGATCGACCGCCTGGGGTTCGTTCTGCGCATAGGCGCCGATCACGCGCCGCAGGTCCGGCTGTTCGCGAAGGCGCGAGGTAAATTCGCCGGACGACATGCCCACCTCCGACAACGCCTTTTCCAAACTCACCGTTTCGGCAAAGTAGTCGGTTATCTCGGTAAGCGGCTCGAATACTCTTTCGGCCTGAAAATCCACCGGGGTGGGAGTTACCGACGTCTGGGCCAGGGCTTTGGCGTAGCGCTGGTTGTCTAGCCCCATCAAACGGTCAAACGAGTTACCCGCCACCCGACGGTCGGGGTACAGCTGACGAATCTTCAGTAGGTCCCGCGCGTTGAATAGGTCCTGGTTGTCCTCGGTAAAACGACGGATCTCATCCCCCTTGTCGATGAGCCCTTCCCGGTGGCAGTCAAAGCAGCTGACCGCATTAAAGATCGTGCCCTTTACCGGGTGCCTCACGATCTGAAACGGCGCATCCACCAATAGCTGTCCCTTGGCATTGGCGAGCACGTAAGCGTGTAAGCCGTTGGGCAGAGAAAAGATCACCTCTCCCCCATCGTGCTTGAACGCGTTCTCCGTACTAAAGGCCCCCTCCGGCCCCAATGGATTTTGCGCCAGCTGCTTTTTGCCCTCGGAGGCCTCGAAGTCGTACGAGTGCCAGTAGGCTCCATCACGGTGGGTAGTGATATCGTGCCGTTCCAATAGTCGGTTCGACACCGAAACCCCGCTCCGCAAAAAGCCTGCGCGGACGATGTTCTGGTTACTGGCCTCGGCCAATATCTTTTGGGTCGTCTTGCCCAAAAGTTGAGTTTCAATCTGCGGGAGCGAAACGTTTAGCTTTTGGTCGCGCTTGAAGAAATCGAAGCCCATGGCCTCGTAGTAAAAATCCCGGCTGGCCTGCACGGCGAAGAAGTCGCCGCGGATGATGGGAAATTTGGTTCCGCTAAGGCTTTTGATCCGCTCGTAGGCCGGCGTTTCGTGCGAGATCTGGTAGGGGTCCGCCGCCCCAATGCGATCCCAAAGGGTTTTGGTGAGGCCGCGAATCTCGTCGTTGTAGTGGGAGAGCCGCACTCGCCAGAGCACCCCTTTGGAATGGGGGACTTCACTCAATGGAACGACACTGGCATTCCAGGAAAGAGAGTTGACCAGTTTAGACAGGCCATCGGCTAACCGCCGCAGCTTGATGTCGTCAAAAACCGGCTCCCCCTGGACGAAGTAGTTATAAAGATTCTGCAGCGACAGGTAGCGAACCTCTCCCCCGATGTCGGGTGACTGCGCGAGGTCGTTGTGCACCAGCGTGAGTATCTCTTCGTTCGTCAGGACTACGCGGGTGGATTTTTTCTCCACCAATGAGCCTCCGCCGGAATCGATCCACTGCTTGATCAGCTCCCGCATCTTTTTTACTTCAGCCTGCGGCCCGGCCGACAACTTATCGTAGTCCTCCGGCATGTCTTCCAGCTCGACGACTCGGTCCTTTAGTTTCGCCCGGTCGTCGGGCGACAACCCCAAATGGAGTCGCCGGCTATCGAACCCACCTTGCTGCGGACTGACCCCGTGGCATTTGGTGCAGTAGGTGTTGAGTAAGCGCGGCAGCTCCGAAAGGTCTTCGGCGAAACCGGTAACGGGAACTAGGAAGAAGACAAAGCTCATCCACCACATGGCGCGTCTCACTTTCGGAGCTTCGGAAACTGGTTGCCTTCTTTTAACTGCGGACGGCTACCCAGCCGAACTACCGCCAGCTCGCCGTCCTTGAACACGGCTAGGAACCGAATTCCGCTGGGCCCCCACTTAAGAACGTTACTCGGCGGGCTGGTTCCCGCGATGGGAAACGCCACGTTGGCTTTCCCGTCGAACAGTGGCTCGTTGCCGAACTGGTTCTGCAGAAAAAGCGTTGAGTTGAACCACGAAAGCTTTCCCACCCGGAAATAGTAGCTAGGGCTGGACTCGTTCTCCGCCAAAGATTCGGCTTCCGTCTCCACCCCTTTTTTTCCGAGTTTTTCCACGGCGTAGAACCCCTTCGGGTTGGCTTTCTCGTTAGAAAACTTGTGTTCCCCCTCGGCGACGTCGAGGTTGAGCCATCCGTAGTTGGTCAAAAGATAGGATCCTCCGACCCCGACGTGAACGAGGGTTAGGTCCGCCGGCCCCGGCTCAATTGTCTGCACGGCCGGATTCTCTTTGGTGAAATCGAGCCGGATCAGCTTCTTGCCCGCCGCGAGCCACACGAGTTCGCGCGGACTTTCCGTCGTGGGGCCGCCCTCCGCGACCGCCAAGGACACCGAAACTTTATCCGCCTGAGGAGCGGAGTACGTGTGCTTGCTCTTGGTGAGAATGGCTTGCGGGAATTCGTTCAGCTTTTCTGGGATCTCCCAGAGGTGAACTAGGTTTTTACTGTCGAGGGAAACTAGCTTCTTGCCCCCTCCGCCTACGAAGAACACCTTTTGCACCGGGTCCGAGTGTTGAAACGTGAGCAGTAGCTCATTCGCCTCAACGTCCCAAAGCTTCACCTCGCGTCCCGAGGCCGACGCGGTGAACTTCTCGTCCGCGCTAAAGGCAGCGTGCCTCACGGTATCGGTATGGAGCAGCTTGGAGATCGCCACCTTGCCGGCCTTGAAGTCGGCCCCCAGATTTTGGTGGATCAAAAATTCTGATTCGTAAGCAAAAGGCGCGTACATGGCCACCCCGGTCGAGCCGGGCAGAAGCACCCGTTCGGTGGTGGAACGCTCGATACTCTCCATGATGCGGGCGACGAGCTGTTCCTTCTTGTTCTCCGCATTGAGATCGGCGTTGAGCGCTTCCAGTTTACGGTCCAGTTTGGCGATGGATTCATTCAGTTGGCTCGGATCGAAGAGATCAGTGCCGTACTTTTCGCCGTCGGCGGCCTCATCGATGATCTCGGCCAAGATCGCGTCTTTCTTAGCCTGCGTGATCTTTAGTTCCGAACGGATAGCCTCTTTGTTTTTGACGCCCAGAAAGTGTTTAAGGCGATGGCTATAGATCTCCGGGAACGGCACCGACCAGGTGAAGCCCTGGCTGTTCTCACGGTTACACTCTTTGGACGAAAGTACTTTGAACTCGTCGGTGTGATTGGCCACCGACTTGTCGCACTCGACTATACGGACCAGCTTACCCCCGAGCGGATTGGGCTCTTTGTAAACCACGAACTGGCGCACCTCTTCGGAGTCGGATGCCTTCAACAGCTCCGCGTCCAAGCCAAACACCGTTCCCGCCACCGCCAGGCCGACC
>JBGSST010000094.1:0-14796 GCA_041736915.1 Bdellovibrionota bacterium
GTTAAGTAGTTGAAAAGGTTAATGGGCCCAGGGAGGCTCGAACTCCCAACCCCCAGATTAGAAATCTGGTGCTCTATCCTGTTGAGCTATGGGCCCTTAGAGAGGACCCATTTTGCTAACATAGGCCAAAAAGCTTGTCGATTGGGGGTTCCAAAGTCCCGTCTGGGCTCGGCTTAGCCGGGGCTTTGGCGGTGGTTCTTCGCCTGCGGGATCTTCAGGTTTTTGCCCGTAGGGCGGCTGGGGGTTCGTTTGCCGTCGTTTAGCTCGGCCGTGGCCCCGGCGCCGCGTTTGCCCGCTACCTGGCCGCCCTTGATTTTGGCCGTGGCTTGCTTGTTGCGCGATCGGTTCTGGATAAGCGTTGTCGGATTAGGGGCACTAGCTTTGTTCATCTTTGTTTCTCCTTTAAAAAAATCCACCGAAGGCCACACGTTTTTCACCGGCCGCGCGCACCGGTGGCGCGAGCGTGGTGGCGTCCACTTTTTCGATCGTGTCGTACAAATCCCATACGCCATCGTAAATGGCCGACGCCCCGGTAAGGGACGTGTCGGACCAGCCACCGGACCGGACCCCAATACAGCGGATACCCGCCCGGGTGGCCGCTTCGATGTCATACGGGGTGTCGCCGATCATCACGAGCCGGTCTTCATCTTCACCCAGCTTAGCGATGGCCGCCTTGACGATGTCGGGCGCGGGCTTCGACTCTTCCGCATCGTCGGCGGTGGTAATGCCGTCGAAGTATTTCTCCACCGCAGCCACTTTCATTAGCGCCGCCAACTCTTCCTTGCCCGCCGAGGTCGCCACCGCCAGGCCGAGGTTCCAGCTCTTCAGCCACTGGACCAGCTCGACCACTTTGGGAAACGCCCTTACGTAGGGGAGATGCTTCTTCATGAAAAGCCGCGATTTGCAGTCACCGATCGCCTCGATCTCTTTTTCCGTGCAGGGCCGGCCCAGCGCCCGGGGGATCAGCTTTTCTCCGCCCATGCCGATCAGCGGCCGAATCGTTCGCATGTCCACATTATGGCCAAACTCACGGAACGCTTCGTCGAACGCTTTGGCGTGGTACTCATTGCTGTCGACCAAAGTGCCGTCGACGTCGAAAATCACTCCGTTAACTGATTCAAGGTCTTTCATCTTCTCTCCTTAGCCCGCCATCTTTTGGGCGGCCTTCTCAAACTTAGCCAGCGGCTCTTCGGCGGGACCGGAGATCACGTCGCCATTGGGTTGAAAACGTGACCCGTGACAAGGGCAATCCCACGTCGCTTCCGCGCTGTTGAACTTCACGGTGCAACCCATGTGCGTACACACCGCCGACACCTGCTGCAGCTGACCAGACTTATTGCGGTAGCAGGCCACCTTTTCGCCATCGATCTTAACGACCTTGCCTTCTCCCGCACGCACTTCACTTACCGAGTCGGCCTCCGCCGGGGCGAAGGTGTCTTTCATGCGGTACATCGGAAAATCGAAGTTCTCTTTCACGTAGTTCCACAGCCCGCCCGAGTGAACCTCTTTACGATGGGGAGAAAAAAGCTCGGCCCAGCGGTTCTGGCGTCCGAAAACGTAGTCGGTGGCCATGAGCGCCGCCGTCGTGCCGAACGTGATGCCATTGCCTGAGTAGCCGGTGGCGATGAACTGATTCGTGCTGATTTCGCCGATGAACGGTAGCCCGTCGTGCGTCTCCACGACCTGACCCGACCATTGGCAATCGACCTTCGCTTCGGGCAGCATGCCCGTAAGAATTTCTTTGAGCTGCGCGTATCTGTCTCGTCCATCATCCGCCTGACCGGTTTTGTGATCGAGTCCGCCAAATATGGCGTAACCCGAATCATCGCGCTGTTCGATGCGGAGATAAAAGTACGGGTCGGATAGATCCCACAGCGAAACCTGCTTATGCCCGGTGCCCGGCAGCTTTGCGCCCACCACGTACGATGAGTAGGGGGCGATCTTGGTTTGGAACAACGTAGCCGACGGTAAGCTGGTTTTTCCCATGAGCGGCACGTGGGTCGCCACGATTACGCGATGGCAACGAAAGTTGAATCCGTTTCCCGACAGGGTCAACGGCTCATCTTTGAAGTCCGTCACTTCGCTTTTCTCGAAAATGTGGCTGCCTTCGCCCTCGATCTCGCGGGCCAGCCCCGCCAAGTATTTCAGGGGGTCGAAAATGGCCTGATTGGCGAATACGACGCCGGGCCGGGCGTAGACCGGCACGGTGGCCTTGTACCGGGCGGCGATCCCCAGCTTTTTGGCGGTCGCCTCAATCTCTTTCAGCTTCTCCGTATCGCTTTCGAGCCGATCGGCGTCACCAAAAAGAGACGCCGTGAGGAAACCGGGCACCCGCTGAAAGCCACAGTCGATGTCGTGCGTGCGAACGATGGTTTCGATCGCATCGATCGCGACTTCGCCCGCGTCCCAGATCCGGCGGGCATTCTCTTCGCCAAAGCTGGAAACTAAATCGCTCAGCGGCGTATCCGTTACCGCCGTTAAATGGGCGGTGGTCATGCCCACATCGCCATGGCCGAGACGGCCGCGTTCGAGCACCGCTACCCGCTGACCGGCTTTTTTGAGAAAGTAAGCCGCGGAAAGCCCGGTGGACCCTCCCCCCACGACGATGACGTCAAACTCTTTATCTCCCGCAGCCCGGCTGTATCGGGGAATCACCTTACTGTCCCACACTGATTCATTCATGGCGTACCTCCCCTATTTATTCGGGGAGGGTTGCAATGATTGCGCCACTGGGCGCGGCTGTTACTTTGTGTACGTGATGGTCGCCGTGAAGCCGCTCGTGGAGCTGCCTGGCTGGGCGGAGAAGAGGAGCTCGCTGGCGATCTGGTCTACGGTGGTCCAGGTAGCACCAGTGCTGGTGAACTTAATTCCCAGGGTCGACGAGATGTCGATAGTGAACACACTCGTCCCGGCCTTGAGATCGGCCTGCTTCACCTGCACCGGCGTGGCATCTGAGGGTGGCGACATGAAGAACGACGGAATCGTTTTGTTGCCGGCCTCCGTCGTGGAGTAGGCAGCGATAGCGGCGTTGACCACCGGAGTGGCTGGCCGAGTGGTATCGTTGCAGCCTAGACCGGTTCGGCACCATTTAAAGGTGTCGGAGCCGCTCGCTTTGTAAAGGATGTCCCCCTTCTTGTATTCGGTGCCGGAGATGTCGGCCATGACCTGGCGGAAGGTGTGGGTGCCGTCTACGGCCCCGTTGGGAACACCGCCGCTCAAGGTGAAGGTGACGTCCATCCATCCAAAGTAGATGTGGAACTCGCGCAGGTAAGCCTGATCGTCGGCCGGGTAAGGAATGGGGCCGCCCAGCGTCGGATTTCCCGTATTTTTGATCTGCTGTTTCAGATCTACGGTGAGTAGCTCGCTCTCGGCGAACGCGGTGGCTTTGGACGGATCCTCTACCGTGCCAATCATGGGCCCGAGGCTTAAGCCGTTCGTCGTGCCGACAATCACTCCGGCGTAATAGGCCTTGCCGCCGATGGCGGTGGGCGTGATGCAAGCTAAAACCGTGGTGGAACCGACGCTACCGCAGCCCGAAATCGTGAAATCGCTGCGGGTGGCCAAGGTGGTGCTGATGAAGGTGGTCGACACATTCACGGTGTCACCGCTGCCGCACGAAACAAGCAACGGTAAGAGCCCCACGGTCAGTAAGCGAAGCGCCGTCTTCATTCAATTTCCCCCGGTTGAAAGTGGTAGGAGGGAATTATATCGGGGAAAATCAGCGCGCGCCAATCCGCGTGCGCAACAGGCGAACCTTAGAAGCCGCCGACCAAGTTCACGAACCAGCCGTGGCTGTTGAAGGAGACATCGGTCAGGTTGTCGGAGAAGTCGGTGAAGTTGTAGCCCACGCCGATCTTGATCGAGTTCTCGTGCGAGAGGTAACGGTAAACGCCGAGCAAGAAGCCGGAGCGGCGATCTTCGGCCTGGAAGACCGACAGGCTGCGGTACTCGGCCAGTGCGTCCCAGCCATAAACCACATGGTAGTCGAGCCGCAGAATTCCCAGGAAGGCATCGCTGCGGTACCAGTTCGAAGCCGTTCGATCATTACGCAGCTCGCGTAAAGCCAAAGCCGTTTTTCCGCCCAGCGAGAAGTTCTCATTGATGTCGTAAATCCAATCGAGGCTGATCTGGTGCGATCGCTGCCGGAACTCAGGGGTGGCGCCGTTGACGTCCAGCTGACCCGGCGAAGGCAAGAGCTCGAAGTAACCATACTTGAACAAAGAGTTGATACGGTCATTGTCCACCGGGCGATAACCGAATCCTAGCTGGGCTTCGCTCCAGTCGCCGTCGAAGAAGTCGCCCCGGGTCGAGTGGCTGCGCGCCAGGTTCAGCTTCGCGAGCCAGCGCCAGTCCGCGCTCAATTTGTGGGCGATCTGATTTCGCGTCAACCAAGTGGTGCGGCTATTCCCGCTCGACGTTTCGTCCCGCACTTCGAGGGCCGCGGCCCCTTTGGTATCGGCCGTGTTGTAACCCACCGAGACACTACCGGCCGTGCGGTTGATCTGCTGGGTAAGGTCCGTCGAAGTAAGGTTCCCCTTTTCGGCGGACACGCCGAAGGTCCAGCGTTTCACGGGGGCCAGGTCGACGCCGAACGAGTGAGTCAGGCCCGTAGGCTGATTGCCGTGAAGGTAACGTTCTTCGAAATGAACACTGGTCGAATCGGAATAACGTCCGCGCACACCCGATACGAGCGCGCCGGCGCCGCCGGTACGCGGCCGGAAACCAGAATCCAACGCCGAGTTGTCCATCAGGTAAGACGCGTAGACGTCGTGCTGATCATCGTACTTATATTCGGAATCGACGCGGGCCCCGAGACCGCCGGTGCCGCCAGAAAGCTCCGCGCCCGACCGCAGGCGATTGGAAAGCCGTACGTGTCCGCCCGCGCCCAACCGGTCGTTACGGAGCCGGCCGGAGGTTTTGTTGACGGTGGCTTGGGTAAAAGCGTAGGCGTCCCACTTGTCACCGGCCAGGTAAGAGATCTTGGCCGCGACATCGTTGCGAATTCCCATGTCGACGGCGAACTGCGAAGTCGCGACGCCGCTCGACCGATCCAAACGTTCATCGTGGCGAACTCCCAGAGCAAGTTCCCACGGCTCGGCGAGACGAATCTTGCTATCCACGCTGGCATTTTCGAGCGTAAGCCAACCGGACTCGTGGCTCTTGTCGTAGCGTCCGGCAAAGGCCAGCCCCTGCATCACGGGAGCCTCGAGCTTGGCGCCCCACTGCTCCACGTTACGCAGTACCGCTTCCCCGGGGGCACTAAAGCCCGCGGCCCGGCGTTTGGTATAAGCCGTGAGGGTACCGGTGCCGCCCTCGTTTTCGTAAACGCCTAAGCTGGTCTCTAGGCGGTAGGCGCGAGCGGTTACATTACCGGTACGGATCTGCGGCCGGTTCAGGAACTGGTAACCACCGTCGATGGAGTTCGTCTCTTCCGTGCCGGGGCCGGTGGTCTGCGCGACCTCCGCCTTGATGTGGCTGCGTGAGCCGACGTTAACCGTAGCGTCGACTCCGTAGAGTTCCTGATCTCCGCCGGGCTGGTTCTGCTTCGAAGCGGTAACGCCCACCTGCACGGCGTCGCCAATCCATTGCGAGGCTCGTCCGCCTAGCGCCAGGCTCTTGGGGTCGGCAAAGGTCGGTGTGTACTCGTAGCGCACCACTAGGTGCACTTCGTGGCCCGAAAGCATAAAGCTACGTACCAGCTCGCTCTCGTCGGCGTAGGCGGGAAGCGGGTACTTGAGGATGACGTGCCCCTGCAGCGCGTTCATCGTGTAGTCTTCACCCGCCCGCAGCATCTTGGTGTTCATCACCAGCTTCGAGTTGCGATCCCGAATCTCGACCCGAACCCGCTCGGAGCCAAGGCTGATGTCCCGGTGCTGCAACCAGTAGTGGGAGCCTCCGCTGCCGCGGAACTCTTCGCGCGCCGCGATCGTTCCGGGAGTCGCCGCGAAGACGTCGACTAAGGTATTACGTTTGCCGGTCTTCTCGGAGTCGGGGCTTTCGTAGCGAAGATTAAAACCGTACAGGCCCCGGTCTACCTGCGCGAGCTCCGTCTCCGTGAGCTTGGTGCGGAAGTTACCCCACATCACGTACGAGGAGTCGCGCTCAATCTTTACGTAGAACTTGCCTTGGGTCGGCGCGTCTTCCACGAAGGTACTGTCGTCACCGTACACGGGATAGAACTTGTCAGGGTCGAGGCGGCGGAACACGGCTTGAGGATCTTTGTCGAGGAAGTTGCTGAAGATGTCTTTCAGCGGCCCCTCGCGCGTATCGGCGCTGGCGGTCATCAGGTACTTACCCTGAATCTTGCCCTTCAGATAAAACGCCAACCGGCCGTCCACGAAAACGTCTTTGTCGTAGTAGTTGAGCCCCGTGGAGACGAGCTGCGCCGGCCCCTGGGACTGATGACCACCAATCAGCAGGTCCGCGATACCGACGAAGAACCAGTCGTTCTCGGGAATGTGCAGGTCGCGTTCGAACTCTAGCCCTTCGCCCTTATCGTTGAGCACCTTAACGACGATGCCGTAATTCTTGCCCGCGCGCAGGATCTGCTGGGTGACGAATCGCCCTTCCGCATCAACCGGAATGCGAGCGCCCATGGCGTATACGCGGTGGCTCGGCGGAATGTTTTTTCCATTCACGGTAACCGCACCGCCGTTCACCGGAATATTGTTCAGTGAAATCCGGTTCTCACCGTAGCCAGAGTTACGATTGATCTCGAGCGAGGGTTCCGAACCGATCTCGTTTCGCACTTCCACCGCGGTCGGTACCGTTTCGTCGAACTGCCCTTCGTCGCCGTACATGCGAAGCACGGCCTGATACTTCAGCTCGCCCACGTTCTTGGGCACCCACACGGCGTCCGCGAATCCATTCTCGACTTTGCGTAACGGCACTACGTCCAGCGGCATACTGCGGGTCGATTGATCCTGCAGGAAGAGTCTGATTTCGGCCTTCGTCACGAAGTCGATGTAGTTCGAGTAAACGCGGAAACTCACGGGCCTCTTCGGCGCTACGACGTCGGGGTAAGGCGTGACGTTGAGCAGTTTTCGCTGATTGAGCGCATCGAAGTGCACCTGCACGTCCGCCCCTTCCAGGGCCACGTCGGTGCAACGTTGAAAATCGGTATGGTTGGTCGGGTTCGGATCATTCCACTCTTTGTCCTGCAAAGGGGCGCCATCCACCGTAACGCGGAAGGGGCCACGGTCTTCTTCTTTGGCAACGGCAACCTGGCCGCAGTTGCCTTCGGGGCAATCATTCTCGGCCTGGGCTTCGCTCGCGACGACTCGTTCTCCGTAGTAAACCCATACGTCAGTGCGGCGGTTCTTGGCTTTTCCGCTTTCTTTACGGTTCGAGGCAATCGGCTCTTTCTCTCCCTTACCTTCGAAGGTGAGGTAGTACTCAGGGAACCTATTCGCCAGCGCGTCGGCCACTACTTTTGCGCGATAGTCGGAAAGCTCACTATTGTTTTTGAATTTTTTCTGGGCGCGGCCACGAATCTTGTCGCTGTCGGTATGACCGCGTACGTGAATCTGCCGAATCGCCTTCTCTTTGGCGACCATGTTCAAGAAATCGGCGAGCTTATCCGTGTCGCTCTTGTTTAGGTCGGAGAACAGCACCTTGAAATTGACCGTTAGGACCTTGTCCGGCGGATCGGTCACTACCTGGCGAACGGCTTCCCGCTTCTTGGGGGCCGGCGCGGGGGCGACGGCGGTGGGCCGGCGCCCGGGCATACACTGCACGCGAGAGAGCAAGGTCGGCCCCGGGGGTGCCTCTTCCTTTACTTCCGCGTGCTTCTCGACGGGGCCGTAGTACAGGAATATCTCGGTGCGGCGGTTCTTCGCTTTTCCATCGGCCGTAGTGTTGGGGGCCACGGGCTGATCGGGACCGCGTCCTTCGTAAGAAAACGGGATGCCTAGCTTGCTTTCGGCCAGCGCGTCGGCCACGAGCTTAGAACGGGCCTGCGAGAGCAAATAGTTATCGGCAAATACTTTTCGCGCATTGCCGCGAATCTTGTCGTTGTCGGTATGGCCCACCACGTGAATGCGCGTGACGTTCTTCGTGGCTTTTCGCTTTTCAATCTCTTCGAGAATGATCCGCACATCGATGTTCTTGGCCACCAGGGTGGGAAAACGGATGGTAAGCACTTCGTCGGGAACCGTGGTCACCTTGGCGGCCACGGCCTTATCCGCCACGAGAGGCTCGTTGCTTACCTGGTTATCCTGCGCGGCGCCCGACCAGGTGCGATTGAGCTCGCCCTTCATTTCCAAAGGCGTCTTGGGCAGCGGGTACTCGCTGTTGATCGGTATAGGCCGCTCCACCTTGTCGCGGGCTTCGACCGTGTCGACCTCAATGGCCGTGGCTTTGGCTCTGGCCTGCGGATTGGCATCCACGGCGTAAGCGGACCACGGCAGCAGCATCAATACGCTAACCCAGCGGGTTTGGCGCCGGAGTGTCTTAAGGAGGTTATTCATAAACCCCCTTCTGCGCCCAGCTGACTTCTTCTTCGAGGGTCAGGGGATGCTTACGCTCTTTCTCTTTCCAAATCTGCTGCAAACGTTGCTTGGCCGCATCCAGGCGGGCGCGGACCACGTTCTCGGGTTCACGCGTGGCGTAGTAGGCCAGGCGCACAACCGAGCGTGGGTCGTCGATAGCGCGAACCACGGCGGTCAACTTATCGAGCCAAACTTTCTTCAGGACGGCCTGACCAGGCTCGAAGGCTTCGTCTTTCACTTCGACGCGCACCACGCGGTGGATAGATACGCCGAAGTTGGCCTTGCTCATTTTACCGGCGGTGAGGCGGACGACTCGCGGATTCTCGGTGGTGACCCGGTATCCGGTAGGCAAGGTCCGCTCGTCGACTTTCAAGATGAAGTTAGTACCAATCGTCTCCCGGGGAATAACCGGGCAGGTAATGTGGTAGCGGCCGTACTGGTCGGTGGTAACGAGCCAGCCGCGCGCGCTGGCCAATCGAACGCTCGGCAGGCCGGGCTCATTGGGCTCTTGTACGCCGTTGCGATTCCGGTCGTCGAAAACTTTTCCGATCAGCTCCGGACAATCGAAGATCTCATCCGGAACGACTCGCACCGCCGCGGTCGCCACATTGGACACTTCGGTATTCACCACATTGTTGATGGCGACGACCTGGTTGGTGTACTCGCCCTGACCCGTTCCGGCGCCGACGATGGTGACAATTCTGAAAACTTTCTCTTCGTTCGCGGCGAACGTTTGATTCGCCCACGTGAGCGCCCGACCCGCTTTGGTCGGCTCTAGCGCGTTGCCATTCAAGCGGGCGGAGCCGTCGAGGTACTTGAATCCGGGCGGCAGCGTATCGGTAATGTCGATATTCGGTAGTACGGCCGAGAACTGATTCTTCAACGTGAGCGTATACGGCACCAGCTCACCACGGCGAACGTTGAGTAGAGGCGTGCGCTTCGTGGCGACGATGGCGCCCTTCAAGATGGGATCGATGGGTATGTGGTTATTGACGATCTCGGGCTGCGTCGGATTTCCGAAATCAATGTTGAATTGATAGTAGTAGGTCGTCGACTGGGCACCGGTCGGCGGATTGTTCTGCGTCTGCACGGTGAACGTGCCGCCCCCGCCGGGATTATTGAGAGGCGAGGCCTGGGAGGGGATGACGGTGGAGGCCCCCGGAATGAAGCCCGCGGGGTTGGTAACCACGATGGTGTAAAGGTTGGGTCCTACTGGCGCACCCGGCAGAATATCGAACCGGTAAAAGCCATCCGACCCGGTGACCTGGTTGTGCTGGCCGGGAGGCAAGTGCACGAGCGGGTCGAAACCAGGGGGCCCGTCGAAGCGCACGATGGCGCCGGCTACCGGTTCGCGCGTGATGGAGTTATAGATCTTACCGTTGGGATCGAGCGGCAAGTTCTGATCGATAATCGTGAGGCCCGAAGGCAGGTTGAGCCCGGCGATTAAACCGCTCGTTATGGTCGCCCCGGGTTCGCTCGATACTACGCGACCGTAAGCCACATTGGTGGTCGGATGCCGGAACCGTAAGGAGTAACCCGAGCCCGGCACGAGCCCGTTGACGAGGTAGGCACCCGTGCTGTCACTGGTTCCCGTACCCACGACATTGCCGTTCAGCAAGATTTCGACCTTCCAACCGGCCTGGCCCACTTCACCGACGCCGAAGGCGTTATCGAATACCTCTTCGAGCCACACGTAGCCCGAAACCGCGGCCACGCCCTGCGCCGAGCCGACTTCAATCTTGGTCGGATCGTCATCCTTGGAATCTCCCGGAGAGTTACCCGTTTCGAGAGAGTCATCGAGGTCGGAGTCCGAGATACCGGTGAGTGAACCGCCGCTAGCCGTGTAGGTCGCCTGATTCACGATGCGGGTGCCACTCGCCGTGCCCGGCGGAATGGTGACCGTGTACTGAATCGTAGCGGATGCCCCGGCCGCGAGAGATCCGATGTTGAGCCCGGCCACCAACGGAGAGTTAGCCCCGCTATCGGCGGACGCATTCCCGTTCAACGTGGTAGAGCTCGTTACGTAAAGGGTAGGCGTAGGCGGCACGGGATCCGTGATGGTAACGTTGGTCGCCGCCACCGAGCCTACGTTGCGCATGACTAGCGTATAGAGCAGCGTATCGCCCGGCAGAACTTTTCCACCGTTTACGTCGGACACGGCTTTCGAGAGCTTGAGCGAAGCGCCCGCCCCCACCACGATGTCGGTAGGTTGGAGGCCGTTACCCGGCACGCCGTCCACATCGGTTTGGGTCGACGGCAACTCGTTAGAGGTCAACGTTCCCTGGTTACTGATGACCGTACCGGCCAGCGTTCCGCCGGCCACGGCCACTTTGAATCGAATTCCAATTTCCGAGCTCGTCGCCAATGAAGCATGCCGCACGGTTACCCGGCTCGCCGTAGTGACATTGTAGTCACCAACGTCGCCGTCCGCGGCATCCGACAGCACGGTGTAACCACCGCCACCGCTCGGGCCGTCCGTATCGATTTCGATGGTGCCCGGTACGTAGGTCGTGTTCGCCGGCATCGCATCCGAAAGCACCAGCTGGGTTGCCGACGAGGCTCCGGCGTTACGGATTACAATCGTGTACTGCAGCTCTTCGCCCGCGGTGAGCGGCGCCCCGTTTACGTCGACTACGGTTTTCTGGGCCCGGAGTAAGGGGCCCGTACCTACGACGTCGACCGTGGGGTCACCCGAGATTGACGTGCGAGGATCGTCGGTGGGCTTAGAAGGCTGAATATCGTCGCCGTCGCCGATCGAGGTCAGCGTAGCCTGGTTCGAGATGGCCGTTCCGCTGACCACCGCACTATTGACCGTCACGTCGAAGACAATCGTGGCGGTGGCATTGACTTCGATAATGCCCGAGCCGTTGCCTGAACCATTCACCGCCATGCCGGCGGCTAAAGCAGTGGTTCCCGACACGTCGGCCACGGCCACGCCGTTGCGCGTGGTGCTGTTTGCTACGTACGTGCTGTTGGAAGGAATCGAGTCGGTCAGCACGGCATTCTTGACGTGCTCGTTACCCGTGTTGGTCAAAGTGATCGTGTACCGCAGCGTATCCCCGGGAACCAGCGGCGCGCCGTTGAGATCGGCGGAGATCTTGGTTGCGCCGAGAACGGGAGCCGACGTAATCACGGTCTTTGTCGGGTCGTCATCGTCGGTGGCGGAGGTGTTGCCTTCGTTGGTGACGGTGTTGTCGCCCACCACGTTCGAGTCCGACAGTACGGGGTTGGTAATGCCGGCCACCGTCATCGTGCTTTGATTGTGCACCGCCGTGTGGTTAGGAAGCACGCTCTTTAGCGTGGCGTTGAAAGTGATGGTCAGCGTACCGCCGGCGGCGACGGTGGCGCCCGTCAACGTCACTCGGCCCGTGGAGTTAGTTCCACCGGTGGAGTTGAGGGTGAGAGTTCCCGACGACGGAGTGACCGAGCCACTGGCAAGTGTTCCGGGGGCGAAGTGAATCGGCAAATCGTCGGTGAGCGTGGTGATAGAGGCCGGGCTGGTTCCCGTCGTGTTGTTGATTACGATCGTGTAGGTCAGCACCGTGCCTGGCGCGGCCGTAGTGTGATTGACCGACTTTTGCACCGAGATGGTGGGCGTCTGGCTCAGAATCGAGACGTTGTCCGTGAAGTCGTCGGCCACGGCGGTGTTGATCGTTCCCGTCGTGCCCGAAGCTAGTACGTTGAGGGTACGCCGGTTCTCATCGACGGCACCGCCACTTTGGTCGCGGCTATCGAATTGCGTGACCGTCGCTACCGGAATGTAGGTGTTCCCGGCCGTCTGGTCGTTGTCGAGCCTAACCGGAATGGTCAGAGTGAGTAGCTCACCCACCGCCACGTAAGAATCCGCGCCAGTAAAGGTAAGCGTGAGAACGCCCGTTCCCACCACGTACGACGGGGTGAAGTTCATCGTACGGCCACCGGTGATCGCGGCGACGATAGTAGCGATCGAAGACGGATCGGTGTTCCGCATCCCGCTCGGCAGCTGCAGCTGAACTACCGGCTGATAACCGGGGCTCGTGCCCACGTTGGTCACGCGGGCGGTAAGGTTGGTCGAGTAGCCGAGGTCGATGGTCGAGTTACCGTCTAAAGCGAGTCTCAAGTTCGGCTCGGTGACCGTAATCTGCGGATTCGCCGTAGCCGCCACCGTCACGTCCGAGGCCGGCGTGTTGGGATTCTCAATCTTCACTTCGGAAACGTTCGTCAAAACCGTGCCCGCGACGTTTCCGCCCGTAGCGCGAACCCGAGCCGTCATCTCGATCATCACCGTCGGGGTAGCGCCCGTACGTTCGATGTCGTCCAGGTCGAAGGTGAGCGTTCCGGTATCCTCGGCGGACGGCCCCGAAATGATGGTGATGGCTCCGCCTCCCGCCTTTTGAGCGTGGCTGTAAGAGACCGTGGCCGACTTGTACTCCAACCCCGTGGGCAACGTGTCGATGAAGCGCACATTGTTCACGCGAGCGGAAACAAACGTCATCGTCATCTGGTAGACGACATCCTGGCCCACGGCGTACAGCCCGGTGGCCGGAGCTTTCTCGATCTTCGCAAAAGTGATGGGGCCCGTGGTACGGGTGACCGGCGTGGCGTCGATGGCCGCGTAGTCATTGAGCAGCCCGCCAACACCGTCTGAGCCATTGCGTTCGTTCACGTTCACGCCCGCGGTCGACGTGTAAGTGACGTCCACGGTGCTGAGCAGATTCTGGTACGGCTGCACCGTACCGACCGTGTAGATCACGTCGAACGTGTAGGTGCCGCTGGCGGCGATCGGCCCGCCGATATTCCACGTCCAGGTGGTAAATCCGCCGGCGGTGCCGCTATTGGTGGGGGCGCCTGGATTATCGGGCATGGCGACGATCGTGGGGCTCGTCAACGCCTCGTGGTTCACCGCGCGCAAGACCAGGTCGTGAGCCGGGCCAGTGCCCGAGTTCGTTACGGTGATGCGGTAGCGAATCGTGTCGCCAGGCTGCAACCCTTGGCTCGGGCTCGCCAGAACTTCGGAGACGAAAGTCTCGTCGATAGTAAGCACCGGCTCTTTGAGCACCATTCCGACCGACGAAGAGTTGATGGCGGTTTGCGCGGGGCCGCCGGAGGCCTTGGCCCAAGTGTAAGAACCCTGATTATTGATGCCAGTCGCATTCTGGTTTCCAATCGCATTCCGGACTACAGCCTGAATCGTGAACGTAGCCACGGTGTTGGCCGGGATGCTCGTGAAGCCGACGGCTACATTGTTGCCGACCGTCGAATCCGAGAAACCTACTCCACCGGTGCCATTCGTAACGGAGACAACCTGCAAACCTGCCGGCACCACATCCGTCACGGCTATGTCGTAGAGCACGACGTCTACCGCGGTACCAGGTACCTGCAGAGTGTAGGTGACCGTTTCGCCGATATTCGGGGTCGACTTGTCGAGCGACTTGCCCATGGTGGTAGGCGCCGGAGTAGTCACGTTCACGGTGGAAGGCGTGGTCGCACTGAAAGTACGGCGGTGGGTAGAAGTGGTGGCGCTCGGCAGCGAATAGTAGCTGTCGACCCGCGCGGAGTTGGTGAGCGTAAGGCCGCCGCCAGCGTTGGAGTTTACCGTGGCGTTGAAATCTAGAACCAAATACTCACCAGCGTTCAGCGCCTGCGCGTCCGTCAACGTCCAGGTGAGCACCCCAGTGGTCGAGTTATAACTTGGGGCGTTCAGAGGCGTGGACACGCCGTTAAGCGAGGTCGCGATGACCGTGGGGGTGGCCGTTCGCATTTCCGAAGGAAGCGTGTCGCTCACCACGATGTTGTAGGCCGGGGCTGTTCCAGTGTTTTGCACGGACAGTCGGTACTGAACCGTGGCTCCCTGAACCACCGAAGAGAGCTGACCGATGCGCAAACTCTTCGTCATCGCCAGCTGCGGCTGCTGCGCGCTTACGGTGACCGTGCTGGCGGTAGAAGTTTCCGCGTTGCTCGAAGAATCAATGTACGTTAACCGCGCATTGTTCACGAGGCTTTGCGTGGTTGGCGTAGTCGCAATGCCGCTCGTGTTTCGGACGACGGCCCGGTACACGAGGGTCAAAGTTTGGTTGGAGCCGCTGTTGTCGCCAGCGCTGACCAGCGTACCGATGTTCCAGGCCAGGGCGCCCGTGGCGCCGACCGTCGGAGCGTTCCCTGCGGTGGGCGCCGTGTACGTGAAGCCACCCGCGCCCGAAGCCGGCGTGATCGCGTCGAACTCTACGAACTCGAGGCCTGCCGGCATCGTGTCGCGAATCTGGAAAGAGTCGACCGTACCTTCTTGAACCGAGACTGCGAGACTGTAAGTGACGGTGTCGCCGACGCG
>JBGSST010000162.1:0-2890 GCA_041736915.1 Bdellovibrionota bacterium
CAACACCCCGCTCAACACCAGCGCCGTGGAAACGCACGGGGAAATTTATGCCTGGACTACGGTCGATGGGACTGGCGATCTGGTCTTTACTACGCGGCGGGGAGCTACCGAGACAGTGGTGCGAGCGCGCCTCGGGGCCGACCATAATTTCGAAACTTACGGCGATGCAATCTCCCACGACATTCCGCCCAAGGCCAGGGGTTTAAACCTAGCTAGGTTCAAACCCGTGGCCAACGCGCGGGCGATGATCGGTTACGATTCAAGCGATTCCGTGGTCCTCGTCCAGCACGGCGGCACCGCATATCAAGCGCGGCGCCTGCCCTTGAATTCAAGTGAGCACATCCAAGATCTAAAGCTTCGACCCGACGGCACAGAGGCGATTTTGCTCACTGGCCAGTATCCGCAGGCTTTCTTGCGCCGCTACGATCTCACCGGTGGGACGCTGGGCGAGGCCCACCCGCTGGGCGAGAAGTACGGGAGAGCCTACCTTTCTCCCGACGGTAGCCGACTTTATCTGGGCCACCGCGACGTGCTCACCATCCAAAGCGTCGACGCTCACTATCCCCACTAATCACGAAAATATTTACACCCCCCCGGCCCGTTCGCACTATACCGGGGTGATGGCGAAGCTCTTCATTTTGCTCGGTGGTTTTTACACCTTCTTGGCGGCGATGTGGTGCTGGGTCATGTTCCTGCACAGCAAGCGGCAGGGCTTTCGCGGCCACTACTGGTGGGGCAAGGGGTTGTGTCGGCTAATGGGCATTCGCGTGACGGCGTACGGCATGGAAAACTGGGACGCCGCCACCACCTACATCATTGCCAGCAACCATTCCAGTATCTGGGACATCGTGGTGCTGGCTTCGCTCAACCGCCCCTACGCCTGGCTCTCCAAGGCGGAAATAGGCCGCGTGCCGGTCATGGGGGCCGCTATGCGGCGCATGGGGTGCTACTTCATCAAGCGCGACCGTTCCACGCGGGACCTGAACGTGATGCGGGAGGTGGAAGAGGGCTTAAAGACCGGCGGCTCGGTCGTCATCTTTCCCGAAGGCACGCGGACCCGCACGGGGGAGCTGCAGCCGCTCAAAAAGGGGGCCTTTCGCCTGGCCCAGGCTTCGGGTCAGCCCCTGCTTCCGGTGGGAATTTTTGGGACCTTCCCCATTGCCCCGCCCGGGTCGCTCTTTACGGGCCGGGGGCACCGTGTAGTCGTAAACGTCGGCAAACCCTTTCCCATCAAGGCTTCCGAGGATCTGAACGCCGCCACGGACCGCTTCGCCAACGAGCTTAGGGGGCTGGTGCAAGATGCCCAAACCATTTGGCAAAAAGGCTAACCTCTCTGCTGCCATTTGAACTCAGTATGGTATAGTGCTGCGTTGAGTTAGCTGAGGACATTTCATGATTCAGACCGTTGCGAAGAAGATTTTTGGTTCCCGAAACGACCGCGAAATCAAACGGCTGCGGCCCATCGTGGAGAAGATCAACTCCCTGGAGCCGGCCCTGCAGAAGCTGACCCAGGAACAGCTGGCCCACAAGACGGTCGAGTTCCGCGAGCAGTTGGCCAAGGGGGCCACGCTGAACGACATCTTGCCGGAAGCCTTCGCGGTCTGCCGCGAGATGTCTCGCCGCGTTTTGAACATGCGCCACTTCGACGTGCAGCTCATCGGCGGCATGATCTTACACAATGGCCGCGTCGCCGAGATGCGCACCGGTGAAGGTAAAACGCTGGTCGCCACCCTTCCCTGTTACCTGAACGCGCTCGAGGGCAAGGGTGTTCACGTCGTGACGGTGAACGATTACCTCGCCAAGCGCGATAGCGAATGGATGGGGCAGATTTATAAGGCGTTGGGGCTTACGGTCGGCATCATCGTGCACGGCTTGAATGACCAAGAGCGCCGCGCGAATTACGCGTGCGACATCACGTACGGCACGAACAACGAATACGGTTTCGATTACCTGCGCGACAACATGAAGTTCCGTCTGGAAGACTACGTTCAGCGCACGCTCAACTACGCGATCGTCGACGAAGTGGACTCCATTCTGATCGATGAAGCCCGTACGCCGCTCATCATCTCGGGTCCGACCGATGACTCTTCGGAAAAGTATTACCAGATCGACCGGATTATTCCGGCGCTCCAAAAAGAGACGCACTTCACGATCGACGAAAAGTCGAAGACCGCCGCCCTCACCGAAGAAGGGGTGAACAAGGTCGAAGAGTCGCTGCGGATCACCAACCTTTATGCCCCCGAGCACATCGAGTACGTGCACCACGTGCACCAGGCGCTGCGCGCCCACGCGATGTACCACATCGACGTCGACTACGTGGTCAAAGAGGGCGAAGTCATCATCGTGGATGAGTTCACGGGCCGCCTGATGCCGGGCCGCCGCTGGAGCGATGGTCTCCACCAGGCGATCGAGGCCAAAGAAGGCGTGGTCATCGAGAACGAGAACCAGACGCTGGCTACCGTGACCTTTCAGAACTATTTCCGCATGTACAAAAAGCTGTCCGGCATGACCGGTACGGCGGATACCGAATCGGCCGAGTTCGGCAACATCTACAACCTCGAAGTGATGGTCATCCCGACCAACCGCGCGATGATCCGGCAAGATCACGACGACGTCGTCTACAAGACCACCAAGGGTAAGTACGAAGCGGTATGCAATGAGATCGCCGAGCTGCACGAAAAAGGGCAGCCGGTCCTCGTCGGTACCATCTCGATCGAAAAGTCGGAATTGCTCGCCGGCCTGCTCAAAAAGAAGGGCATTCCGCACAATGTCCTGAACGCCAAACAGCACGAGCGTGAGGCCGAGATCGTCGCCAACGCCGGCGCCAGAGGGGCCGTGACCATCGCCACCAACATGGCGGGCCGCGGAACCGACATCAAATTGGGTGAAG
>JBGSST010000165.1:0-20359 GCA_041736915.1 Bdellovibrionota bacterium
GCCATGGCGTCGCCGAGATTCCAAAACGGAATCCCTTTCTGGCGTGCCCACAGGTAGCCGGCCGCCATCACGCCGAGTAGTCCGCCGTGAAACGACAGCCCGCCCTTATAGATCTGAAAAACGTAGAGAGGGTCGGAGAAGGTGTTACTCGGATCGTAAACGAGGCAGTAAATGAGCCTCGCGCCGATGACGCAGCCGACGAGCAGCCACACGATGAGCTGGTCGACGTCTTCGGAGGTGAAGAGGAAACGGTCTTCCTTGGAAAGGTGCTTCAAAATCGCTCGGCCGACCATGAACCCGCCGACGTAGAGCAGCGAGTACCACCGAATCATGAAGGGTCCACCGATGTGCCAAATTACCGGGCTGATATCCGGCTGATGCCAATAATTCATGTGGGCTAAAGCGTAAGCCTAAAACACTCGGGTGACAATTAGCGGCGTCACTTGGGGACTCGCCCCGTATTCAGCCAGTTCGCAACGCCCGGAATACGGCCCCCGCCGTGGCACGCCTCCTGCTCTATAGAGGGCAAACCGTAGTGAAGTGTGGAGCGTTAGTGGTTAGTGGCTATAAATATGGAACGTACTTGTTGGCGGGGCTGGCATTAGCCGGCTGCTCCAACGCGATTCCGTCGGGACCCGTGGCGGTCCGCGTGGTGCAGCCCATCACGGGCCAGCGTTGCCTGAACCGCATTGCCGGCGCTCAGCTGGAGACTTTGCAGGACCTTTCTTCGCTTTCGGGGCGTTTGGGCAAGGTCGTGATGTTCAATGGCGACATCGATGCCAACCCGCAAACCCTGGAAACGGGCGCGGGCTTTTTCTCGATCGACACTCAGTTCGTCAAAGGCTCCGACGGTTACGTAGCCTCCGATTTCCGCAGCCTGCTCGGCGCCAGCCTCTACTACGCGACCGAAGTGGGCTACAAGCTTCACGCCCGTCTAAATCCGGCGGCCGATTTTCTTAACAACGACCCCACTTTTGCGGCGCGATCGTTCATCATCGCGGACGCTCATCGCACCGATGCCCCCGGCGAGCCCCACGTCACGGACAATGCGGAGTACTACCCCAGCCGCAAAGCCGACGGCACAATTTTGAACTACCTCATCAGCTACCCCAACGATGAGATCTCGGAGATGCCGCTCGGGCTGAACTTAGGCATCATGGTGCACGAGTACAGTCATTTGGTTTTTCAGAACGTGTTTCCGGACTACGACAAGGTGGCCGACGGCGCGAGCGAGCTTGCCCTGGCGGCCATCGACGAAGGGCTAGCGGATTATTTCGGCTACCTCGCTACCGGCGACCCCACGTTCTTTTTGTGCACGTTCCCTGGCGAGGACCGCGACCTCACCCGGCCCAAGTACCTAACGAGCGCGATCTACCAGTCGATGCAGACGGGACAGAACTACGACTCGCACGAGGGTGGAGCGGTGTTGGCCGCCATCAACTACGAAATCGGCCAGGCGATCGGCCCCGAAGAGAACGGCAAAGCGTTGTCGTTGATGATGAGCACACTGTCGTCGTGCAGCCACGTGAAGAGTGGATCTCTCTATAGCTTTTCGTTCGAAGGTATCATGCGGTGCCATGCGCAGGCCGCGGGCTCGCGCGCGGCGCAGATTCAGCAGATTTACACGAAGTACCTGCAAGCGGGAGGTGGCCTATGACCTTCCGTTACGCAGTGGCGGTGCTTACGCTGACTTTGGCGGTTTCACCCTCGTTCGCGCGGCAAGCCCGATATGCTCGCCAGGCCGTTCCCCTGATGCCACTCCCCGCCGTGGCGGCCCGTCCGGAGCCGGTTCGCGTGGCCGCCGTAAAACCGGCGCGTACGGGTAGCTCGTTGAATGGCGCAAGCTCAACGGAGCGGAAATCCAATAAGCTTTCGGCGCTGGGCATCGGCTTTGAAATCGGCACCATGGGCCGGGCCAACAAAACGCAGAGTGATCTAGCGGGGCTGCAGCTCTTTTGGGGCGGCCGCTTCTTCACGCGCATGGCGGTAATGGAAGATATCTTCGTGGTACCCTCGCTCGGTTACTTTCAAAAAAGGGAATCGCAGGGCAGCGCGGGCGTGACCCAGCATATTCTCGAAGCCGGAGTGGGCGGGTACTACGGCGTTTGGACCGGCCGTAAGGCGCGGCTGTTGGTCGGCGCGGTGGCGCGCGGCGAGTACGGGATTGCGCAGATCAGCGCCCTAAACTCCGACTCTTCGTCGGCGGGCGAGTTCCGGTTTCGCGCGGGCCCCGCGATGAGTCTCGCGGTCGGTATTTCTCCGGAGTTCAGCTTCGTGCTGGATGCCGAGGCGGGAATTGCGTTGGGAAATACGACGCGAGTGCAGCCCGGCCTCGCGGCCGGGCTCATCTACTATCTTCCTTAGTCCTTTGCCTACGCGACTTTCTTTTCGTCGTCGGCCGCGGCGTTCGCTTCGTTCCGCTTACGCCACTCGTCTTTCTGCGCCTGCGTCCAGATGTCGCGCGTGATGGCGGAAACGCCGATGATCTGGCCGAAGCCGTCTTTCATCGGGTTGAGCATCATCGACAAGTTGATCGCTTCGCCCGCTTTGTTGCGGCCGGTGAGTTTGCATTTGATCGATTCGGCACTCTTGGCTTTCTCGAACGAGGCCGTGGCGTCGTTCTTACAGTCGTCGTAGAAGATGGTGGAGAACGGTTTTCCTAAAATTTCGCTCTCTTTGTAACCGTAAATGCGCTGGGCCGAGCGGCTCCAGGCGCCGATATTGCCGTCGAGCTCGATACCGATGATGCCGTCTTCGATGGCGTTCATCAGCGTGCTTAGACGCGACCGCGTTTCTCCCGCACGCAGCGAGAGAAACACGAATAGGGCAAAGAGGGCTTCGAAAGTGAAGACCACTTCCGGCAGGTAGCTGCGGAAGGCGGCGTATTCGGTTTGCGTGGGGCGTACGCGTACGAACCAGTGCACGCCATCCAACGTTACCGAAGATATCTGCGACTCTGCCCGGCGCGTGCTGCGCATCGCGCCCGGCGTGGTGAAGATCTCTTCGGAACCGGCCGTTACGGAGATGGCGTAGCGTGGTGAAGACCAAGTGGTGAGCGCGTTGGCGATGAACGCGTTTGCATTGAGCCCCGTCACTAGGTAGCGGCTCTGCTTGCCCGACGTTTGCACGGGTACCGCGAATTCAATCGTGGCGGGCCGGTTGCCTTCCGTGCGGAAGAAGCGGGTCTTGGTGCGGCCGTAGTGGGCAAACTCTTCTTGCTTGCCCACGGGAGTGAACGCCACTTTACCGCGGCCGGTGGAGATGACGCGCGACCAGCTACCGTCTTTTAGCTCGGTGCCGAGCAGGTAAGGGCGATCGTAGAAGAAAGCCTTCATCTCTTTTTCCCAAGCTTCGCGCGGAATGTCGCGATCGCCAATCTCTTGCGCTAGGCGCGCGGCGGACGCGAACTCCTGTTGCAAACGAATCTCGATGAAGCGCGCGAAGTGCGAGCTGTAAAGGCTGGCCGAACGGGCAATCGCCAGATGCTCGCGCGAAACCAGCGTTTGCCACTGGCCGACGGCGTAAACGAAGGCACACGTTCCGGCGATGGCCGAGAGCCAGCGCGGAGAAAAGATCCCTTCTTCGCGGGCGTGGCGGCCCAGGAACGAAAGCAGCGCGGCTCCGCCCAGGAAGAACGCCAGCGCGGTGTTCAGCGCCATCGGCACGCTGCCCCAACGGAACGCAATCTGTACCTGCGCGTAGTGGCCTAGCAACGCATCGGCGCCGAAGATCAGCGTGAGCACTCCGCAAAGCCCCAGCCCCAGATTCTTGCCCGACATCTTTTTCTCGCTACCGGCGAGAATCAAACCCACACCGAAAAGCAGCAACGCCATCGCCGAGTTGGTCGCCATTCGTCCAGGATGGGCGCTTTCCAGTCGCAACGTGTGGTTGAAGAAGAGCTGGTCGATGCCCGTCTTCGACTGAAAGAGATGTTCGAAGAGGCTTATCAGGGCCACTACCGACACTATCCGGCCGGCCCACAAACAGGGGGCCTTCTTGTGAAAGACCCGCGCTACCAGCACCGCCCCGCCGATTAAAAACATCAGCGCGGCGTTGTAGACCATGCCGACGTAACCGGCGTTCATTTCCGTCCAGCTCGGGTGGTGCAAATGCCAGCCGAGTATCGCGAGAAATCCCAGGGCGGAAAGCGCTACGCCACAGATCGCCGTCACTGAGGTCGAGATCAAATACGGTCGAATTTTCATTAGCCGTCTCTACTTTTATGGGTTTTTTGCGGGGAGGATTGAAAAGGAAAGCTACCTTTAATGATACCCGAATTTAGCGACGGACGTAGGAGGTAGTTGAGGGATGACGCAGTGAAATAAAAAAGCCGCCCCCATGAGGAGCGGCTTTTCAAAAGTGTGAATCGATTGAGACTCTCTGGCGAGACTTACGAGATCGTGCTCTCGCTGGAGGCAGCCGGCTGGGCCTGCTCTTCGCGACGTTCCTCGGCTTCCATCTCCGACTTGCAGTTAATGCAGTAGGACGTAACCGGGCGGGCCTTCAGGCGCTTGATGCCGATGGCATCGCCGCAGGATTCGCAAACGCCGTACGAGCCGTCGCCGATCTTCTTCAGCGCTTCCATCACCTTACCGACGAGCTTGCGCTCGCGGTCTTTGATGCGGAGCTCGAAGCTGCGCTCGGACTCGAGAGTGGCTTGATCGTTGATATCCGGCAAAGCGGGCGAGCTGACGGGTTGCCGGTCGCGCGCGATATCGGACTGCAGATCCTTGAGCTGTTTCTCGAGGAGCTGCTTCAGTTTTTCTACTTCGGCTTTTTCAGACTTAGTCATGTTCAACCCTCAAACGCATTTTGTCGTTCATTAGCGATCAAAAATCAAGGAAAACCCCGACCTAGGCCGGCGGGGGAAGGGCTTGTTTAGTTAACGGCCAGCCAACTGGCGTCGCTTTAACCCCGTACCCAAAAACGGTAGTGGTAACCAGACGTTGCTTCAAGACCAATCTATGTTTCGGGGCATAGATCCAGGGGGGGAGGCAAGGTCTCGAATCCCCATCCGGTTACCACCTCGGTTTTAATCCGGGACTTTCGGCCCGGAAGCCTTGTTCAATCGCCCTCTCCGTCTCAGCGGGTCCGCAGGTAAGCCCGGGCACCGCGGGGAACTTCGTTCCGCTGCGGGGCCGAGCCCGGCGTATTGTGAGTCGGAGAAAAATTGGTCGGCGTCGGGTTGTTCGGCACCGTCGGGTTGTTCACCGGAACGGGCTGGCCAACGACTACCGGAGTGCCACCAATGTTCGGCGTGGGACGGGTCACCGGACCCGACGGGCACATCACAATCACGTTGTCACAGCCACCCCAGGTGGGCGGCGTCGTGGGCGGATTGTAAGTCGTGCGCGGATCGCGGGGCACGTTGCCGCCCGAAGGAGGGGTGCCCGGAACCGACGGAATCGGGTTGGGAACCACTACCGGCGGCTGCACGGGAGGCTGAATCGGATTCATCGGCCACGTATTGATCGGATTCGACGGCATGTTCGGGAACATCGCAATCGGCGGATACGGGTTCATCGGCGTAAACGGCGGCGTCATCGGCGGGAACCACGGCTGGTTCGGGTCGCGCGGGATGAAGTTGCCTCCGGGCGGCATGCCCGGAATGTTCGCAATCGGCATGAAAGGATCGTAAGGCAAGGGGTCCAACGGCGGGGGCTGGTTCGGATCCCGCGGGATCACGCCCAAGTCCGGATACATCGGCATCGGCTGCGCGTACGGATCGTTCCACAAGTTCGGGTTCTCGTAACCACCACCGCAGGGGGTGAGCACCGAAGCACAACCGCCGCCGTAACCCATGTCGGAGCCGTAAATTGGCATATAGGTCGTCGTCGTAATATCCACATCGTAAGTCGTTTGGTAGATGTCGTACGCCGTCGAGTAGAGGTCGTAGCCGCCCGTTTGGTACATGCCCGACCAGGCTGAATCGTAGCTATAGTCGTAGCTGTAATCGTAGGAGCTACCGTAGTCGTAGCTAGAGCCGTAATCGCAGTAATCGCCACAGGCGAAGCTGAGCGACGGAATTAGGGCTACCGCGAGCAAACTTTTATAAAATACGTTCCGCATAAACCATCCTAAGGTTCGGGGGAGATCTAAAGATCCCACCGAGTCTACGTAGTAGAGCAAGTCGGATGCCACAGGCTGTATGCGCGGTGGTTGAATGAGTCCACCGATGGAATACGGGGCGGGCTGCCTTTATTTTCCGGCCGTAGAGCGGTAAATTGGTAAACAGTAGCCAACCCTATCCTCATCACACTTTTTCAGCTGATCCGTCCCCACAATTAGGCTATCTGACCCCTGGAGACTCCATGCACCGTTTCGGCTTTTCCCTCATTCTAGGCGTTCTGGCAGCATTACCGGCCCATGCCGCGGTCGACTATGTACCTTTGCAGGAGAAGGCCCAGGGGCAGTCGCTGACCGGCGGAAACGTGCTGAATGACAGCCTCTTTTCCAACCCGGCCGGAAGCACCTTCACCCAAGTTTATGCCCTCGATGCCTCCATGCAGGGGTTCAACAACTTCGCCGTCTCGATTCTCGATACCAAAACGGAAGGGATGGGCGGGGGGCTAGCTTACTTCCGCCGTGGCGTAGAAGGCGCCCGTACGCAGGGCGGCCGCGTGAACCTGGCCAGCCGTATCTCCGACACCCTGGGGCTGGGCGTTTCGGGTAAGTACGTAGCCGGTCCCGATACGCTGGGCAACGAAGCCAAACTGACCGATGCGGATCTCTGGCTGCTCGCGAATTTTCAGTACCTCGTTTTTGGTCTCACTTTGCGAAATACCCTGGGCGGTAACGACGCCATGGCCATGAACCGCGAGCTCGCGGCCGGCATGCGCTTGAACTACAAGAACCAGCTTTTCTTCTCGGCTTCGGCCGTCGCGCAAAAAGGGATCGACCCCAAGCAGGTCGGGTTCGGCATGGAGTTCGTGTCGCCCTATTACTTCGCCCTCAAAGGTGGCTATTACTTTCTTCCCAAGACGCCGTTCGCGGCGTGGACGGGTGGCCTTAGTTTCATTTCGCCCAAGCTTTCGTTGCACTACGCGGTCGAGTTCCAAAATTTATCGCGTGGCATGGAACACCAGTTCGGTTTGACGCTACTCTTGTAAGCTCCGCCGCCGGCGTAGCCCGCAAAAAAATCCTACAATCAAAGTCATTACATCATCGTGAGGCTCTCCATGAGACTTAGCCGTCTCGTATTATTGCTGCCTGGCCTTTTGCTCTCCGTGTCCGCGTTTGCCTCCAGTATCGAGTGGGTGCCGAAGGGTCGCCCGTTTCCGCTAACCTTTGCGGACCCCAAAGAGATCCGCATGGCCATGCTCTTTGACGGCGGTAGCCGCATCCGGGCGGCGGTAGGTAATTACTTTTCGATTCTCGGGGTGGACCTCGACGGCGACCCCTTCATCAACGAGCAGTTTCAGTTCGGCATCGAAGGGTCGGGCAACTTCTCGTTGCGGCAGGGGCCCAACGGCACGTTTCCGCTCGAAACGATGGACGGGCTGTTCGGACTCTTCGCGGAGTGGAACAAGGGGGACTGGCAGTACCAGTTCCGCATGACCCATATCTCGGCGCATCTGGGAGACGGTAACCCCGGGGCGGCCCCCATCAAGTACAGCCGTGAGTCGTTCATCGGCCGCGTGGGGTACGCGCCGGTGCTGGGGCTGCATCTTTACTCGGGGCTCAGCTGGCTCGTGCACTCGCAGCCCGCTTTGCCGGTGTGGGGGCTGCAATGGGGCGGTCACTATTTCATGCCGTGGAGGGTGGGCCGTTTGACGCCGTTTACGGCGATGGACCTGCAGTGGCGCGACGAAGCGGCCGCCGCGAAATGGTCGGTGAATTTTCACTTAGGCATTGCGCTGAACGATCCGCTGGAGCCGTACCATTCGTTCCGCTTCTTCTATAACTACTTCTCGGGCGCCGACCCACGCGGCCAGTTCCTGAACCGTCCGTTCACGGCGCATTCGCTTGGTATCGAGATGCAGATCTGATTACTCGACCGTAAAGAGCTCGCCCTTTTCCAGCTGACGTACCTGACCGTGCCCCGCTTTCACCACGGATTGATCCTCGTGCGAGAGGATGAGCTGGCCAGGGGAGGTGAGTAGATCGATCGTCTTGGGAAGGTCTTCGTCCACGTGCGCGTGCATATCGAGGTGGACGAGCCCGGTAATCTTCTTGAGCGCCGCGAGCCCCGGCATCGCCTTGAGCTTGCCGCCGACGTGCACGATGAGCTGGGTCATCCACGTGTGCTTCTTCCGTTGCGCCGGTTTTTCCTTCCAGCGTTTCAGGAAGGCCTCCTGGTCGAAGTAGGCCTCGTAGAAAACTTCGATGGGGTTCACGCCGGTGCCGGCCTCTACCGCGAGGTGGGAGTTGCCGCCAATGAGCCGGGCGCCGACTTCCACTAGCACGGGACCCCGGTTGGTCATCATGATCTCCATGTGCGAGGGGCCGTTCTTGATCTCCAGGGCGCCCAGCACATCTTCGGCGTAAGCCACCAGCTGCTTCACCAAAGGATCGTTGAAGTCCATCAGCTCGTCGTAGTCGTAAATGTTGGATAGGCCGCCCTCGGGACGACGGATGAGCGTTTTGTGGTAGCGCCACACGTCGGTCACGATGAACTTGCCGTCTACGCTGATGCCGTCGACCACGTACTCCGTACCGGGAACGACGATCTTCTTGCCGCCCTCTTCGAACGTTCCGTTATTGAGGTACTCCTGCGCGAGCAGGGCATCGTTCTCCACGCCGAGAAACGACATTTTACCGACCAGGGTTTTGAGTGCCTGCTCAACCTGCTCTTCGTTCTCGCAGATGTACAAACCGTCGGTGCCGGCGCTCAAGTAGGGCTTGATGACGACGGGAAAGTTTCCTTCATTCTCTTGCCGGTGCCACGCACGAAACTCATCCACCGTTTTGACGAGCCGCTGGCGAATGCCGGGCACCCCATCGGGATAGCGCGCGGTCTTGAATGCTTTGATCGTCTCCTGCATGACGAACTTGTTGCGGCGGGCGGCGCTGAGCCGCGTGCCGTTCGTACGTAGGCCCATCTTTTCGCTGAGCTGATCGGCGAGCTCGACCCCCATCTCCGAGCCGGCAATCACCGCCGTCACGCCCTGGGCCTTGAGCTGCGCCACGATTTCGTCGAGGCTTTCGGAAAACGGAATGAGCTGAACGAAGTCACCCTCCACTACCTCGTAGCCCTTCGGTAGCCCTTCTTTGGGCATGACGTGGACGGACTCGATGCCCTTACTCTTGAAGCGGGGGGCGATGGCGGAGCCGGAGGAAACGGCGGCTACGATGGCCACTCGCTTGGGTTGCCCAATTTTGGCAGCGCAGGTGGCCGGGGTGGAGGTCTCCACCGCCCGCGAGAAAGCGGGAAAGAAGATTCCGGTAAGAACCAGAACCGTAAATAATGACCGGCACTTAAGCAATAAAGACCCCATGAACTGCTGCGCTGCATTAGATGTAACTAATTCACGAGTTTTGCACAATAGGGATTCTCGAAAGGTTTCGGGGTTTTTCACCGATAAAGTGGCGTGAGCCAGGAAAATAAAACCGAGCCCCAGTCGCATCAGGCCTCTCCGGTTTACCGGTGGTACTACGCCCCCGACTTGCCGGGACTGTTTGCCGTGATCGCGGTGCTGGTAACGGCGTCGGTCATCATCGGCATTCGCGCGAGTAACTTTGGCAGTGACCTGCAAAAGAAGTTCATTCGCCCCGCCAACTTTGCGTTGCGCGCGAAGATGAGCCGCGAGCCGGTGCTCGACCCCCGCATTCAGATCTACACGTTCGACGAGGCCTCGTTTCAGGCCGTGCGCGACTATGACCTTTCGCCCGCCGACTGGGGACGCATCTTACAGGGGCTGGCGCCGGAGAGTCCGCAGGCCGTTTTGATCGATTCCGACTTTTCTCACATGAAAGACCTGCCGGGGATGGACGCCTTGGCGAAGACCATCAAGCAGCTTCCTTATCCCGTGATCGCGGGAGTGACCGCCACCTCGGGAACCGTCGACCCCGAGCTGGAGTATCACCCCACGGCGACCGCTTATCAGCTGCTCGAGCTGTTGCGCACGGGTAAGCCCGGCTTTCCCGATCAGTTCGACAGCGTCAAAGATTTGCCCCATCGTCCGGCCAAGCTGATTGGTCCCCCGTCGCCCTTGCGCGAGGCATTTGCCGGCCTGGGTACGCTCGAAGTTTTCGATGACGGGTATCTGCCCTTGTTCCACCGGCTCGACCGCGAGCACGTGGTTCCCTCGGCCCCTTTGTTTCTGGCGAAGAAACGCGGACTGGCTGACGGGAAACTGACTTTAGATGGAAAGCCGGTGGTTTCGCGCGCTGACTTTTCGCAGCTCGTTGATTGGAATCAGCCCGCTACCTATCGAACGCGTACCCGTTCGCTCATCGACCTAGCCAAGCGCATCCGCGGGCGTGAGTCGCTAGAGCTTCCGAAAGAGGCCATCGTGGTGCTGATGCCCCGCGTGTTCCCGGGCCGCGACCGCTACCTGGATACGCCGGTGGGAAATATCCCGCGCGGGTATGGTCTGGTGGCGGCCATCAACGGAATGCTGTCGGGCAAAACGATGTCCGTAATGCCGTACGCTTTCAGCTTGGTGATGATCTGCGCGATGATTGGTGGACTGCTCGCTTACTTCTTGCCCCCGGTGGCGTTCTACCCGTCGATGTTTTTGGGCGCGGTGTGGATCGTAGCCGCCGGCACCTGGGCCTTCGCCAACAAAGGGATCGAAATCCCTTGGGTGTGGAGCACGTTATCGTTTTTGGCCTGTAGTTATCCGTTGTACCACTGGCGGCGGACGAGAGGCCTCGAGCGTCGCGCGATGTTGCGCGAAGCCCTAAACGGGGTTTTGCCTCCCGGACGTGTTGGCGCCGTGGTGAACTCCCAAGCTCGCTTCCATCCCGAACCAACCGGGGCGGTAGTGTCGATGATGTTCATCGACGTTGCGGGCTTTGCGGCGGCCGCGGAGCTGCTTACCCCCGACCGAACGTTCGGTGCCTTGCGCACGACGATGCGGTGGCTGACGGATACGGTTCACGGCTACGGCGGCGTCGTCGCCAATCTGACGGGGGAGGGCATGCTGGCCTTCTTCGGTTATCCGTGTGACGGCACGAAGCCGCTCTCGCAGCACGCCGATCAAGCCTTGAGCTGCGCCATTGCGATTCAGAAAGAAAGTCTGCGCCAGAGCGTGGAGAACCGGAAATCGAATGAGCCCGTGTTCCCCTTGCGCATCGGCATCAACACCGGCGCCGCGTACATCGGCGATCTCGCCGCGCGCGACCGAATGGATCTCACTTTGATTGGGGGGGCGGTCAGCCACGCCAAGCTTTTGGAGAACTCCTGCGATCCGTACTGCATCCTGCTCGGCGCCACGACCCGCGACATGCTCGTGAAGCTCGACTCGACGGAGCTCACCCTGAAACGCCGTTACGTGTCGGTAAAGCACAGCACCGAGCTGGTGGAAGCTTACGAGTGCGATCCGGTGCAGGACCAGCCCGACCTACGCAATCAAGCCATTGCGGCCCACCGTGATTTCGTAAAGGTAGCGCGCAAGGAGATGCGCTGGAACCTGCCACACGGTTACTCGGTAGAGGTCAGTGGCAATCAGGGTAGTGGCTTTCTACACAACTTTTCCGAGAGCGGCTTAGCCGTGAAGTTCGATCGTTTCCTCGGCGTTGGCGTCACGATGAACCTCAACGTCGATGTGGACAACGGCCAGCTTCGCGCGCGGCTGATGCAGCAGGGGTTGCTACCGCTCGTTTGCGAGGTCCGTTGGGGCCGGGCG
Organism: Bdellovibrionota bacterium; assembly: GCA_041736915.1. Classification (GTDB taxonomy): domain Bacteria; phylum Bdellovibrionota; class FAC87; order UBA2466; family UBA2466; genus JBGSST01. Next base: position 11,793 of record JBGSST010000165.1, read on the forward strand.
CTGGGCGGGGGCCGTTATCTGCTAGGGCTGCAGATTCGCAATCTCACGCGCGAGCAGCGCGAGTTGCTTCTCTCCGAACTGCGCGGCGCCTTTATCGACGCCATGCCTAATGCCGTTGCGGCGTGAGTTCCCGTACACTAGCGGAATGAAACGCCTCTTCACCGCCTTCACCGTTCTCCCCTTCTTATTCTTCACCGCCTGCGCCGAGAAAGCGGTGTGGGTCACTACGCAAGGTGAGCTCGCACTAGACCGCGATGACCTGCGCGAGCTGCACGAGGCGTTCAAAACCTCGAGTGAGAAAACCATCACGCTCGAAAACCAGAAGCAGGAAGTGGACTGCGACGGACACGCCTGTCCCTTATTGGTACCAGCCAAAGCGACATATCGTCGCCAGGACAGCACCACCACCGAGAAGAATGTGGAAGCCAGTCTGGTGTTCGGCCGCGAAGATTCGCAGAAGATCCTTCAGCTGCTGGAGAAGGCCCGCTACGAAAACAAGGAGCTGTCGCTTTCTGGACAGCGCGGGAGCGTATGGTGCGCCAAGTCAGCGTGCCGCATCAAGTTCTCGCTCTCACGCGAACTGCGCGGGTATTCGAAAGACGTACTCCCCTAAAGATAGTGTCCGCTCCCGCTTTGATTTGGCCCCGAACGTGCACAGTCATCAGCTTATGACAACGGTAGGAAATTTTAGCTACGTCACAGGCCAGGCCGGTGAATCGTATCTCCTACAGAGCCAGTCACTACTTGAGACAAAGACAATGGAGGTAACCAATGTCTGTCGCCGTTCAAACTAAAACCGTTCACACCCGAGCCCCTCGTTTGCCCGTATATCGCAACGGTCGCCGTGGCCGCATCAAGCCGTCGCATCGCCCCTGCAATTTGTGTCAGCGCGAGTTTCTTGCGCACACACAGTTCGACCGTTTCTGCTCGGCTTGCCGGCAGGGCAGCGAGCTTTTCCACTTTGCCGAATGTATGCCGGCACTGTCGGTGAAGATCTAACCCTTCACTTCTTCCACTTTGAATTCCGGCGGCGTGGCTTTTTCCTGCCACACGAGTTCTCGTGTAGGGAAGGCAATTCCCACGCCGTCGCTTTCAAACTGCTCTAAGAGCCTCAATAGGATCTGTTCCTGAACGGCGATGTGTTTGTCGAAATCCGGGGACAGGTACGAGTACACGATCTCGAAGTTGATGGACGAGTCCCTTAGTTCGTTCAAGTGCGTGCGCTGATATCGCGTATTGGGTTGGGCCTTGATAATTGCCTCAGTTTGCGACGGAATCTGTTTCAGTTTCGCTACTGGGGTGTCGTAACGAACGCCGACATTCACCACGACCCGGCGCTCGGTCATGCGCTTGTAGTTCCTTAGCCGGCTTTGTAGCAGGTTACCGTTGGGGAAAATGAGCAGCTCGCCGTTTACGCTGCGGGCCCGCGTCGTTTTCACCCCGATATTTTCGATGGTGCCCGAGAAGTTGTCCGTTACGATAAAGTCCCCAATTACGAACGGCTTATCGAGCACGATGATAATGGAGGCGAACACGTCGCCGAGGATGGCCTGCAGGGCCAGGGTAATCGCGATACCGCCCACCCCGAGACCGGCTACGATCGGCGTCACGTTGATGCCAATCCGGTCCAGCCCGAGAATTACCAGCGTGACGAACAACAGAATTTTGACGGCTACGCTAATCGCATGAAGGGTGGTCTGCTTGGCTCCGTCATCGGCTACGGACTTTAGTCCGATGTCGTTCACGAAGAACTCGATGAGCTCCGAGCCCCATCTCCAGAACTGAAAAAGCAGCAGAAACGTAACGACGGGACCGATGGCTTCCCGTGCCCGTTCGCCCAGATCTAAATGAAATCCCGCTACGTAGAGAGAAACCGCTACGAGAAACGAGGTGCGGGTAGTACGCACCACCAGGTTAGCGGCTTTCGCCGCGTTCAGCTTGCGCACGCGGTCGTCACTGAAGAGGCGCTCGGACAAGAACCACTTCAGAAAGCGTAGAAAGAGGAAGATGAACAGCGAACCGCCCACAAACAGGAGCCAGGCCAGTATGGTGTTATTCCAGATGATCTTGTCTAGGACGGCCATGTCGAATTGGGGAAATTGCATCAGGAGACTATAGCCACGAAAAAAATGGTTTGGAAGCGGGGGCTAGCGGTGTGTTAAAAGCACTGCATATGAAAAAAATCATCGTTTACGTTCTAACCGCGTTATCCCTCGTTGCCTGCTCCTCGAGCGAGCTGAAGGTCGATAGCGAGCTGGTGGAGCAGTTGCCGGAAGCGCAGCGGCAACGCATCTCGCGCATGGGACTCTCCCGCGAGGATGCGGTCGAGCAGAAGAATAAGGCCGTGAAGTTCCAAACCGACGCCAACGTGGCCTTCGATCAGGCCAAGGAAAACCGGAAGACCGCGGAGCGTTCGCTGGAGCTGGCGAAGGCCAACCTCGAGGCCGCCGAGTCGAAGCAGGAGCTCGAAGAGGCTAACGTGCAGCTCGCCAAGGAGATGACTTCCGCCGCCGAGCAGAACTTGAAGCTTTCGGTGCTCAACCACGAAATTGAAAAGGCCAAGGCAGTACAATCGGCGGGACTCAAGTCGCCGGCCGAGATTGGTTTGATTCAGTTCGAGAAAGAATCCTTCGAAGCGCAGAAGCGCCTTACCGAGACGAATCTCCGCAGCGTGGAATACCAGTCGAAAGCCGCGAAGCTTTCCAAGGAATACCGCGAGAAGCAGGAAAAGGTCGAAGAGCTGAAGTTCTAAGCTTCTTTCTTTCGCACGTATAAGATCTTATCGACCAGGGTGACGACCTCACCCTGGTTATTTTTTACCTCGACCTTTTTCTCGAATACGTACTTTCCCAGCTCATTCGCTTTAGCCCGGATATCGGCGACCTCGGCGTCCGAAAAGTGAAACTCCGCGGAGAGCCGGCCCAGCCCCGGCTTTTTGAAATCGATTCGCGCCCCCTTGTCCCACACGATGTAACCCTTTCCGAGTTTCTGCATCAGAATCAGCATGAACCACGGGTCGGTCATGGAGTAGAGCGAGCCGCCGAAGTGGGTGCCGACGTAGTTCATGTTGAGACCGTACGGCACGAGGTTGACCACGATCCGGGAAAAGTCCCCCGCGATGTGCACGATGCGGATGCCCGCGGCCAGAAACGGCGGATAAAAGTTACACAGAAACCGGAAGAGCCCGGGGCTCAAGAAAGGCGATAGTTTTCGGATCGCATTGGCCGACATGTAATGAGCCTATATTATCGTGGGGGTGATGACCAAAGCGAAAGCGATCCGCCATATCGAGAAGGCCGGCATGTTGCTCGTGTACCCCATCGACAATGCGCCGGAGCCCGCATCGTTGTGGTCGAGTTTTTTTCCGAAGTCGAAGATGCGTTGGGAATGGGATTCCGGCAGCGACAACCGCGTGGCGGAGCTGTGGCACTTGCGCGAAGAGCTGTCGCGATCGGAGGCGGTGGTTTACGCGAAGTGGTACCGCGATCGCGCAACTTTTTTCTCCAAAGAGGTTTTCGCCGCGGCGCTGGCGAGGCTGTGGTTTCTTCAGGACGATCCCGAAGGCAGGCTCGACCGCAATTCGCGCGACGTGCTGTCGTCGCTGGAGCTGAACTCTCCGCTTTCCACGAAAGAGCTCAAAGCCGAGACCGGACTCAAGGGGAAAGACTACGAGCGCGACTACGAACGGGCCATGAAGGCGCTGTGGCGGCGTCTGCTCGTGGTGGGTTACGGCGAGAAGGATGATGGCGCCTTTCCCTCTTTGCTGGTGGGGGCGACGTCGCTCTTGTTCGAAGGGGCTTACACGGAAGCGCAGGGGCTGACCCGCGCGGCCGCCACCTCCACGCTCGACGCTAAGTTGGCCGGCTCACCATTCCTTAAACACCTAAAGAAATTAGCTACTTAGCCCGCCAGGATTCCACCAGGGTTGCCCGTCATACTGGAGTTGGCGTCAAAGCCATCGTTTCCAAAACTGCGGTACGTACGTGGAGTCAAACATGAAGCTCGTTCCTTATGGTTCTCTCATCCTTCTCTTGGCCGTGCTCGCCATGCTGGCCGAGGCATTTTTCTATCGCCGGATTCGCGGCCGGGCCTACGACTGGCGGGAAGCGCTGGCCTCGCTCGGAGTCGCGACGGGACAGCGAGCGCTGCGCGGACTTACCGGCGGCTTAGTGCTGGGCCTAGCGGCTGGCGTGTGGGAATACCGCGTCGGTACGATTCCGATGGATCGGCCGCTATCGTGGGTCGCCTTATTTCTTCTGAACGAGTTTACCTATTACTGGACTCACCGCCTGAGTCACGAGGTGCGCTGGTTGTGGATGGCGCACTCGGTACACCACACGGCGCACCAGCTGGCCCTATCCGCGGCGTACCGCCTGGGCTGGGCCGGCCCGCTCTCCGGCTCGTTTCTTTTCTGGCTGCCGCTGATCTGGTTAGGCTTTCCGCCGCCCGCGGTTTTCGCGATGCTGGGCCTCAATCTCGTTTACCAGTTCTGGCTGCACACCGAGCTAGTGCCGCGGCTGCCGCTGCTCGATCGGTTGCTGAACACCCCGTCGAATCATCGCGTGCACCACGCGCGCAACGAAGAGTACCTCGACAAGAATTTCGGCGGCGTGATCATGTGGTTCGATAAGCTGTTCGGCACCTACGCGGAAGAGCGGCGGGGCGTGGAGATTGTGTACGGCGTGGTGAATCGCCCGAGGAGTTTGAACCCGTTTAGGTTGGCGCTGGCGGAGGTGGTGAACGTAATGCGGGACGTGGGCCGTGCGCGGTCGCTGCGTGAGGTTGTCTCGGCGGCCTTCGGACGGCCCCACGGATAACCCTGGCGCCGGGGGGCTGGGCTGGTGGTGGCGGGGCAAATGGTCCCTGGATAAAGTGAGGCCGCACCTTTTTCCGGACCTTTTCGGCTTTAAGCCGCTTTGCGGGTGTCGTGGGCGGCGGGGAGGAAGCGGAAGGTGACGCGGGTGCCGGAGCCGTCTTTGGTCGTGGCGCCGAACTCGATGTCCCATTCGTGCAGTGCCGCGATGGCGCGGATGATATTGAGCCCTTTGCCCAATGATTGTTCGGGATTAAGGGCTTCGGCCGGGGTGATGGGCGTTTGCGCGGAATTGGTCTCGCCCTTCGCGGATAGGCCCGGGCCGTCGTCCGTAATGTGCAACGCCATCGTTTTGTCGCTGAGCTGCTCGAGGCTGCATACCACCTCGCGTTTGGCGTACTTAACCGAGTTATCGAGCACGTTGCGGACCATGCGGGAGATCAGCGAGGGATCGGCCCACAGTACGGTGGAGCCGCGCACATTTTTGTCGAAACGCCACGTAAGCTCGTCGTTGCCGGTACGCCGCGATTCGATCTCGTCCTCGAGTAGCTGGGCGAGATCCATTTTCTGGAACGAAACGTTGTGGCTGGACTCTCCCGTCTTCGAAAGGATGAACAGGTACTCGATCAAACGGTGCATGTAGCTTAACTCGTGTAACCCGTGGCGGATGGCCGCCTTTCGCTGGGCGGCACTCATCTTGGCGTAGTGAAGATCGAGACTTTCTAGGCTGAGACGTACCGACGTGATGGGCGTACGCAGGTCATGACCGATCTCTTGCACTAGCTCGGCGCGTTTTTGCTCGGAGGACCGCAGCTTGAGCACGAGCGCTTCGATATCGTCGGCCATCTCGTTGAAAGAAAGCATCAGCCGACCGGCCTCGTCGAGTCGCGAGATCTTGAATCTCGCGGCAAGATCGCCGTCGGCCAGCCTTTCGATCACGTGCGAGGCCTCGCGTTCTTTAGCGCGGAACACGATGACGAGCACGCTGCCGCCCACGAGTAGCGTGACTAGCGCACCCCAAACGAAAATGAAAAGGCCGGTGCGAATGATCGGGCTAAAGTTGTTCTTCTCGCGACGATGATTCACCACTAGATACTGGGCGGGCTCTCCCGGTAGCCGCACCGCCGCCACGAAATCCATGAACGCCGCCTGGTGTTGCGTCACCTCGCCGGGCTCGGACGGAAAACGGAGCAGGGAAAAATCTTCGGGCAGTTCGTCGGCGTCTCGGACCGGGGCGATTACTTTGCGGTTTTCGTCGAACAACCAAGCGGAGAAAACTAGGACCTTCAGGTTTCTCCCGAGAAAGCCAAGCTGCTGCACCTGTTGTGAACGACCGTCCCGCCCCTGGCTATCGATAAACCGCGCTATGGATTCCAGGATGGTTTTGCGATTCTCCAGGCGCATTGGGGCGTTCAGAGCGAGCAATAGCGGAAACGTGACGAGCGAAACCACCACGATCAGCAGAACCAGGGTGGGCAGAATTCGCAGGAGAGCGGATTGCCTCACTTCTCCTCCAGGCGATAGCCCGCGCCGTAAACGGCCGCGATTTTTATCTTCTCCCCGCCCGCTTTCTTCAACTTCGCGCGCAGGTGGGAGATGTAAGAGTCGATGGTGCGGTCCATGATCTCGCAGTCTTCATCGACCTTGGTTAAGATCTCGTCGCGCGAAACGATTCCGTTGCCGCGCTTCACAAAAAGGGCCAGCACATCGAACTCGCGTTTGCTGAGCTTCATCGCTTTTCGGTCGAACTGCACGGTGCGCTCGGTGAGGTTCATCTTGAGAAGACCGAACGAAAGAATTTGGGCGTCTTTCACCTGACGGTCCAAGGCTCGTTTCACCCGGGCAATGAGCTCGGTGGTGCCGAACGGTTTGCGCACGAAGTCGACCGCGCCATTGGCTAAGCTCTCCACCGCGGTCTTCTCGTCGGTCTTGGCGGTCAGCATAATCACCGGAAGCAGCGGGTGCTTGGCTTGAGTCTCGCGGCAAAAGTCCAAACCATTTCCGTCGGGCAAGTTGATATCGAGAATGAGTAGTCCGGGAACCGATTTCGAAAGCTGAATGGCGGCTTCTTTCAAAGTGGCGGCGTGGACCACGGAGAAACCGGACAGCTCGAGATTGGTGATGAGCGACTGGTAAATGCCTGGATTGTCTTCGACGAGCAGGATCTTATCCACGGTAGCTCCACGCAAAAGTGCGGACCGCGGTACCCCCGAGTCCATTGGCTCTATCGGTAAATGCTGTGTGTCATCTTGATAGGCTGCTGACTTGCTGCGTAATGTTTAGGGGGATGCTAAAATGCGGGGATGCGTTTTCTCATCCTCGTTGCCCTGTGGTTGGCCCTGCCGGTTTCTACGGGATACGCCTGCCTGACCGACTTAGGGCGAGTGGCACCCGAGGCCCCGGGGCCGTCGCGCAAGTTGTACCGTCCGCTGTTTTCTTCGAACACCGACGCGCTGAAGATGATGAAGATCAACAAGACTTATCCCGCCACCAACATGTTCTTGATGCCCCCCGAGAAGTGGTTGGCGCCGGATGCGGAATTCAAAGAGCAGATGGAGCTGCGGGCCCGGCTCTACAAAAATCGTCCGCAAGACATCATGGTCGTGGACGAAACCCAGGAGCCCCGGGTACGGGCGGCGGCCGAAGAGCTGCTCGGGGTGATGGCCAATCATCTCGTGCAGCAGTTTCCGGAAACTTACGGCTTCGAGAACGGTAACATCGTCATCAAGCCACTCGGAACCAGCTTTTCCCTGACCGATCACTCCGAGATGCCGGCCCTGGCCAAGGTGGGCTTACTGGCGCAGGACGATATTACGTTCAGCCTTATTGCTCCCAACAATGGCCCGGTCACCATGTACGGCGGCTTTCTCGCCACGCCAACTCATTGGGCGATGCAGGACTTCATCTCCATGCCGGTGCACGAGATTCACGGCGGCATTCCCGGTTACGAAGAAAAACTCAAGAAGGCCGTCGAAGGAACGATTACCGGGCACGGCGGCAAGATTATGGGGCGCAATAACTGGTTCATTGAGTCGAACCCGGAGCTGGCGCTGCCTTCATACCGTACCTCAACTTATAAAGGGGCGCCGGTTACCGAGGCGAACGTGGCTGACACTTTGTTTCTGCGATCGGAGCTAGAAAGCATCTTCGTTTTACCCAACAGCAAAGCTGCAGTATTCACGATTCGCCCTCGCGTGTGGAAGATGAGCACCGTGAAAGAAGGGGCGCCGGAGATCTCTCAGCAGATTTCCGAAGCCCTACCGACCTCTCAGTATGCCGAAGAGTGGTGGGCCGCGCCACTCGCGCGCCAGCTGCACACCGGAGTCGTGGCCGAGGCGAAAGCCGACCGACCGGGCCCGCCCACCGGCGTGATCCTGAGCCAACCGCCTCCGGAGGTGATGCGGCCTTCGGCTCCCCAGGTTCCGGTGGCCCCCAAGATTCCCGAAGCCATTGCTCCCGAACCTCCGTCCACGGAAGTGCGCGAGCCCCAGGCGCTACCCGCCGTCGCCGCCCCGCCGGCGAACGCCCCCAAGCCGCCCCTCCTCGATGGTCCTGACGAACCGGTCAGTGAGCCTGAACCTCCGTCCACTCCCTGAATTCATCGCACAGAGCCACTTTACGGCATCGTCATTGCTTCACTCATCGCCGACAGCTCCATAACGATTTTTTCTAGGCGGTAGATGACATGAAGTATTCGTGGTCTTCAAAGAGTGAATCCGGAACCTTAGCGATCGCCCGGGTGGCGATTCTGGTT
>JBGSST010000169.1:0-5754 GCA_041736915.1 Bdellovibrionota bacterium
CCTATCTTGAGGCTGAAGTCTACAATCTTGATCTCGTCCTCGGGCCGCACGCGCTGTTTTTTGACGAGAATGCCGTTCACGAACACGCCATTGGCCGAGCCGAGGTCGACGATGGCCGCACGTCCGCCTTTGATTACGAGTAGGGCGTGCTGTTTTGAAACGCTGTTCGATTTCAGCTGCAGATCGCAGTCCGAACCGCGTCCAATCTTGAAGTTGCCCTCACCAAGGTCTTTGGTGAGCACGACCTCGCCATTTTTTAGGATATCGACTTTCAAAGTGTGGTCTCCCAGCTCAACTTCTGCCCGGTGGCGATGTTGAGGCGGTCAATGCTGCCGGGCGCTAGCTCTAGCGTGTGTTTCACCCGTTTGGCGGGCAGGGTGACTCGCCATGGACGCAGGGACTTCACGGCCGAAACCACGTCGCCCTCGGCGGACAGAAAAACGACATCGATGGGAAAGCGCATGAAGAAGGTGTGGATCGAGTTGCACTTGGGAAACAGAATCGCCTCATCGCTCGGCAATGACCGGCGTCCCATCAACCCCAAGAAGCGCGAGAAAAAGGTGGTGGCCACCTTCAGCTTGACGATCAACTCAGTTTGTTCTCTCATTAGCTTTGCCATGTGACTCAAATCCTTATTGGAGCGCGCTCAAAATAATGGGCCCGAAGATCATGATGAACACCGCGGGCATGATGAAGAAGATCAGGGGGAAGAGCAGCTTCTGCGAAGCCGCGGCGCCTTTTTTCTCGGCGTTCGTAAAACGTTGCGTGCGAATCAGATCCGACTGCACGCGCAGCACGGGGCCGAGGGGCGAGCCCATCTGGTCGGCGGTAACGAGTACGGCGACCAAAGACGCAATCTCCTGCAGGTCGATGCGCTGGCCGAACTCGCGCATGGAGTCCGCACGCGTGGTACCCAATTGAATCTGCTGCAGCATGCGCTGCACTTCGTCTACGAGCGGACCCGAGCGGGTTTTCTCCACCACTTTTTGCAGCGCGCCGATGAAATCCAAACCGGCTTCGGTGGATAGCGTGAGCAGGTCGAGCACGAACGGCATCTGCAAACGAATCTCTTCGTGGCGGCGCTTGCGGTTACCGGTGATCCACAGGTTGGGGTACATGTAGCCCATGCCCATGATGACCGGGACCATCCAGAATGGAACGCCCGCGCCGGACGAGAGCAGGTAGAGGAAGAAGAACGACGGAAACACGAAGCCCATGTTGATCTTGAACGCCATCAGCTCGTCCGTATCGATCTCTTCTTCGAGACCGGCGGAGATGATGAGCTTCTTCCACTTCTTTTTGAAGTTCGTGAGCTTCATCCGCGTGGAGTAGGGCAGCACGAGCGCGCGGAATACCGGACGGTTGAGTTTCAGCAGGCCGTTGGAGGACGTTTTCTTTTTTTGTTCGAGTCGGCTGGCAGCTTGGCCTTCGAGCGTGCCGGAGAAAAGGTTCCACCCAAGGTAGAACGTCCCCGCACCTAAGACCAAAATTCCGACGTAAGCAATTAACACGACTGAACCCCCCAAGACGATGGCTCAAGGTCATTTCGGAATAAAAGGCAAAAAACTTGAATCAGTTCTTAGAGTTAAGTCCTAACTTCACGCGCGGGTTTCCTACCTTATTATAGCACGCTGCGTTGCAAATAGGCGAATCCAATGGACATAAATACCTGAGCAAAAACAAATAATTAGCGAGAAAAAAGGACTCACTCCCGAGTCGTGGGGGTGCTACACTTATTAGTAAGGGGATTGCCCCACGGGTCCCCGGGCGCTAAATGCGCCGAGAAAGGGGGTGGTACGATGGTTGGTTTACCTAGTACGGAGGTGAGAGCGGTTTAGCTCTCTCCTCCAGAATCGATAATTACGGAACCCCGACTCACCGCAAGGTAAGTCGGGGTTCTTTATTTATAGGGTTTTATCTGCGGCTTTATCTGGCGTGGCGGCCTGCCGGGCGATCTTCGTCTCTTCGATGAATTCTTGGTGCAGGGCTTTCACCCCCTCGGCTTTGTGACGTTCGTCGACCACGACCGTGAGGGAAAGCGAGCCGCTCGATAACGCGATCGGTACGATGCCGTGATCGCCGAGTACGCCCAAGAAACGCGGGAGCAGATCGGGACACGAGCCGAGGCCGTCGCCGACCGCGGACAATAAGGCGCAGTCCGTTTCGGCATCGATCGTCACCGACGCTTTGGTCAGCTGATCGCGAAGTTGCGAGGCGCGATCTTTGTCGCAAGCGAAACGGAAAGTGCCGCCGTCTTCGCGCCAGTGCTTGAGCACGATGCGCAGGTCGCGCGCCACGCGAAGAATGGTGGCGCCGGGGCCTTGCGTTTCGAACCAGCGGTGGTCGCCAAGGCTTGCGATGCCTTTAATGGTTACGGTCTCCACGTTTTTATTCTCCGTTTTGTCGTCGGTAATCCAGGTTCCAAACTCTTTGCCAATTTCGTCCTTTTGACTCGGGCCGATCCACAGCGGCACCTTGTGCGTACGCGCGACCTCGAGGCTGCGGGGGTGCATTTTGGCGCCCAGAGTAGCGAGCTCCACCCCTTCGTCGTAAGTGCAGTGCGGGATCAGCTTGGCGCTTTTCACGAGGCGAGGGTCGGCGGAAAACAGCCCGTCGACGTCGGTCAAAATCTCGCAGTACTTGGCGCCCAAAACGGCGGCCAACGCGACGGCGGTGGTGTCCGATCCGCCGCGGCCTAAAGTGGTGATCTCTTTCGTTTCGCTCACGCCCTGAAAGCCGGCGATGATGACGACCTTGCCCTTGGCCAGCTCCTCTTGCGTGCGGATGGGCTTAATCGTTTTGATGCGGGCGGTGCAGTGGTCTTGGGTAGTGATGATGCCCGACTGCGATCCGGTAAAGGAAATGGCGGGTACCCCTTCTTCTTCCAAAGCCATGGCCAGCAACGCCATCGAGATTCGCTCGCCCGTCGACAAGAGCATGTCCATCTCGCGCGGCGGAGGGTTCTTCACCGTGCGTCCGGCGAGCTCGATGAGGTCGTCGGTAGTGCTGCCCATCGCCGACGCCACCACGACCACGGAAAACCCCTTCTCGCGGGCCTTGCGGATGCGCTTGGCCGCCCGCTGGATGTGCGCGGGGGTGGCGAGACTGGAGCCGCCGTATTTTTGGACGATGAGTGCCATGTACCTTTAAGACGATGAAAGACGAATCATGTAACACGCCCCGGCCGAACGGCAAGGGCTCGGCCCAAGGCCCGAAAAAAAGCCCCGTACCGGAAACCGGTACGGGGCAAATCGTTAGCTAAATCGCCGATAAACTTACTGAAGCTCGTTCAACAGGCGCTGGGTTTCCGGCTGCGCGAGCACGTCTTTGGAAAGCTCGCGGTTGAAGCGGCGGAGGGCCGAGCGCCCTTTGGCGGCGAGGTCATCCGTGTTGAGCTTCAGCACGTCGTCTACCACGACCAGCTTGTCGCCTTCCGGCTGAGCCTTGAAGACGGGGATCGGGAACTCCATCTTGTCCGCATAGCCCATCGACGCGATCTTCTTCATCACGCGGTAGTACTTCACGGCCGCGTGCAGCGTTTGCACGTTCTGGTCGCGGCGGTTTTCCACCACCGACTTGAACAGATACTCACGCGTGAAGTCGTAGCGGGTGAGGGCGAACGCGTAAGCGGTCTCCTCGAACTCGCCCTTCAGCAAGATCTGGTTACGCACGATCTCCGCGAACTTGTCCGCCGGGGTCATCGCCGCGATGGCGCTGGCCGCGCGTAGCGAAACCTGGCGGCTGCGCAAACGAACATCTTCCGGAGTGGGCGGAACCTTGCTGGTTTCGCCGCCGTAGATCACATCGGTCCACAGGGTGTGGAACTCTTTGATCAACTCTTCCGGGGTAGCTTCTTCCGCGAACGAGTTCGCGTAAGGAAGCATGCGCGCCGGAGAAGACAAACTCTCGGTGTTTTCCGGAGCCATCAGCTGCTGAAGCGAAATCACCAACACCTGACGGTGAACGGCTTCGTTCGTCTTCTTCATGCCTTCATTGAGTTCGCGCGTGTTGTCCCGCATCTCATCCGTCGTATGGACCATCTTGTCCATATCGCGAATCGGACCGCAGGCCGCGAGGGCCAAAATCGACGATAGAATCAAAAAACGTTTCATCATTACTCCTTGCCGACCAGCAGCTTCTGGAGCGAGGTGATGCCGTCATCGCCCTTGCCGAACCAGATTTTCCAAAAATCGAACGAGATGTCTTTGCCCTTCGAGTTGATGGTCTTGCCACCGACTTCGATCACGATCTTGTCTTCCTTGGCTTCTTCGAAACCAATCATCGTGATGCTATCGCCCGTTTTTACGGCCGACTTCCACTGAGCGAAGATGTCCTGAATTTCCGCGGCGTCGATGTTCACGCCATTCAGTTCCAGCGCCTCTTCGAACGACTGGCGGATTTCCGCGGCCGACAAAGCGCGCAGCATATCCAGCTTCAAAACCTTCACGTTCTGCTGACGAACCCCTTCCACCGGGGTGGCCGCGCGGCGCAGGGCCTGCACGTCGGTCACGTAGCTGGACGCCACGTACACATTAAAGGTCAAAAGCAGCTTCGTCTTCGTGCGGATACCCGCACCCGACAGCTTCAACGGCACTTCGCCCGCCGGCAGTTTCGCCTTAGCGTCGCTCAAAACCTTCACGCCGGCCACTTTGGCCTCCGTGCCGCTGAACTCGACGATGGATGCCGCGTGGGCAATAGAACTCACCAAAAGAATCGCTAACCAAGTTTTCATGGGAACCCTCCGGGACCCGTCATAGGCGAATTGCCGCAGCATGTCAAAATGCGGGGTAAGCCCCGGTCCCGGGGTTGCCGATAAGCCTAGGTACCGATGAAGAACTTCAATTCACCCCAAGACGAGAAGGCCTGGATTCGCAGTCAGGTGCGTTTGGCCCAACGGGGCAATGAGGCCGCCTATCTCGAGCTGGTGGAGGCCACGCAGCCGCGCCTGTTTGCGTTCGCGCTTTGCCTGACCGGGTTCTACGACGAGGCTTCCCGGCTTTTGACCGAGGTGTTTTCGCAGGGGTTGACCAAGATGGCCTGGCTAGAGACCGAAACCGAGCCGTTCGAGTGGTTTCTTAGGTTTCTGGGGCAGGAGTTCGAGCGCCGCCGTTCGGAAAAGGCGTCGCCCATGGAGTCGCGGCCGGTGGTCGACGATCCGCAGTCGCAGGCTTTTTTCGGAGCCCTTCAGCAGCTCACCGAGCGCGAGCGGCTGGTGCTGCTCATGATCGACTCGGAAGGACTTTCGCTAGAGCTCGCCGCCGAGGTTATCGGCCGCAGCGTGCGCGAAGTGCAGTACCTGCTCGAGCAGGCGAGATCGCAATTTTTGTCCGTCTACCAGTACAAGCTGGCGCTATTCAGCCAGAAGCCACAAGGAACCGACGATGATCGTGAAAAGAACCCCGGTTGAAAATCCTTTCGCGCGTGCCGATCTCGCGCGGGAGATCTTTTCGCAAAACAAAACGAAGCTCGTAATGGCCCCCGTCTTTCTGAAAGACGGACTGCTGTCGGAGATTCGCGAGCGGCAGCGCCGCCGTCGCGCCTCGCTGCGCAAGTGGGTTTCGTGGACGGGCTCACTAGGCTTCGGGGCCTTGCTTATCGTACTCAGCGTTCGGCAATCCGGGCTGAACGTGCCGCTGAACTCCCCGGTGGCGCTGGAAGTTCCCGTGCCGCAGGTGAATCAGCAGAAGGTAGTTCGCGTGGACGTTGGCCTGAGCGAAGGGGTGTTGGCACCGTCGCCGTTGCCGGGCACCGCCC
>JBGSST010000202.1:0-11101 GCA_041736915.1 Bdellovibrionota bacterium
GTTGCGGGAAGAAAGTTTTGCGCGCTGAACGACAATCGGACCCCGCGCGCCGAGCACACGAATGCTCTCGCCCAAAGCGGCGCCCGAAAAGCCAACGGCAATAATGGAAAAAATGAGAACGCGAACCACGTACAACCCCAACGCTTAGAAATCCTAACCAACCAGGTTGCACCGGCCGGACCAAAATTCCGGCGGAATACACCTTCGCTTCACGCTCGGCGCGCCAAAAAATGGCGCCGCACTGTCGAAGGCAAGAGGTCTTCAGTCGCGGCTTCGAAATGGCCAAAGACGCACACGCTTAACACTTTACAATCATTGCTGTTTTAGAGCCGATTGACTCGCGGTGCCAGGTTAGGCATAAGGCTAAGGATGAAATTGTGGTTGGGTATTTGGGGTAGTCTGCTTCTTTCTAACTCGTTGATGGCCATGAGCTTTCAGCCGGACCTGTACACGGAGCAGGCATTTTTGGGTCGCGAAAGCGTGGTCCAGCAGAGCACACGCCTGCGCCTGTACGAAAACTCCGGCACCGTGTTTCTTCCTTATGGACTCGTCGGCAGCGAGCTGATGATGTCGGGACTCACCGCGGACCCTCTCGATGCCGGCGGCAGTTACGCTTACGGTGGCGCCGGTTTTCGCATTCAGCGCGGCCCTTTCAACTGGTTCAACGAAGCGCGCGGACGCGCCTTCTACAAGAATGCCCCGAACCCGCAGAACACTCAAGAGACCTTGGACGTTCGCTCGATCATCGTGCTGAACCACATCGTCGAGAAGCCGCTCGCTACGGGCTCTTCGTTTTCGTTCGTCTTCGAGCCGTACATGGAGATCCTCTACACGTCGGCCGACTTCAACAACGTGATCAGCGCCGGCTGGCTACGCACTGGTTTGCGCTACCGCGCCGACAAAAGCGTCGCGCTGGATCTTCTGGCCGAGCCCTTCGCCACCTTCGATCGCGTTCGTCACTTCTTCAATAACCGCGCCGAGCTCAAGCCCACGGTGCGCCTGCTGGTGAACGGACCGAACTTCTCCGGTTCGCTACTGGTCTCGTACCTGTGGAACACCTATTTCGAGCGCGGCGACTTCGATAACAACCCTTACAAAAATCGGGGTCAAGGCATGCGGGTACTCGCCGTTTTCGGCGCCATTTTTTAAGTTCCGTTTGTTTGGGGAGCTCTACATGAAGAAGAAGGCCTTAGTCGTATTCGGAACTCGCCCCGAGGGCATCAAGATGGCGCCCGTCGTAAAGGCGCTGGAAAAGAGCGATAAGTTCGAGCCGGTGACCTGCTCTACCGGCCAGCACCGGGCGATGCTCGATCAGGTGATGGAGTTTTTTCGAATCAAGCCCAACTACGATCTCAACCTCATGGCGGCCAACCAAACGTTGCTGCACATCACGGTAGAGTGCCTTACGCGGCTCCAAAAGGTTTTTGACGAGGTAAAGCCCGCGGTCGTGCTCGTTCAGGGCGATACCACGACCACGATGGCCACCGCGCTCGCGGCGTTTTATTCGCGCATTCCCATCGGGCACATCGAAGCGGGTTTACGCACGTGGCGAAAAGACTCTCCCTTTCCGGAAGAGGCGAATCGCCGCATCGTATCGCCCATCGCCGATTTTCATTTTGCCCCGACCCAGCCGGCGCTCGACAACTTGTTGAGTGAAGGGTTGCCGCCTAAAGATTGTTACCTCACGGGTAACACCAGCATCGATGCGTTGCTGTGGGCCGCCAAGCAGGAGCTTGATTTTCCGGAGCTGGAGAAGATGTTTGCGGGTAAGAAGCTAATCCTCATGACGGCCCACCGTCGCGAGAGCTTTGGCGAACCGCTTCGCCAGGTGTTTACGGCGACGAAGGAATTTTTGCGGCGTCACCCCGACTACCACATTCTCTATCCCGTTCACCTGAACCCCAACGTAAAGGGGCCGGCCGACGAGATCTTGCAGGGCGTTTCGAACATGACGTTGCTGCCTCCGGTGGCGTACCGCGAGCTAGTCTTCCTCATGAAACGCTGCGAGCTCGTCCTCACCGATTCGGGCGGCATTCAGGAAGAGGCGCCGACTTTGGGTAAGCCCGTGCTCGTGCTGCGCGAAACGACGGAGCGGCCCGAGGCCGTCACCGCGGGTTGCGCCAAGCTCGTGGGACAAAATCCGGCAGCCATTCTGGAGAATCTCGAAGCGCTCGTGGCGCCCGATTCGGTGATGTACCGATCGATGTCGCAAGCGAAAAATCCCTTCGGCGAAGGAAATGCCGCAGAACTCACCGTGAAAGCGCTCGAAGAACGTCTTTGATATCCGCCGTTTCCTGATTAGCGCTTGAGAGTTTTTTCCTAAATTTATACACTGCGCGAACTCATGGAACTCGTAGCGCCAGTATTGATCGTTGCCGCCGTTGTCTTAGCGGCGGTGTGGGCCACCCGCATTCTTTGGTTTTGTATCAAAGTCGCGGCGGTGGCGGCCGTGGCGTATCTGCTCGTCTCGCATTTCCGTCCGGACCTGATCCCCAAAGAGATGCCGAAGCCGAAAATTGTCACCTCTCCGAAGCACTACTTCGAATCAAAATCGCACTAACGCCCGTCTTCGCCTAAAATAGTGGCACATGCGCCACCGCTTCTCCCAAGCCACCTTAGGTTTGCTAGTTTTTGCCACCTGCTCGTGCACATTTTCTCCCGCGGAACGACGGGCCACGGTACGGGTCCCCGAAAGCGACCTGCCGCGCCTTACGCCGAACGGGCGGCTGGCCTACGATTGCTACGCGGTTTCCATTACCGGCCCCGGCGTATCGCCGACCGCCAGCTCAGAGGATTTAGGCTCGTATTCTCCCAACTGTTTGGAGTGGGGGATCTATTCCAACTTAGCCTCCGCCGAGCAGATGGCGCGGGGTGTTCGGCTGGCCTTACCGGCCGGCGTTCAACGCACCGTAAAGGTTTTTGGTGTCGTGTCGCGAAAGCTGGGAGCCGCGTGCGCGGGGCTGCCCGCCACCGCCCTTTTTGAAAATGCCGCCGTGCCGGAGCTTTATCCTCTCGCCGAGGCGAAAAGTGTGAGCTTGCTTACGGACGCCAAGCTAGAGCTAACCCGTACCACGGCGGTAGGCAGCGAGAAGAACATCCTGAATTCATGCTTTGTGGAGAGTCCCCCGAACGGCGTGCCGCCGAACTCCGTCACCGGAGTCAAGCTCGCGGCCATGTACTTAGGCGGCAGTTTCTTAGACGTTTTCAACCTTGACCTCGACAACGGCCAGCTGGCTCTCGACCATTCGCTTCCCTTGTCGTTCGAGAGCAACTCCATCATGGCGGTGTCGCCCGATAGCCGCCGGATGATCGTCACGGATCCTCAGACGGGTGGGCATTTTCAGTTTCTCGTCGATCAAGACGTTCTGACTCAGGTGAGTGACGGCATCAGCAACTCAGCCCTGGTCAATCGCACGTCCGTCTTTTTCTCCGCTGATTCGCGGAACGCCTACTTCGTAGGCCCCAGCAATACCTTTTTTACCGAAGCCGCTGCGGGGGCTTACGAGAACATTAGTCCCGGTTCCGGGGGGTCCAGCTGGGGCGTACAAACGTTCGTGCGGGGTGGAAATTTTTTTAGTCTCATAAACGAGGCTGGATTGTGGACGATTGTCTTTGCCCCTTTCATTTCGACCTGGACCAACTCGTTTCTTCTGATATCCACCGGGGTCTCGATGAGCAGCTCGGAGGTGCGAAAGGGCTCGATCGTAACTAGCCAGGGCGTGTACCTGCTCTACCGGGCGTCCGGGAACATATTTTTTGTGAGGTACGCGACGTTCGACGGCGGCGGCAACATGAGCTTCCGGGGCTCGCCCGTTACCTTAGGCGCCGCGACACCCGACAATGTCTTTATCGCCTTAGCCCCCGAGCAAAAATTCCTGTTCGCGAGTGTCGGGGATGGAATGAGCTCAAGCATTTTGTCTTTTCCGGTGGATGCGAACGGCGTCCCCGCGCTTTCACCTTCGGCCACGGAGCCCGCGGACACCGGCGCGATCAGCCTAATGATGGATCCCTCGAGCCGCTACCTCATCTCGACGGCCGCGCCGGGAGGGGCGAGCGTAATCCGAAGCTACTCCGTCGCTCCCGAAAATGGACAGCTTACCGAGGTTTCGTCGTTCTCGGGTCCCGGTATTTCGCTCAACCTTTTTGGTGCTGCGGTGCTTTACACGCAATGACGACCGGGCCAATTGCGTTACGCTGCTTTCTTTTCGAACGACGCCAACAAGCCGACCAGCATGTCACGGTTCTTGAGAAGAAACTTATCTCCACCTTTGAACTCCAGCACGCCCAGCGAAGCCAGGTGGGAGAGAATTTTGGTGAGGCTGTCGCGATCCATGTCGAGATAATCAAACAGCAGCGCCATCGAAAACTCGGGCTTCGGCGCTCCGGGCTGTAGCGATGAGCGCGACCAGTACGCCAGCACCGATACCACCCGGCGCACGGGCTCGGTCGGACGAAGTGCATTGATGAGGTAGTTGGCGCGATCCTGGCGGCGCAAAAATCCCGACACGAGAAAGTTCACGATCTCGTTCATCAGCGAAGGGCACTCTTTGTTCCATTTCAGGAATGACTTGCGGCTGATTTCCAAAAGCGTACAACGCCCGAGCGACTCGGCACCAAAGCGGCGCTGGTAAGTCCCCTCGTGTACGAGCGCCTTCTCGCCGATGACGTCGCCGGGGGCGAGCACGGGCTCGTTGAACACCCAGTCATCCCCTTCCCCGGTAAGCTTCATCGAACCGTCGAGCAGCAGGTACGCTGTATCGGCCGCCTCGCCTTGCTCGAAAAGTACCTCACCCTTTTCGAGGGTGAGCACGGAGCTAGCCACCGACGGAAGCTTCAGGAACGCGTGAAAGTATTTCATACGTACCGTTTCGGTAAAAACGGGATAGATCTTTATTGCTTACGGCCTAGGCCTTGTGGGCTTTCGACTTCGCGTGCGGCAGCACGAACTCGGCAACTAGCGGCAGGTGATCCGAAAGAAAATGCCAGGGTTTGCCGGAAAGCCGGCTGGCATCGGCCAAGGAAAGCTCGCGGAAATAGATCCGGTCCAGGCAAAGAAACGGAAACTTCGCCGGAAACGTCTTCGCGTGACGCGACTGAAACTTGGTGAAGGCCTCGTGAAGGTTCAGGCTCTTCTCTAAACGCGCCGTGATCAGCTGCCGCCAGTCGTTGAAGTCACCGGCCAGAATGAGCGGCGACCCTTCGGGCACGCGGTTTTGAATGAACTCGGTTAGCTTTTTGAGCTGCGCCGTACGCTCAAGTTGCAAAAGCCCAAAGTGGGTGGCGATGATATGCGCGTGCTCGGCGTGGCCCGGCAAATCGATGGCGGCGTGAAGCAGCCCCCGCTTAGGCATAAAACGGATGTTGCGCTTCTTGCCCGGCCCCACGCTGATATCGACCTGCTCGGTCGACACGATGGGATAGCGGCTCAAAATAGCGTTGCCGTGATAGCCCTGGGTGAGCACGGCATTGCGACCGTACACCGAGTGCGCCATCAGCTGGTCCATCAAGGCTTCGAGCTGCAGTGGACGATCTTTTCCCGGATCGCAGTTCTCTTCCCCCGCCTCGGCCACCTCCTGCAGCAAGACCAAATCGGGTTTCTGCGATTGAATGGCCTCGCGAAGCTCCCTAAAGGACAGCTTGCGGCGATCCACGGTCTTACCCTGATGGATGTTGTAGGAGAGAATGCGTAGCGAGGTGGCTGTTTTCATGGCCGGACCGAGTTTTTCGCCCACCGTTTTTTGAGAACCTGCACCAGCTCGTTGTTTTTCACATCGGTGTGGTTCTGTTCTTTTGTTCCGCGGCGGAAGTTGAACTGATCATAATCGATTTTTTTGAAACTGGATTCCCAAAGCCACACGGAATAATTGACGCCGTACTCCTCGAATAGTGACGTCACCTCATCGAGATACCGCGGCGCACCAGTTTGGTGGCGAATCACGCCGAACTCGCCGATGCTGACGGGGGTCTTCTTTTTCTCTTTCAGCTCGTCTACTTCGGAGAGCCGCTCTTTCAGCCAGGCCTTGTTCCAAGTCTCGCCCTCGGTAGCGTCCGAGGCCCGCGACGCGGGATAGGCCATATTCAACTCCTTGTGGGAGTACTGGTAGGGCTCGTAGAAATGCACGTTGGTGACGAGCCGCGGATCTTTCGGCAGATTGAGCGCCTTCGCCCATTCCAGATTCGAGTAGTTGAGGCCGCCGACTAGGATGGGGACCGTCTTATTCTCTTCCCGAATCGCCTTGATGAGGCGAATGGCGAGCTGATTCCAGTCTTGCGGTTTACCCTTATACTTTTTGTAGAACGCCCCTACGTCATCGATCGGCGGCTCGATGGCGCGATTGCCGTTAGGCTCCACCATTAAATGAAAACCGGCGAGCACCGGGCTACCGCCGAACTTTTTGGCGACGTGTTTCCACATCTCTACCCAGGCTTCTTGCGCCTTAGGATCGCTCCATACCTTCTGGATGGCGCGAGCCTTTTCGCTGTCGTCGAAAATGGCCTCGTTGCGCCCAGGACCGGTACGAAAGCTAAGCGTGACGTAGAGTTTGTGCCGCTCGGCTTTGGCGAACCATTCTTCCAGGTCTTTCTCCACAGCCTTATCTAGAACGTAGGGGGCGGTTTCCGTGTAAACGCCAGGATAGGAGAGGTTGATCCAGTTGGCGCCGAGGTCCGCGAGCCCCTTGAGATCGGCATCGGAGTAGGGAGGGCCAACTTTACCGCTGCCGAAACCATCGCCGTCGAAGTTGGGGTCAATTCGCTTTTGCCACACGTTGGCGCCGCGCAGCTGCGTGCCCCCGCTCCACAGCTTCCAGTTATCGACGGTAGTCGCCTTTTCCATAGTGGGGGTTGAACCGGTTTCCTTATCGCGAAGAGCAACGCAACGTACCACCAGGAGGCTCGTGCAGAGCAAAAATAGCACCAGTGCGAACGCTGGCACCGGTTTGGAATTACTTTTTTTCACAGTCACCGTTGTCTCCCCGTTGTTGTCGTCACCGTAACGCTTTGCACTCTGCCCGGAATGAGCCTAATGACAAGGGCGTTCCCCTTCTCTAGCAAAATCCCCATCATTTGGAAAAAATTCCCTGGCTTGGCACCCTACTTGCTCTAACGCCATCTTAGTCGCACTCACCCTCGCTGCTGGGGGCGAGTTCTCACATCGTTGAAGGGTCAATGGAAACTACGGAACTGCTCGTTTGGCTGCTCGTCGGCACCAGTCTGCTCTATGCGATTTTCGCGCTCGACGACATATTCGTCGACGCCATCGCCAACTTTTTCGAACTGGGGCCCAAGCGTATCGACGATCTGGAAAAACACCAGCTCAAGAAGCTAAAAGAAAAGCGGATCGCCATCATCATTCCGGCGTGGAAAGAGGCCGACGTCATTGCGCGCATGGTGAGCGGAAACTCCGCCCGTATCGACTACGCCAACTATCACTTCTTCGTTGGCCTTTATCCGAATGACTTGCCCAGCATCGCCAAGATTGCCGAGCTCTCCCAAAAGGACCCGCGCATTCAATCCATCATCAACCCCAAGCCGGGCCCTACCTCGAAGGGACAGATGCTCAATGTGGTGGTGCGGGAGATTTTGAATTTCGAGAAGCAGGCCGGAATCGAATTCGACGGCTTTCTCATGCATGACGCCGAAGACATCATTCACCCATTCTCGCTCAAGGTTCTGAATCGCGAGATGGAACATGCCGACTTTTTGCAGGTGCCGGTGTTTTCCCTTCCCGTGCCCAACCGCCGTCTAGTGGCCGGGGTTTACGCCGACGAGTTTGCCGAAAGCCACTTAAAAGAGCTGCTGGTGCGCGAGCAGATGAAGGCCGCCATCCCGTCGGCGGGGGTCGGCACTCTGCTTTCCCGTTCACTCGTGCTGCATTTTTTGCGCACCCAAGGAGAGCTCTTCAACCAGAACACGGTCACCGAAGATTACGATCTGGGAATCCGGGCCCACCAGCGCGGTTTCCGTCCTCACGTCGTGTGTCACTACCTCGACAAGGCCGACGGCACGCGGGATTACGTCGCGACTCGCGAGTATTTCCCCCGCCATTTCCAACGCTCCATCCGGCAAAAAACCCGCTGGACAGTTGGTATCACTTTTCAGGGATGGAAGAACCTGGGGTGGTGCGGAAATTTGGCAAACCGGTACTTTCTGTACCGGGATCGGCGTGGGCTGGTTTCGAACATAGTGGGTGTCTTGGGATACCTGTTCGGGTTTGCCGCCCTGGCGAGCATTCTCGGCGGGGCTACCTGGCAGAACGCTGAAGTTTTTTCGAGCCCCTGGTTTTCGGCGCTCGTCGCGGCAAACGTAGCCTTCATGGTAATCCGGTTCGCCCAGCGGCTGCGTTACACCTCCAAGATTTATGGCCTTCGGGTGGCGGTCTTTTCCGCACCCCGTTGGCCAATCGGGATTGTCATCAACGCGCTGGCCACGGTCGGAGCGGCCCGCCAGGAAGCGGCGGCGCGGCTTTTCGATAAGCCAATCGCCTGGGCCAAGACCGAGCATGAGTTGCCCGAACTGTTTGGAGATGCCGTTCACGCTTGATGCGGCGACGGATTCGTGACCACATTACAACCTGGAGAAGCGCAATGATTCGTGGAGCGGTATTTGGACTATCTTTGCTGTTACTGGCGAACGATACGGTGGCGATGTCGGTTCGAAGCCCCAAGTGCGTGCAGATCTTCTACGATGGCAATCGCCACGTAGGAAATCAGTTCGGTTACGGCCGCCGGATGGCGCTTTACTTGCAGAACCTGCTGGGCCACTTCAAGAATGTTCAGCAGATCCTCTCCCCCGTCGAACGTTACCAGAAAGGGCAACTAGCCCAGTGCCCTTACAATTTTTACATCGGAAGCCAGTTCGACAACCAGCTATCCGCCGAATTCAAAGAGGACGTGAAAACGAGCCCCACCTCTTTAGTCTGGATGGGCTACAACGCCTGGCAGCTCGGCGATCAGATTTTGCAAGAACAGTTTGGGTTGCAGTACGCCGGCATCGCCGAGATCGACAAGAACCACCTCGATGCCGATGGCATGCCCGGTTTTTACCGCTTGCACGAGTACAAGGGCGAGGTCTTCAAAAAGTTCGCCTCGCTCAACTCCAGCGGCACGCTCGAAGCGGTTTACGACATCGTGAAGATGCGGATCGTGAATCCCAAAGTAACCGTCCCGAGCTGGGTCAAACACTCGACGTTAGAAGATCGCGTGCCCTACGTGACCCGCAATTGGAACCGGTGGTTCATCGCCGACGTTCCGTTTCCGTACATGAACGAGGAAGACCGCTACCTCATCTTCACCGATCTGCTCTTCGACATCATAGATGAAAAGCCGCTGCGTACGGAGCGCCTCGCGATTGCGCGCCTGGAAGACGTGCATCCCGCCATTCCCGAGTGGCAGATCAAAGCGTTCGCCGACATGATCAAGCGCCAGGAGTCGAGCTTCATCCTGTCCCTCATCCCGATTTTCAACGACCCGTACCGCGTGAACAGCAAGCCGCCCGAGCCGTCGTATCTGCCGATGACCAAGGCGCCGGGCTTCGTAAAGCTTTTGCGAGAGCTGGACGCGAGCGGGGTGGCCACGATTGCGATGCACGGAGTGACTCACCAGAGCGACGATCAAAAAAACCCCGACGGGGTGAGCGGGCTAGACTACGAGTTCTGGGACATCGTCGCCAATCAGCCGATGCCCAACGACACCGCCGAGAACCTGGTCACGCGGCTAGAGCGTGGCATGAAGGAGATCACCGAATCGGGCCTACAGCCGAGCTTGTGGCTCACTCCCCACTACGCCGCTTCGATATTGGACACCGCGATTTTCGGGCAGCTCTTCGATTGGAACGTCGGCCGCATCATCTACCAGCCGTTTGCGGCCACGCAGAAGGAGCGGATTCCCGCCCACATGCGGTTCACCCGCGCCGGCTCGTCCCTCTTCACGGGCCAACGCCTGCCCTATGTCGCCGATTTGCAGGTGGAGCTCGGTAAGAAGGAGCAAATGACCGAGCAGTTCTTTCCGTACGAGATCTACGGCGACGCGCTGGGCCAGCGGATCCTGCCGGAGAATGCGGCCTACCTCATTCCCAAGGCCGGAGTGGCCCCGTCCGTGCCCGTCGATCGCGTGCTATCGATCCTGAAACGAAATCGGGTGCTTCGCGACTACATCGGATCCTTTTTCATTCATCCGTTCCTCATGAACAGTGTCGCCAACGGTGGCCTGGGCGAGTTCAACGGAGACACGAAGGAGATCGAGCGGCTCTTCTCGGAGGCCCGCAAGATGGGCTACCGCTTCGTGTCGATGAAGGAATGGACGGCGATGAATCGCGAGGGAATTCGCCCGGAGCCGATCGAACGTAAGTAGGAGTAAGGCGAAGTTTATTCGGCCTATTCCCCGGGGTATAATGAGGACCTCCCACGTTCGCGATCCCTCATCACCCCCGAGGTAGGCCATGTCTCTTTCCGAAATCTCCATTCGCAAGCCCGTGTTCGCGTGGATGCTGATGTCCGCCCTCATCATCTTCGGCGGAATCTCCTTCTCGCGGCTGGGCGTAAGCCAGCTGCCCGACGTGGACTTTCCGATCCTAACGGTGAACCTCTCGCTCCAGGGGGCTGCCCCGGAGGTGATGGAGACCGACGTCGTCGACGTCGTCGAAAACTCTTTGATGACGATTCAGGGGGTGAAGAAGGTCAGCTCCACGTCGCGTAATAGCGCCGCCACCGTCACCGTAGAGCTCGACCTTGGCCGCGATATCGACCTGGCCTTACAAGACGTGCAAGCGAAGGTCGCCGAAGCTCAGAAGAAGCTCCCCAAGGATGTCGACCCGCCCGTCATCTCCAAGACCAACCCCGACGATCAGCCGATTCTTTGGATCTCCGCTAGCTCCGATACCATGCCGACGCGCGACCTGATGACCTGGGTACGCGACTACCTGGCCCCCAACTTTTCCACCACCCAGGATGTCGGCGACATCAACTTGGGCGGCTACGTCGATCCTAACCTACGCGTTTGGGTCTCCGACAAAGCGCTGAGCAAGTATCAGCTCACGGTGGTCGACGTCATTAGCGCCATTCAAAATGAACACGCCGAGCCCCCGGCCGGCTGGATTGCCGACG
>JBGSST010000355.1:0-3136 GCA_041736915.1 Bdellovibrionota bacterium
CCGCCCACCATCGGCGCTGGGGGCGCGAAAGTTCGGTCATCGGCGCCCCCCGGCTTCCGCACGGTCGGGCCGATCAGACTCGGCCATCACCACGCGATTACGGCCATTCTGTTTGGCACGGTACAAAGCCGCATCGGCCGCGATGAGAACGTCTTCGGGACGCTGCAAGCGAACATCGTCAGTGGCGATTCCCGCCGACACCGTGACGATCGTGCGTTTGTTCTTGCCCGATACGCTGCGATCCTTGGGTGAGGTCTCTAGCCGGTGAGCGGCCGCGGCGCGGATTGTAAACTCGCGGGAAGCCAACCTCGCCCGAGCCTCCTCCGCCGCCCGGGAAGCCCGTTCCAAATCCCAGCCCTCGAACAACGCGCAGAACTCTTCTCCGCCGTAACGGTAAACGTTCGCGCCAAACTCTTTCTCGAGTACCGAAGCGACGAAGCGGAGGACGGTGTCCCCCTGCTCGTGGCCGTACTCATCGTTGAAGTTCTTGAAGTGATCCACGTCGAACATGGCGATACAAAATGGCGACCGAATCGACGGTAGCGTTTCGTTGAGCGCGCGGCGATTGGGCAATCCGGTGAGCTCATCGAGATAAATTTTCTGCCAGTAGATGCGAAAGACCACCGCCGCCGTGACAAATTGCGCCGAGAGAAACGAGAGTGGCACCGCGAGCTCGAGCTCTCGCCCCACCATCCCTTTGCGAATGATCTGCGACAGCAGCCACAGCACGGGCAGCGACGCGGTCGCGGAGAAGATGCGAATCTCCTTCGAGAAGCGGGTCCCCATCCACGGCGACAGCAAGGTAATCGTTCCGAAGGCGAGCAGCGACAGGGTGAGACAGTTCACCGCCATGGCGGGCGTAAAGGTATTCCAGTTCTGGAAGGCCAGCACCATTACGGTGAGCGGCCCCCACACCACGGTGGGATACAGAAAGCTTCTCGCGCGCCGGCCCAGCAGCGGAATCATGAAGAACAATCCGGTGAGCACCAGGGGGAGGGAAAGGGCCGCGGCCGATCCGCGCTGCAGCGGCGTGAGCCCCAGTAGGGAACGTCCGCCCTCGCGCAGCAGTGCACACTCGAGGCCGAGCAGCATCACGAAGTAAAAAAGCCCGCGCTCCTTGAGGCGTAGCGATAAGAATCCCAGCGCGGCGGAGACGACGTACGGTGACCAGCGAATGATCTCTTCCACGAGGGCTCGCCGATTTCCCGAGCCGAGCAGTATCAACGGCACGAGCGACAGCCCGAGTACGGTAAGGAACGTGGGATAAAGATGGTTGCGGCGCATCATAATTTAAGGAGGACGTAGTGAGGTCCCCCTTCTCTTTTCGGCAGAAAGTCGAAGTGTCTTCAAAGGATACGATTGACCCCCGGTCTTGCGCCGCTATCATGGGTTCACGCATAACGCAGGGGGACTCATGAAACTCATCACCACAATTTTGGCGCTCGGCGCTACCGCCCAAATGGCTTGGGCGGCCAACGGAAGTTTACTCACGGGCATTGGACCGGCCTCGGGCGCTCAGGGCGGCACGGGCGTGTCGTCGAACAGCGGCACGATTGACGCAATTCACAAGAACGCGGCCACGGTGGGCGCGCAGGTTTACGGCGAAGGTAAGGTCAATGCCGAGCTAGTGCTCAACGTCTTCAAGCAGGGGCCCAAATCGGACACGGGCTTCGGCGCAGTCGACAGCAAAGCCGGCGTGGCTCTCATGCCGAGCATTGGTGCTGGCTACAAAATCAATGACGACTGGGCGTTCGGCGTGGGCGTTATCACGTACGGCGGCGGCGTCGCCGACTTCAGCACGTTGGCGGCCCACTCGGGCGTGGACACGAAGCACATGCTCATCAAATTGCAGCCGGCGGTTTCCTACCGCGCCAACGAATGGCTGAGCGTCGGCGTAGCGCCGATACTCAACTACAGTACCCTCTACACGAACGTGTTGGAAAATAGCGTTCAGTCCACCCGTGCCGCGGATGCGAAGTTTGGCGTAGGTGCGCAAGCGGGCGTTGCCCTCAAGCCCGCCAAAGGGCTCGACATTGGCGTGACTTACCAGACGCGCTCGAAGCTCGGCTTCAAGAACATGATCGACTGGGGTGTGTTGACCACCGGAACGTCGACGGGTCTTAGCCCAATCACCGTGACTCAGCCTACGGAGCTAGCCGCCGGCATCAGCTATTCCATCACGGATACGTGGCGAGTGGCTTTCGATTGGCGCTATATCGGATGGCGCGGCGCCGCTGGCTATGGCGACCTCGGCTGGACGGATCAGAACGTGTTTGCCCTCGGCACGCAGTACCAGCTGGACAAGCTGGCGTTGCGCGCGGGCTTCAACTACGCGAAGAGTCCCATCGAAAGCCGCACGGGTACGAACGGTTTGGGGAACTACAACTTCCAGGGAACGACGTTGCCTACGGTACTCGTGGATCGTTTGAACATGATCGCGTTCCCGGCCATGGGGCAATCGCACATCACGGTGGGTGCGGGCTACGCTGTCTCTTCCGATATCGATCTCGACCTGGCGTTCTTGTACATGCCTAAGGTCACCACGGTTCGTTCGGGCACGACGCTCGTCACGCCGCCCTCGACCCTGGGCCCCTACTCGCTGACTACCGAGCTCACGCAATGGTCGGTTACGGTCGGCGGCACGTACCGCTTCTAAGCGAACACGTCGTCTAATTTCGAAGAGGGCTTCCGGGACTCCCGGGGGCCCTTTTCATTTGGCGGAAGCTTCCTGCAGCGCCGCGGCCGCTTTCACGGCCAACGACAACGGAGCCCGCGGCACGCGGAAGCAAACCGCGACCTTGGATTTGTCCGGCCCTTCGCAAAGCTTCTTCTTCCAACCGCCAATGTAATCGAGCACCCAGCCGCGGCCATTTTCCGTAGCGGGAAGGATTCGCAACGGCTCGCTGCCGGCTAACATGCCGCCCTGACGGCGCATTGCCGGAGTTGGCGTTGAATCGTCGTAACCGCCGTCGACGCTCGTGGGCGCATCGCCACCGCCGTCACCACCGCCGGACGATGATTGGAATTCGGTACTCTTCACGAAATTGAAATTTTGGGCTGGGCCACCGCCACCGCCGTCGTCGCCGCCGACCATGGGGACATCACCACCGCCACCACCGCCGCCTCCCCCGCCACC
>JBGSST010000237.1:0-8117 GCA_041736915.1 Bdellovibrionota bacterium
CCCCGCTCCGCCCACCCTTCCACGACGACCGGCATCCCATCGATCGCCCGGGCACAAGTCGACCGCTCGGCCTGCCGATCCGCCGAAAACATCCCCCACCGGACGATCGCCACACAAAAAAACAGAGCCATTAGCCAACCGCGCATAAAACGAGGTCAAGCAAGTCAGTGGCCAAGCCACCGAATTCATGGCAGAAGAAGGGAGCGCCGTCTGGAAACCCAATCCAGCCAACGCTCTTCAGGAAAAGATTAGATAAGCTAAGCGTTTTGCTTGACGAAATCGTGAATTCTCCGCTACAAACCCTGGTTTTGACTTAACAATAATTGAGGCTCCCCTAGGGGTTTCAAGAGGATGAGATAGAGATGTACGCCGTAATTCGCTCAGGAAGTAAGCAGTATCGGGTTGAACCCGGTCAGGAACTTTTGGTGGAATTGCTTCCGGTTGAGGCTGGTAGCACGCTCGCGATTGACGACGTACTTCTGTACTCCGACGGCGCCACCGTTTCGGTCGGCACGCCGAAGGTTCCCGTTACCGTTCACTGCAAAGTGATGGGCGACGAGCTCGGCCAGAAGCTGCGCACGGTGAAATACCGCAAGCGTAAGCATTACATGCGCCGTTATGGACATCGTCAGGGCTACACCCGTTTGTTGGTGGAAAAGCTCGAGAGCAAAGGCAACTAAGAAGGGTTTGGGAGAAGCGCAATGGCACATAAGAAAGCAGGCGGAAGTTCTCGTAACGGACGCGACAGTCGTGGACAACGGCTGGGAGTAAAAGTTTTTGGTGGCGAAACCTGCCGTGCAGGCAACATCTTGGTCCGTCAGCGCGGCACCAAGTTCCACGCTGGCCTGAACGTAGGCTACGGCCGCGATTGGACGCTTTTTGCGTTGATCGACGGTAAAGTTGCCTTCGAGCGCCTGGATAAGACCCGCCAACGTGTGGTGGTCTACCCGGTGGACGCGACCAACGCGGCCCCCGTTAAACAGGCGGCTACGGCCTAATCGCCTGTTCGTTCCTTTTTCTGGAAATTTTGATGCTCCAGCGTGTTATACACGCTGGAGTTTTTTTTATTCTACGATTCCCCAGTTTTCGAGGCGTAAGTGGCTTTAATTGATGAAGTAAATATTAGAGTTATCTCCGGTCAGGGCGGCAACGGCTGTTCCTCCATGCGCCGTGAGAAGTACGTTCCGTTCGGTGGCCCCAATGGCGGTGACGGCGGACGTGGCGGCCACGTGTACCTTCAGGCAACGCGCGATAAGACCTCGCTACTCGATTTCAAGTTCCGCCCCAAGTACGAAGCCACCCGGGGTGAGCACGGACAGGGGCAGGACTGCTTCGGCCGCGCCGGCGAAGACATGACCCTTACCGTGCCCGTGGGCACGCTCGTTTACGACATCGATACGGGTGACCTCATCTGCGATCTCATCGAGCACGGCCAGACCATCCAAATCGCCAAGGGCGGTAAAGGTGGCCTGGGCAATCTCCATTTCAAGTCGTCCACCAACCGGGCGCCGCGCACCTGCACTCCGGGCGAACCGGGAGAAGAGCGTGAGCTGCGTCTGGAGCTGAAGATGCTCGCGGACGTGGGGCTCTTGGGTCTGCCGAACGCGGGCAAGTCGTCGTTCTTGACGGCCGTTTCGCGTGCCCGGCCCAAGATCGCCAACTACCCGTTTACGACTTTAGAGCCGCACCTGGGCGTCGTGAGCCACAAGGACCAAGGGTTCGTGGTCGGCGACTTGCCGGGGCTCATCGAAGGCGCGTCCGATGGCGTGGGGCTGGGCTTTCAGTTTTTGCGGCATGTATCGCGTAACCGCGTGCTGTTGCACTTGATCGAATGCACGGGCTCCATCGACGAGATTCGTCATCAGATCGAAGTGATCGAGAAAGAGCTCGGCGCATACGATCCGGAGCTGCTCAACCGCAAACGCATTCTCGTGTTCACGAAGACGGATTTGTTCCCGGCGGAAGAGTTGAACGCGCGGCAGGAAGAGCTGAAGTCCCAGGGCATCGAAGGTTTCTGGATCAGCAGCCATTCGCGCCACGGCATCGATGCCTTGCTCGATTACCTGATTCACGAGCTGAAACCGATTGAGGTTCCGACGGTAGCCGAAGCGATTGCGGACGAGACCGATCCGCAGCTTCAAACGGAGGCCGCCATCGGTCTCGCGTCACAGTCGATCCCCGCGTGATGGAGAAACGTACCGCGGTTCTCGGCGGATCCTTCGATCCCATTCACCGCGGCCACGTCGACATCGCCAAGCAGCTCGTCGCGCGGTTTGATTTCGCCAAAGTTCTTTTCGTACCGGCTTACCAAAACCCGCTGAAAGCCCACACGCGGGCCAGTAGCGATCAGCGCATGGAGATGATCCGCCTGGCGCTCGCCGACGCGAACGAGCCACGCTTTGAACTGTGCGACTGGGAGATCAAACGACCAGCCCCCAGCTTTACGGTCGATACCTTGGAGTTTTTAAGAACCATCGAAGGGCCACTCTGCTTACTGGTGGGCAACGAGGTTTTCGCGGAGTTTTCGCGCTGGCGGGCGCCGTTACAGATCTTCAAGCTCGCCTCCGTCGTTTGCTTCTCGCGCACTCCCGTAGCGAATAATCCCTGCGCCGCAGTTTTAGAATCTCTCGGGCTAAACCCCGAATGGAAAAACGATCGGGCCGAATTGGGCAACGGAAACACGCTCGACTGGTGTCCGCTTACCGTACTGCCCTACTCCTCCACCGCCATCCGGGCCGAGCTAGCCCAAGGGGGAACTCCGGACGGGCTCAGCTCCTCGCCGCTTCGCTTCATCAAGAACCATCGCCTTTACGCCGAATAGTCATATGGGACTAGGGAGAGCGAATGGCTGCGATCGCAAAACCACGTAATCAAGCAATACTGGACGCGCTGGTCGACTTTGGACCAGAGGACCCGCACGGCCCCGTGCCCCTTTCCCCCGCCGAGACCGAGGCCCAGCGCCGAATCCGCAATATCGTCAAAGAGATGGAAGAATTGAACCGCCGCATCGATAACCTCCTGAATCAACGCTAATATTTGTCAACAAAGAAAACCTTCTGTTTCCGGAAAGTGTGTGCCATACCTCCTTTCATGGAACCGCGTCGTGCAGTGGCATGCCTATCGGGAGGCTTGGATTCTTCGGTAGCGATGGCAATGGCCATCTCGGCCGGCTGGAACGTCGTGCGCGCCCTCACGTACGATTACGGCCAGCGCGCCGTGCACCGTGAGGAAGAGGCGGCTAGCCGTCTGGCCGCCCACTATAAGGTGCCTCACCAGATGATTGCCCTCCCCTGGTTCAAAGGCTTGAGCCAAGGCGGCGGCCTCATCAATAAAGGTAGCTCGCTGCCCAAGCCGGCCGCGAAAGACCTTTCCGACTTCGAGCCGTCGAAGAAAAGCGCCAAAGCGGTTTGGGTGCCTAACCGCAACGGCGTAATGATCGAGATCGCCGCCGGTATCGCCGAGGACTTGGGCGCGGAAGCGGTGCTGGTCGGATTCAACCGCGAAGAGGCGGCGACGTTTCCCGACAACTCGAAGTATTACGTCGAGGCTTTGACCCGGGCGCTATCGTTTTCCACCTCGAATCAGGTGAAGCTGCTTTCCCCCACGCTCTCGCTCGACAAGGTCGAGATCGTGAATGAAGCCCGCCGCCTGGACCTGCCGCTCGACCACCTGTGGAGCTGCTACGAGGGTGAAAAGCAGATGTGCGGCGTTTGTGAGTCGTGCATGCGATTGAAACGGGCGCTACACGCCCACGGAGTTTTGCAGAATGCCCCGTTTGAAAACTCTCGTTTCTGAGGTCCCCTTAGATTACGACGGGACTCAGCTCGCCCCCCATTTTCTCTACAAGCAGTTCGACCTTTTGGGCGATGGCGTAGTCGCTTTCGTCGGCCGGGGCGAAGTGAAACTCGACCATATGGTCGACCTCACCGACGTGAAAAAGAACGCCCCGATCTATAGCCCAAAGATGGTGCACTTTTTGGGTGAGTTCTTCATTGATTCTTTCCAGGAAGGCATCTGGCTGCAGCACCTGTTCGTGTGCAACGTTTACGAATGGCTGTGGGAAAATGGCGTTACGGGGCTTAGGCGGCGGGGCAACGACATCTACGTGAACGATCGCAAGTTCAGCGTCTCGATTGCGACCAAAAGCCCGGTTTCGGTGCTGCTGCACTTTGCGGCCAACGTACTCACCGAGGGCACCCCCGTGCCCACCGCGGGGCTGCGGGAGCTGGACATCGACCCTTTGGTGTTCGCCCGGGCGGTGCTCGAGAAGTTCTCGTTCGAGATGGAAACGGGCTTCAAGGCCCGCGTGAAGGCCACCCCGCGAACGTAAGGGCGTTTTCGGTGGAGAAAACCTCTCGTTTCCGCTATTAAACCGCAAGTGTCCGAAACAACTCACAATCAACAGAATCAGCATACGCCACCCGCACTCGAAGCCAGCCAGGTCGAAGCGGCCATCGCCCTCTTGGAATCGATCGTCGACGACCGCACTCGCCTGCACTCGATCTCGCAGGAGCGCCGCCAGGCTTTGCTGATGGCGGCCGGTCGCGCGTCGCGCCCCGAACGCTACGAGATCATGAAGTCGACCAAGAAGGCTCGCCGGCGGAAGAACCGCCAGAAGCTGATCGACGATCGGGCCAACGTGGCCGCCACCGCGATCCGCGAAGCGCGCACGTTCGAAGTCTACGTTCCTCCGGCCCCGCAGCTCTTGATTGGCAAACAGACCGAGCCTCGGCCGCGGCTTAACAACCCGCGCGCGTGCTACGTCTGTAAGACGCAGTTCGACGAGATCCATTTTTTCTACGATTCGATGTGCAAGGCGTGCGGCGACTTGAACTACGCCAAACGTTTTCAGACGGCGCCGCTTCCGGGCCGCGTGGCGATCATCACCGGCGCGCGTTTGAAGATCGGTTACCAGGCCTCGCTCATGATGTTGCGCGCGGGTGCCAGGGTCATCGTCACCACCCGTTTTCCGCAGGACGCGGCCCTGCGCTACTCGCGCGAGCCGGACTACGGCGATTTTTCGGGGCGCTTGGAGATTCACGGGCTCGACCTGCGCCACGCGCCGAGCGTGGAGCTTTTCACCGACTATCTTTTGAAGACGCAGAGCCGGCTCGACATTTTGATCAATAATGCCGCGCAGACGGTGCGTCGGCCGCCCGGCTTTTACCGTCATATGCTCGAGTGGGAAGCGAAAAAGCACCACGAGCTGCCGAAGGAGATTCGCGGAACCCTCGAATCCTACGAAGCGTGGCGCAATCCGGATCAGCTTACCGGCTCCCGCGAAATGAACGCGGAAGTGAAAGAGCTCGCGCACGACGCGTGGGTGACGGAGCTGGCGCTGAAAGGCGCGGCCATCGGGCTGCAGGCGCCGTCGTTGCTCTCGCAGCTGCCGTACGCGCCCGGCGACGAGAACCATTCGCAGGAGCTTTTCCCCGAAGGAAAGACCGACGCGGATTTGCAGCAGGTCGATCTACGTAAAATGAACAGCTGGCGGATGAAGCTCGCCGACGTGCCCACGTCGGAGCTAATCGAAGTGCAGCTCATCAACGCCATTGCCCCGTTCATTCTTTGCAGCAAGTTGAAACCGCTGATGATGAAGGAGCCAACCTTCGATCGCCACATCGTGAACGTGTCCGCGATGGAAGGAAAGTTCACGCGCTACACGAAGACCGATAAGCACCCGCATACGAACATGGCGAAGGCCTCGCTCAATATGATGACGGTGACTTCCGCTCCCGATTACGCCAAGGACGGCATCTTCATGAACGCGGTCGATACGGGCTGGGTAACCGATGAAGATCCGGCCCACCTGTCGAATGCGAAGCAAGAGATTCACGATTTTCAGCCTCCGCTAGACATCGTGGACGGGGCCGCGCGCGTGTGCGATCCGTTCTTCTCGGGGCTTCTCTCCGGCAAGCACGTCTACGGAAAGTTCCTTAAAGACTACGGCGTCACCACCTGGTGATCACTTAAAGAGTTCGACGAGAAATTCGTCGCGGTGTGCTTCGTAGACCTCGGCACGGACGATCTCCGTCGACATGAGGCTTGCGGCCTGCAGCACGCCTTCGCGTTCGACTTTGGTGTCGTCGTGGCGGCGATCCAAAAAGCAGTGGCCTAGCTCGTGGAAGAAGAGCGACTCCCTCGCCCCTTCGGGCATGGTGCTAAAAATCGTTTTCTTCACCTTGATGAGCTTGCGGGGAGAGTTCGCCCACTGCTCGCAGCGGCCGGCGACCGCACCCGGTAACGTCTCGTCGTAAATCACTTCGAGGGCGCCGACCAAAAGCGTCTTGCCGTGCGCGGAGGCGGCGGTCACGAAGGCGTCGACGTAAGGCGAAAGTTCCGCGGGGGCGGCATAATGACCATTCTCCCCCAGCTGCAGTTCACTGTCTGGTTGGTGGCCACATCCGACCAAAGTCAGAACAGTCAAAAAAAGCGACAAAAGCAGGGGGGCCGTCACGGGATAGACATTTCGTTCCGTGGGTTTGAGCGTTTTTAGGGGAGTGTTTTTCACTGCCCACTTAGAATGCAATCGGTTGGCCAGGCGCGATTGTGTAAACGGCTATTTTGTGTCCACTTTTCCGCTATGAAACACCTATTAAGCTTAGTCATCTTTGGATTAATCACCGGTTGCGCCTCTTCCCCGCCCGCAGCGCCTCCCGCGCCCGCCGTGCCGAAAGGGACGTTGGCCGAGATCGTAGCCGGCCCTCACCGCTCCGACGCCAACAAGGCGCGCGACGTTTACCGGCACCCGGTGGAGACGCTCGAGTTCTTCGGGGTGAAGAACGACATGACGGTCGTGGAGCTATGGCCCGGCGGAGGCTGGTACACGGAGATCTTAGCGCCGTTTCTTATGGAAAAAGGCAAGCTGGTCGCGGCGGGTGGCAATCCCGATTCCACGAACGACTACCGCAAAAAAAGCGCGCAGAAGTTCAAAGACATGGTCGCGGCCAAGCCCGAAATTTACGGCAAGGTCGAAGTGATCGCGTTCGAGCCGCCGGCGTTAGCTTCTTTAGGTCCCGCCGGATCGGCCGACATGGTGGTCACGTTCCGCAACGTGCACAACTGGATGCAGGAGCCTAAGGGGCTCGAAACCGCGATGAAGGCGTTTTACGACGTGCTGAAAAAAGGCGGCGTGCTCGGCATCGAAGAGCACCGGGCGAAGGCCAAAGGTAAGCAGGACCCGAAAGCCAAGTCGGGCTACGTGCAGGAGGCTTACCTTATCAAAGCGGCGCAGAAGGCGGGCTTCAAGCTAGCGGAGAAATCGGAGATCAATGCGAACCCGAAGGACACCGCAAATCATCCCGAAGGCGTATGGACTTTGCCTCCCGTATTGCGGCTCGGTGAGAAGGACCGCGAAAAATACGTGGCGATTGGCGAGAGCGATCGCATGACGCTGAAGTTCGTTAAGCCGTAACGGCCGCGACCTTTAAAACTTACGGGGCTGGTTCGAGAGATCGGAGCGGCCCTTTTTTTATTCGTCGTCGTCCGGGTCGTGATTGGCGGTCCACCGGCCACGGGCGGTCTCTTTGGGACGCGGCTTTCCTTTTTTTGCCTTGGCCGTGGCGGCGGGCTCTTTCCACGGCTGCACTTCGCGAATCCCGGGAGAGTCGATGATCATGCCCCCCGTGGCCAGAAGATGGAGTCGGCGGCCGCTCGTGGTGTGGCGCCCTTTCTGGTCGCCTTCGCGCACGTCGCCCACCGCTTCGACCTCCGTGCGGCTAAAGTGATTCACGAGCGTGGACTTGCCGGCGCCGGAGTTACCGAGCAGCACGATCGTTTTGGAGTCGCCGAAGTACGGCTGAAGCGCGTCGAGCCCTTTGCCCTCACGCACGCTGATGGGGTGAATCGGCAGCTCTTTCGTAACGGCCTTTAGCTCCGTCACCATGGCGTCGACGTCTCCCGTGTCGCATTTGGTGAGTACGATCGCGCACTGCATGCCGCTGGCTTTCACGATCTCGAGATAGCGTTCCACCGCACGGGGGTTGAGCGTTTGGTTTAGGGCGATGGCGAGAAACGCCACATCGGTATTGGCGCAAAGGATCTGCTCGTACCCGCGATCGTTGCCGGCGTTACGCGACAGCTTGCTCTTGCGGTCGAGCGCCCGCGCGGTCATGAAA
>JBGSST010000302.1:0-4898 GCA_041736915.1 Bdellovibrionota bacterium
GCCGCCGCCGGCACGCGAACCGCCGCCGACAACGCCGCCGCGGTTTGCAACCACTCGAGTTTTTCAATCTTGGAACCAAGCTCTAGCACCATCTTTTGCGCGAGCTTTTTGCCTACGCCGGGCGCCTCGGAAAGGGCGTCGCTGTCTTTGCGGTGAATCGCTTCTACCACCGTCTTTACGCCAAGTTCGCCAACCAAAGCCATGCCCACCTTCGGGCCTACGCCCGAGGCGCTCAGCAAAATACGGAACACGCGTTTCTCCAGCTCCTCCGGAAAACCGAACAGCTGCAGGATGTCTTCGCGCACGTGAGTGTGAATCCACAGCGCGGTCTCGGCCCCTTCACTCAGCGCTTCGAAGGTGCGACGCGTGGTCGTGATCTCGTAGCCGACACTTTCGGCCCCGATGGTGACGGAAAATCCATCGGCCGATTTGGAAAGAACTTTTCCTTTTACGAATCCAATCATGCGTTCCTTATGCGGGCCGAAATCACCGGCCGCTGGCTGCCGTGGCAAACCGCGATCGCCAGAGCGTCGGTCGCGTCGTGCCCCAGATTCAACTTTGCCCCTAACGTCATCTCCACCATTCGCTTCACGGCGTCCTTGTCGGCACGGCCGCTACCCGCCACTGCGGACTTCACCGCGGTCGGGGCGTACTCGAAGATGGGAATGTTTCTTTCCAAAAACACGCTGGCGACGATCCCTCTAGCAATGCCGAGGGAAAGAGCGCTTCTGGCATTCTTACCGAAAAAGGTGTCTTCAAAGACCGCCTCGTCCGGCTTTAGCTCGTCGACCCGTGCTTTCAACTTATCCAATAGGAGACCAAAGCGTGAGTAAAGCGCCATCCCCTTGGGGGCGATAATCGTTTCCGCGAAAATAAGACGCGGTGTCCGGTCGCGGTACTCGACGCACCCGACCCCGAGAAAATAGGATCCCGGATCAATCCCCAAGATGCGGCGTTTCATCACGCCCAGAGAATAGCCGAAGAGCGGTAGCGCTGGGAAGCCGGCCGATACTTTACTGATCGCCGGCGGCTTGCTCGATGAGGCGGCCAATGAGGAACAGCACTACGCCCGCGCCTAACATGGTCAGCTCTTTGGTCATCGCCTTTTCACTTTCGGCGAACCCCACGTACAGGGCCAGGGCGGTAACTCCGAGGGCGGCGGCCTGCAGGCTTTTTGCGAGATAAAACATAGGGGGAGGGTCTATCATAGGTGGGATATGGCGAAAAAGACCGTTGTGGCGAAAACCGCGCCATTGTCCGGAATCGTGACCTTTCTTTCCGACTTCGGCCACCTCGACACTTACGTGGGGGAGGTGAAAGGGGCTTTGCTGAGCCGGGCACCGCGGGCCACGATCGTGGACCTGACCCACGACATCCCACCTTTCGACATCGAGCGCGGCGCCTTTTCGCTATTGCGGGCTTACTCCCACTTTCCCGCCGGCACGATTCACCTCGCCGTGGTCGACCCCGGCGTGGGCTCGACGCGCGACTGTGTTTGGGTGAAGAGCCGGGACTTCCAATTCATCGGCCCCGATAACGGCGTGCTGCTGTGGGCGGTGCGTGACTGTGAGCGCCGGGAAGGGAAGAAGGCCCAGGCCTTTCGTATTCCCGTGGGCGAGCTGGAAGCCCATACCTTTCACGGGCGCGACGTATTTGCCCCGTTCATCACTACGCTGCTGCGTAAGCGCAGTCCGAAGGTGAATGGGCTGACGGACTTAGTGGGCCGAGCGTTCCCCGAACCGACGCACGATACGTTGCGCTGCGTAGGGGAGGTGCTGTGTGCCGATCGCTTCGGGAATCTCGTTACGACGATTCCGGTAAGCCACTGGCCGAACGCGAAAGAGGCCTGGCTACTCGATATCGACGGCGACATCGGCCGGTTTTCCAGCTACTCGGCGATTCCGCCGGGCAAGCTCGGGCTCGTCGCCGGCTCGCATGGATTTTGGGAGCTGGCGGCCAATCAGAAATCCGCGGCGCAGCTCTCCAAAGCGTCCCCCGGCCAAAAGGTAATCCTGAGATGAGCTAGCCTGAGGCCGTGCTATAATTTATTTGTCGTTTACCCGCGCGCTTTTTTTTCCGATCGCCCATTTAAGCAATTTCGTCGAGGCATCCATGAAACGGTCTACCTTAGTTTTGCAACTTTGCGTGCTCGTAGAGATCTTTGCCGGTGTAGAAGCGTTTGCCGCCAAGAAGGATTTCAAAGGCCTCTTCGGTAGCTACCGCCGGGAAAAGTTCACCGAGAACGAAGCGGGCGCTGGCGAGTTCGGTGTGGACCTCATGTTGTCCACGTTGCTGCCCGTAACTCCCCTCATCCAAAGCCAGGAAGCCACCGGGGGCGCCAAGGCGAATCTGAACTACTCGACCTTCTTCAACTTGGAAGGCGCGGTCACGTACTCTTTGACCTACAACTGGCTGCTGAGCTTGTCGGCCGGCTACTACAACTACGCCACCCGTAAGGTAACCGCGCAGAGTGTGGTTACCGACCCGACGAAGCCGACGTTTCACGAGTTCGAAATGTCGAGCGCGCCGTTTCTCCTCGGGTTTCGTTACCGCTTGAATGCGAACGACATCGTGCCTTACGTGGGAATCGGTGCGGGTGTTTCCATGGTTCGCCAGCGTGGTTTTTACGATAGCTCCACGCAAGAAAAAGTGCGCGTGTTCACGGCGCCGACTGGCCAGGTGGTAGGCGGTTTCGAATTCTACTTCGCCGCCAAAGCCGGCATTCGCATGGAAGTGGCCGCGTACTTTACGAAGATGGATTCCGAAGATTGGACGTCGGGCGCTCCGCCCGCAGACTTACCTATTTTGAATTTCCAAGGAAACGTTTGGTCGGTGCGTTACGCCAGCGGAATCTTTTTTATCTTCTAGAAGTAGTATTTTTCCCCAACTCGCTTACAATTAATAAACAAGGGCATTCCCCTTTCCTGTCTTAGCTTTCAAAAAAACCAAACCTTAAGAAAAGTTTCGGGGATTATCCCAATCCCCCTAAAGAGCCTAACGGAGGCATTTACCATGGGTGAGATCCTAGAACTGGCACACTTCGTACAAGAAGGTGGTTTCGCCAGTATGATGGTCGTTGTGGTCGCGGTCGGTGCTACGGCAATTGCCATCGAGCGCTGGATTCGGATCCAGTTTCAGTTTTCGGTGAACAGCCGGGCCTTCATGGCCAAGCTGAAAAAGTACATCCTGAGCGACAATATCGATCGCGCGATCTCGCTGTGTAACAGCAAGCCACAAGCGCTGTTGCCGCGTGTACTGAAAGCCGGCCTCACCCGCGCCAAGGATTCCTCGGCGGACATCCAGAATGCCGTGGACGAAGCGACGCTCGAAGTTTTGCCGAAGCTCGAAGCCCGCGCGCTGTACCTGCCTAGCTTAGCGAACCTCTCGACCCTCATCGGTCTGTTCGGAACCATCGTCGGTCTAATCACCGCGTTCCGCGCCTCCGGCGACAACGTCGATGCGGCGATGCGTCAGCAGTTCCTGCAGAAAGCGATCGCGATCGCGATGCATACCACGGCGCTCGGTATCTTCGTAGCTATCCCGACGTTGCTGGTTCACACGGTATTGCAAAGCAAGATCAACGGAATCATTTCCGACATCGACCAGTACTCGGTGAAGCTGATCAACTTGCTTTCGGCCTCGCAGAAATCGGGCGTCAAAGGCGCCTCGATGGACGACGAAGCTGCCGCTAACGACTAATTGAAGAACTTCACCCGGCCCGCTTCGGCGGGCCGGGCATTTCGGAGTCAACTGTGGGTCTATCCCCGACAAGAAAAAATAATCGGCATAAGCCGATGGAAGGCCTGAACCTCACGCCTTTCATCGACATGATCACCTGCTTGATGTTCTTCCTGATGATGTTCGCCGGCGTGATCCCCGTCGTGATGATCCCCGCTCCTCTCCCGAAGGTGGCCTCCACCGCGGAAGAAGTGAAGAAAGCGAAAGAGGAAGACAACAAGCTCGACCTCACGCTTTACATCAATGCTTCCGGTTTCGTGGTCAAGACCGCCGGCCTGGGCGATAAAACGTTTATGCTGAATAACGGGGCTTATCCGTACGAAGAGCTCCACAAGCATCTACTGAGCGTAAAAACGAGACGTCCCAAGGCGAATGAGATCACGCTCATTCCCAGTGACGACGTTACCTACGACGTAATGGTGCAGGTGATGGACGCTTCCCGCGAGATGCAAAAAGGCGACGAAGGCTTTCAGGCCGTTCCGCCGGACATTTCCGCGAAGCCCGAGAGCGATCAGTTCAACCGTTTGTTTCCTGAAGTTAGTATCGGAGGAGTCTAATGGCCGGCGATTCAGGTGGTGGAAGTGCAGCAAAGGGCAGTCGGGCAACCGCAGGGCGGGTAACCAGCCGCGCGCGCAGCAAAGGCGGAGCGATTGGCGGCGGCCTGATGTTGGCCTCGATGCTCGACATCCTCATGGCGATTTTGTTCTTCTTGCTGAAGAACTATTCCACCGTGGTCTCCGATTTCAGCATGGGTAAGGACATTACCTTGCCCCAGTCGTCGGCACTGACGCCGCCGGTGCCCTCGCTTAACCTCGTGGTTACGCAGAAGGCGATCATCCTCGATGATAAAGAGCTGTTCCCGATGGAAAATGGCGATATTCCGCGTGCGGAACTTTACCGCGACGGCGTCACCATCGTGAAGCTCGCCCAAGCTTTGAAAGCGCAGAAAGATCGTTCGATGTTCATCGCGCAAAACAACGATTCGCACTCCTTTACGGGTACGATCGTGATGCAGGCGGATAAGAATCTTCGCTTCAACGTCCTCAAAAAGGTCATTTACACGGCCGGCATCGCCGACTTCGTGAACCTAAAGCTCGCCGTGATTCGCAAAGACGAGACGTAAGCGCCCAAGGCGCCGCAGGTACCCGCTTCCTTTTGAA
>JBGSST010000352.1:0-10881 GCA_041736915.1 Bdellovibrionota bacterium
GCGCGCCACGGGCGGGGGCGGCGATCGGGGCGGCGGCGGAGTCGGCGGTAAGGG
The DNA here is from genome assembly GCA_041736915.1 of Bdellovibrionota bacterium. GTDB lineage: Bacteria > Bdellovibrionota > FAC87 > UBA2466 > UBA2466 > JBGSST01. The sequence continues at coordinate 55 of JBGSST010000352.1, forward strand.
GGCCGGCGAAACATCTTACGAGCTCGACCGTCGCCGTATTCGCGATCGCGTGGCGGAGCTCATCGACGAGCTGGAAATAATTCGTGCGGATCATCTGCACCGCAGAGATCGCCGGCAGAATCAGCTGAGCGTGGCTTTGGTGGGATACACCAACGCCGGTAAGTCTTCCCTCATGCGGGCGCTCACCGGCAACGACGTGCTGGTCGCCGATAAGCTGTTCGCCACGCTCGACACCACCGTGCGCGCGATGCAGCCCGAGGCGTTTCCGCGAATTCTCGTGTCCGACACCGTGGGGTTCATTCAAAAGCTACCGCACGATCTGGTGGCTTCGTTTCGCTCCACGCTCGACGAAGCGGGCGATGCCTCGCTGCTGCTATACGTAGTGGACGCGGCCGACCCAGGCTTCCGCCAACAGCTCGAGGTAACGCAGACCGTACTGAAAGAGATAGACGCGGGGGAGATTCCGTCGCGGCTCGTTCTCAACAAGGTCGACTGCCTCGATATCGTACAGCAGCATCTCCTTACGCGTGAGTTTCCCGACGCCATTCAAATTTCCACCCGCAACCCGTCGGACATTCAACGGATGAAGAACCTCATCCGCGAAGCGCTTACCGCGAATCTGGAGAAGGCGGAAGTGCTCGTGCCCTACGACGATAAGACGGGGCTGATGGGCGAGCTGCGCCGTACGGCCTTGGTCGTGGAAGAAAAGTACGAAGAGACCGGCGTACGCCTCGTCATTCGCACTTATCCCGAAACATTAACCAAGCTAAAGCTCCGTTAGGGCTTGGCCTGGGGAAAGTGTTCCGTGTGGGTCGCGCCATCGCGCCCGAAGTACACGACCTTTTTTCCGGTGAGGTAGACGACGTAATACACGCAGCCCGCGGCCAGTACGCGCTGAAGGAACTCACGGTACTTTATCTCACCCCGCTGGCTCATCTTCACGCAGCCTTGCACCGTCTCGGCGCAGAATTTATCGGCCGCCCGCTCGTGGGGGAAGTCCATCGGTTCCACGTGGGATTCGCCGTTCGTTGAGTAAAACCGGTTTTCCGCGCGCACGAGATCGGCGTGGTACGACTCGATCCCGTCGGCCATCAGCTTTCCCACCACCTGGGGAAAGGCAATCTCGGCGGCTAGCGTTTGACGGCAGACCTCTTTGAGTAACGAAACGTTCATACTTCCCCCGTTTAGTTTGTCGGCTTCTCTTTCAGGTTATGCATCTCGATCAAACTCTTGAAGATTCTTTGCAGGTGAGCCCGGTCGGCGGCTGAAAGCTGGCCGAAGAACGCGGCGTCGTTCTCGTCGGCCTCTTTCACTAGCTTCGGGATCAAACCCTTTCCGCCCGCGGCTAGCTCCAGCGTGACCGCGCGGCGATCGGTTGGCGAAGCCTTACGCGACACCAGCTTCCGCGCCAGTAGCTTGTCCACCAGGCGAGAGAGGGCTCCGGCATCCACGCCAATTTCTTGCGAGAGGTCGCGCAAAGTGCAGGGGGCCTTCGTAAACAACGTGCGCAGCACTACCCACTCGGCCACGGTGACGTCGTGCTTCGCCAGCCGGTCGCGAAAGCTGTGGGAGACGTGGTTTGAAACGAACCGCAGCCAAAACCCTAAGTGCGACTCCAGCTCGGCTACTTCGTTAGCTTTACCCATGACTCCATAATACGTGCCTAAGACAATAATTGCTATAGGCAATTAAATACGGATAAGTTACCGATATTGAATTGTTTTATGCGCCTACGTAGCCTTTGAACCAGTGTACGAACCTGGCGATACCCTCTTCGATGGTGGTCTTGGGCGCAAAGCCGAAGGCTTTGCTCAGGTTGGAAACATCGGCGTAGGTTTCGGCCACGTCGCCGGGCTGGGCCGGAACCATCTTCTTTTCCACCGTCACGCCCATCTCTTTTTCGATTAGCTCGATCACCTTCATCAGCGCCACCGGCTTACTGTTACCGATGTTGTAGAGGCGATAAGGGGCCGTCGAGGTGGCCGAGGTGGGGTCCGCGCCGCTCCAGGACGGATCGGGCTCGGCGGGCTTTTCGCTCACGCGCAGCACGCCCTCCACGATGTCGTCGATGTAGGTAAAGTCGCGCTTGTGCTTGCCGAAGTTATAAATCTCGATGGGCTCGCCCTTTTGAATTTGCGCGCAAAATTTGAACGGGACCATGTCGGGGCGGCCCCAAGGGCCATACACGGTGAAGAACCGCAAACCGGTCGTAGGAATCTTGAAGAGGTGACTGTAGGTGTGCGCCATCAGCTCGTTGGCTTTTTTCGTGGCGGCGTAGAGCGACACGGGATGGTCCACATTCTGGCCCACGGAGAAGGGCATCTTCGTATTGGCGCCGTAGACCGAGCTCGACGAGGCGTAAACAAGATGTTCGGTGCCGTGCTGGCGGCAGGCTTCTAGTACGTTCAAAAATCCCGTGATGTTCGATTCGGTATACGCATGCGGGTTGGTGATCGAGTAGCGCACGCCGGCCTGGGCGGCCAGGTGGATCACGCGGTTCGGTTGCAGCTTGGTGTAGAGATCGAATAGCCCATCCTTCTGCAAAAGGTCCTGCTCTTTGAAATAGAAATTGCCCGCACCCTTGAGCGTGGCGAGCCGGGCCCGTTTCAGGCTGACGTCGTAGTAGCTATTGAGGTTATCGACCCCCGCCACCTGCACACCTTGTTCGACGAGACGGCGGCAAACGGCCGCCCCAATAAAACCTGCGGCGCCGGTGACGAGAACTTTCATAGATCAGATCCTCATAATGCAGGGACATTCATTGGGTGCGCAATACTTCCGCTCCCTTGGCTTCCGCTAAGCCGCTAGTTCCTTTTCAAGACGTTCGGCGATCCAAATTTTTATCAGGGTCTGGTAGCCGACGCCTCCCTTTTTCTGGGCGACTTTTCTCAACTGCGAAACCATAGTTTTGGAAAGCCGAATGCTAGTGGATAGTTCCATGCTGCCTCGTTTCCCCGGTTCTACGGTTACGGACTTAGAGTCGTCCCATTCAGATGGGGAATATTTATAATCCTTACTTTTTTTGCTGGGTCTTTTTCTCATGCGTCCCATCCAGTAATGACTCTTGCGACATTTTTACCAAAATCCTCAAAAACCAGTCGGAGGTGGCGGCCGCCGTCTGTCTTGCCATCAATCCTAAAGCGTCTTGGTCCATGCTGTTTCTTATTGGGTGTGATGACGTACCGGTTAAAAAAGACCTGTTCAGCCTCCTCGGGATCGATCCGGTGTCGCGCTAAGTGTTCAATATTGTCGTCATCCCACAGGAAGAAATACCAACGTCTGCTCTTTAGGCCACTCATTTATACAACGTAGCTACTGGGTAGCGCAATTCAACGTGGGACGGGGAGCGTTGCCAGCGACTCCGCGAGTCGGGCGGCGGCAGTTCGGTCAGACCCGATTCAAGTAATCAGTAGCCACGGCCTTGATGGCCGCCGCATCCAGGCCGTAGTGGGCTCTCAGGTAGGCCTGACTGCCGACCACGGACGAAAATCCGGCGCGTAGGGCAATCCGGTGGAAAAACTTCGGGTGAACGCCGCGATCCAAAAGCACCTCGCCCACGGCACTGCCCAAGCCGCCGTCGATTCCATGCTCTTCTACGGTGAGGATGCCGCCGGTCTCGCGGGCCGCGCGTACGATGATGTCAGTGTCGATGGGCTTTATCGTATGGAGGCTGATGACCCGCGTTTTCACGCCTTGTTCGGCCAGGGCATCGGCCGCCTTCATCGCTTCGCCTAAGATTCCGCCCGCGCACAGCATGGCAAGATCGTTGCCTTCGCGAATGACGCGGCCCTTGCCTAGGGTGAACACTTCGCCCGGCGCTTGGCTTTCCGGCGCAATCGACTTCTCAAGCCGCAGGTAAATCGTGCCGGGAGTTTTAGCGACGGCCTCGGTGGCTTCGGCCGCTTCCCAGTTACCCGATGGAGCTACAACTTTAAGGCCGGGCAGGGCGCGCAAAACGGCCAGGTCTTCCGTGGCATGGTGGGTGATGCCGAGTCCGCCGTAGCTAAATCCGCCGCCCATGCTGACGATCTTCACGTTGGCGTCGTGATAGCTGGCGTCGTTTCGAATCTGTTCCAAGCAACGGAACGTGCAGAAATTGCCGATGGAGTAGGCAAAAACCGTGTGGCCTTCCATGGCTAAACCGGTGGCCAGCCCCAGCATGTTCTGCTCGGCCACGCCAACGTTCATAAACTGGTCGGGAAAACGCGCTACGAATGGCTCGACCATGCCGTATCCCAAATCGCCGGTCAGAAAGAGCAGCTTCGGATCGGCTTCGGCAAGCTGGATCAGCTTGTTGATGAAAGCCTCTTTCATCCTTCCAGCTCCTTTAAGGCCTGCTCGAACTCCGCCCCTTTAGGCGGGTAGTAATGCCACTTCACGTTATTCTCCATGAAGGAGACGCCTTTACCCTTGGTGGTGTGGGCCAAAAGCACGGTGGGCTTTCCGCCAATTTGCGGAGCGGCCGCTAACACTTTAGCTAGCGACTCATGATTGTGGCCGTCCGACTCTTCCACGTGCCAGCCGAACGCCCGCCACTTGTCGGCAAACGGTTCGAGCGCCAACGTTTCTTGAATCGAACCAATGCTCTGCAACTTGTTGTAGTCGACGATGGCGACCACGTTATCCAGCTTGTGGTGGGCGGCGAACAGGATAGCTTCCCAGTTCGATCCTTCGTCGCACTCGCCGTCGCTCAAGATGACGAACACGCGGTTACTGCGCTTGGCTTTTTTCGCCGCCAGCGCCATGCCCACGCCAACGGAAAGGCCGTGGCCCAAGGAACCGGTGGAAAGCTCGACGCCGGGAATGCCTTTGTGCGAGACGTGGCCGGAAAACTCCGAGCCGTCCATGTAATGCGAATCCAATCGCTCCAACGGAAAGAAACCGCACTCGGCCAGCGTGGCGTACACGATGGCCCCCGCGTGCCCTTTGCTTAAGATAAACCGATCGCGCTCTTCCCATTTCGGGTTGGTAGCGTCGTAGGTCATCACTTTTCCGTAGAGTACGGCCATCAGATCAGCGATGGAGAGGCACGAGGCGACGTGCGCGCCACTGCCGCGGTTGATCATCTTGATCACGTGCCGGCGAATGGAGCGGGCTAAATCGGTAGTCGGCCGATGCTTGTCCGGTACCGTCATCATTTCTTTTTCGACACCAGCAGATCTATCTCTTTGGCGCCCATCTTTTCGACTTCGAGCAGCCGCTCCACGAACTCGCGCACGAAACCGTGGCCGCCGGGAATATCGAGCACGACCGACGCGGTTCTCTTTACCAGCGGATGCGCATCGGACGGGGCCACGGAGAAGCCGGCCTTTTTCATAGCGGTCAAATCGTTCAGGTCGTTACCCAGGTAAACGAGCCCTTTGTAGTCTTGTTTACGAAGTTTGAGGTGCTCGTCCAGCCACGTGGTTTTGTCGGAAATATTCTGGTGGCAGCCGAGCTTCAGTTTATTGGCCCGCATGGTCACCACGGGGTTCACTTCCAATGACAGCACGAAGGCTACGAGGCTTGGCTGATGCGTCGCAATCCAGTTGAGCAGCATCTTGATGCCCATCCCGTCGCCGCGATGGCAGCGCGCGGTCTCGACGCCGTTCTGATCGACGTACACCGTGTTGTCGGTGAACACGCCGTCGAAATCGAAGACGATAGTGTGAAGTTTTTTAGGATTGGGCCACTTGGACTTGGACTTAGATTTTGATTTCTTCTTCTTAGCCATGGCTAAACCAACTGGAAATCGACAATCTCACATAGGAGATGTCCGATGAGGTGATGCATTTCCTGAATTCGTGCGGTGTCTTGGGAATCGATGACGATACTCGTATCGCACACCGCCTTTAGCTTTCCGCCGTCGCGCCCCAGCAGTCCTACCGAGTAGCCGCCCACCTTTTTGGCCGCGCGTACCGCCTCAATCACGTTGGGACTGTTGCCCGAAGTCGAAAGGGCAATCAAAACGTCTTTGGGTCCCATGAGCCCCAAAACCTGGCGGGAAAAGATGTGCTCGAACCCGTAGTCGTTACCGATGCAGGTCAAAATCGAGGTGTCGGTGGTGAGCGCAATGGAGGCCCGCGGCTCGCGTTCCTTTTTGAACCGGCCGATGAGTTCGGCCGCCATGTGCTGGGCGTCGGCCGCACTTCCACCGTTTCCGCACCACAGGATTTTGCCGCCGTCTTTCAGGCACTGGACCAAACGGAGTCCCACGGCTTCGATGGCCCCGGCCTGTTCGGCGTAGACCCGTTGGGCCACGGCGATGTGGCTTTCAAAGGCGGTCTTGATGACGTCCATTTGCCACTTATACCGCCAAAAAGACGACCGGTCAGGATTTCTTGAGCGTGTAGGTGTGGGTATGACCCGACCCGTTATTGGACCCGGTGGCGGTCACGGTGCCGCCCGCCGCGATGGAGGCCATCTCGCCCGCGGTCACGGTGATGACGTGGATGTGGCCGCTTCCGCTATCGTTCTTGGCGATTCCCGCCCCCGCCGCCAGCTCGGCCGCGGTGATGGTGAAAGAATGGGTGTGCCCCGTCGCGTCGGGGTCGGAGGTCACGGTCAGATCCCCGCTAGAGCCCTGGGTCTGCTTGCCGCACCGGGTAAGCAGAGGGGGGAGGATGACCAAAAGGGTTAGGCCGGCGGACTTCTTTAGAAATTGGCGTCGGTTCATACTTAAAATGGTACCACGCAACTGGCTTGTCAGCGGCTAGGGCGATGGGGTTAGCTATAGCCCTTATGAAAGTCGTACTGCTCTGCGGAGGCAAGGGAACCCGGCTCTCGGAAGAGACCGCCAATCGGCCCAAACCCATGGTGACCATCGGGGGAAAGCCCATCCTGTGGCACCTCATCAACCACTACCTGCACTACGACATCGAAGAGTTCGTTTTGGCGCTGGGCTACAAGTCGCACATCATTAAAGAGTATTTCATCAACTACAACGCCATGAACTCCGACCTCACGGTGGACTTGAACACCGGCCGGGTTGAAGTTTTGCGGCAGCATCGCAGCCTGGGCAAAGTTCACCTCGTCGACACGGGGGAAGAGACTTTGACCGGAGGGCGTTTGAATCGCCTGGCCGATATCGTGAAGGGCGGCACCTTCATGCTGACGTACGGCGATGGCGTGGCCAACGTGAATTTGCACGAGCTACTGCAGTTTCACCGGGCCCACGGCAAGCTCGCGACGGTCACGGCGGTTCGTCCCACCGCCCGCTTCGGGGCGCTGCAGATGGACGGCAACCGCGTCGACTGTTTCCGCGAAAAAGTTCAGTCTTCGGAAGGCTGGATCAACGGCGGCTTCTTCGTTTTTGAGCCCGGCGTGCTGGACTATCTACAGGACGGCGACGAGACGGTGCTCGAAGGTTCTCCCATGGAAAAACTGGCCGCCGACGGGCAGCTGATGGCCTATCGCCACAATGGGTTCTGGCAGTGCATGGACACGATCCGCGATCGCACGCTGCTCGAAGAGCTGTGGGCGTCGGGTGAGCCGCCCTGGAAGTCCTGGAAAAACTAACCGGTTAATCCCAGCAATTAGGCAGTTCGGGATCGGTTGATTCCCGTCGTTCTAACTCTTCAGGATCGTGCGGCTCGGTAGCGCAGTTGGCCAGAATGGCGTCGTGGTTGCCCAGCGCCTGAAAGCCACTCCAGATGCCCGGGGGGATGACGACCAACGGCGAATCCTTTTCGTCGAGCTCGATACGCTGGGCGTGTCCCTGGGTAGGGGAGTTTGGCCGCGCATCCATCAATACCAGGCGAGCTTTCCCGGTGACTAAAAACAGGTTCAAACCGATCCGTTTGTGCAGCTTCCAGGCCTTGATATGGCCAGGGTGGGTGAGGCTGAAATAGACCTCGCCGAAGGTCTGAAACTCCGGGTCGTCATGCCGCAGCATGCGAAACACCGCCCCTCGTTCATCCCAGATCTTCTTCTTGGGAACGAGTTTTACGCCGTGTAGCTCCGATTGAATGAATTCGCTCATGTTTTGGTCCCAGGTTTCGAAGGCCAGTTATAGCCGCAATTATCTGCAGCCGCACGTCCATTTGACACCTCCGGAGTTGCCGACTTCGCCCGAATAGTTCATGTTTTAACCCAAATGCTCAAAGTGGGAATTGCCGGCTATGGGGTCGTGGGTAAGCGTAGGCGGACGTGTATCGATGCCATCCCGGCATTCAAAACCGTAGCCGTGGCGGACCGATCTTTTGGAGAAGACGGCCACCTGCCCGACGGCACGGCGTACTACCGCGACTTTCGGTCGCTACTCGCCCAAGAAAAGTTAGACGTCTTGTTCGTGTGTCTCACCAACGACGTGGCCGCGGAGGCCACCCGCGCGGGCCTGGTAAAGGGCTGCCACGTTTTTTGCGAAAAACCGCCGGGAAGAACTTTGGCGGAGGTCGGCTCGGTTTGGAACGTGGCTAAAGAGCGCCCCGAGCTCAAGCTCAAATACGGATTCAATCACCGTTACCACGACTCGGTTCGCGACGCGCTTCGGATCGTACAAAGCGGCGAGCTAGGTCAAGTGATCGACCTCAAAGGGGTCTACGGAAAATCTTCGGTGGTTACCTTCGATCAAACCGACTGGCGCACCAAACGGGACGTAGCGGGCGGCGGAATTTTGCTCGACCAAGGAATTCACATGGTCGACCTCATGCGCCTGTTCGGCGGTGAGTATGAAAAGATCCACAGCGTGGTTTCCAACGCCTATTGGAACTTCGAGGTCGAAGACAACGCCTATGCCCTGATGACGTCGAATCAGGGGGTCACCGCGATGTTGCATTCGTCGGCCACCCAATGGCGCCACCGCTTCCGGCTCGATATCGGGCTGACCAAAGGGGCCATTATTCTTTCGGGAATTTTGTCGGGCTCCAAATCGTACGGTGAAGAAGAGATCACCGTGGCCTACCGGAACGCCAAGGATAAGGGAATTCCGAAGGAACAGACCGTTCGGTACAACGAGGACAATTCGTGGTCCGACGAGATTGCCGAGTTTCACGACGCCATTACCAATGGCTCTCCCATTTTGCACGGGTCGGTGGAAGACGCGTACCGCACGCTCGAGCTCGTGTTTCGCATCTATGGCGCGGACCCGCGTTGGGCCGAGTTTACTGGTTTGAAAAACGGAGATCAGAAATGAACCGCATCGACAGCCTCTATCAGGAATCCTTTAGCCCATCCGAGTTTGCGCGTGGCTATCTGAAATATTTGGGCGAGGTGTTCGAGCGGCTCGACGAGAATGCCATTGCCGAGTTCATCAAAATCTTGAGTTCCGCGCGCGAACGGGGCGCCAAGATTTACTTTATCGGAAATGGCGGCAGTGCGGCCACGGCCAGCCACTTTGCCAACGATCTCGGGATCGGTACGCGCAGCTGGCACAAACCGTTCAAGGCGATCAGCCTCTGTGACAACCAAGCGGTCATCACCTGCATCGGAAACGACTTTGGTTACGATAAAATTTTTGTTCAGCAACTCAGGGTGCATTTGACGAAGGATGACGTCGTCGTTGCCATTTCCGCTTCGGGCAATTCGCCCAACGTGGTGCAAGCTATTGATTACGCGAACACGGTTGGGGCGTTTACCGTCGGACTTACTGGTTTCGACGGCGGCAAGCTCGCGCAGCAGGTGTCGTTGAAGCTTCACGTGCCGACGGATAAGGGCGAGTACGGTCCGGTGGAAGACGTCCACATGGTAATGGATCACTTGGTCAGCAATTACCTGATTCAGATGTGCCAGCACGAAAACAAACAAAATGAAGTCGCGGCGGCTCGGAAAGCTCAGCCTCTGTCCGACTCTCAGAATTCCCCGGTTTGACGATGGCCAAAGACCCTTCGCCGCTAGCCGTAACGTCGCGCTCATTTTCGAAGCATCCGGTTTTGCGTCAAGAACTGGCCGAGAAGTACGCCAACATCACGTTTAACGACGATGGGGCCAGTCTAAAAGACGCGGAGCTCGTCAAATTTCTAAGATCCCACAGCCACGCCATCGTGGCGCTGGAGCGGATCGACGCCGCGATTCTGGATCAACTCCCCGAGCTCAAAGTCGTTTCGAAGTACGGAGTAGGAATCGACAACCTCGATCTTCGAGCCATGCACGATCGTGGGATTAAGGTGGGCTGGACTCCGGGAGTAAACCGCCGTTCGGTGGCCGAGCTGGCATTGTGCTTCATGATTGCCGGTATCCGTTTCGTGATCACCGCTCACCATGAAGTGCAAAACGGGCTATGGCGTCAGCTCAATGGTGGACTGCTGTCGGGAAAGACCGTCGGCATCATCGGCTGCGGCCACGTGGGCAAAGACCTGATTGGCCTTCTAAAACCTTTCGGCTGCCGCGTGCTCGTCAATGACGTCGTAGACGTGGCGGAGTTTTGCGGCAAGGCCGGCGCCGAAGTCTCGTCCCTCGACAAGCTCTTGGCGGAGTCGGACGTAGTCTCGATTCATGTGCCGCTCAATTCGGGGACCCGCGGTTGGTTCGGCAAGGAGATGCTGGCCAAGATGAAACCGGGTTCGGTTCTGATTAACACCGCGCGGGGGCAAATGGTGGATGAGCTGGCGCTCAAAGATTCGCTACAGTCCGGGCACTTGGCCGCCGCCGCCTTTGACGTCTTAGGTGTCGAACCGCCCACCGATCGCGGGTTGATCGAGTTGCCGAACTTTTTCGTCACCCCCCATATCGGGGGCAGTGCCACGGAGGCGGTGCTCGCCATGGGCCGGGCCGCGATTTCCGGGCTTAGTGAGGCTCGGGACGCGAGCCAGTTTTTTTCTTACGTGGACTAGGGAGTATTCAAATGTTTGCCGATTTCTACCGCGGAAAAAGAGTCTTCGTAACGGGGCATACCGGGTTCAAGGGGTCGTG
>JBGSST010000367.1:0-1963 GCA_041736915.1 Bdellovibrionota bacterium
GGCTTTCACGACATCGACCCCAAGTTGAAGGCGGAGCTAGTGGACATGCGATCGCACATTGAAATGGGAAAACCACTCGAGGACTTAGCACCTCTCAAGAAAGTGAAGTGGGGCAGCCTCGACCCGCACTGGCCGGAGGCCGCAAACGATTCGGAAGGAATGTGGAAGATGTGGAAGGTTCCCGGTCGTGACCGTAAGGATGATCTCGGCCACAGCATGGGCGAAGTAGAAAAGTACCTTGAAGGCTGGCTGGGCCGTGAGATGGTGCACGCGATCCGCAATCGGGAGGCCGACGTGGTGGTATTTGCGGGGGACGTAGCGCGGCTGCGCCCACGGCTCGACGGATTCGACCACCGTCGGCTCAAACGGCTGCCGAGCCCGTACGCGGAGTGGGGCATCGAAAAGTATCTTTACGATCGCGGTCCGGGCGAGAAGCCGATGGTGTTCATCACCATTCCGCCGATCGAACAGTACGCGAAGCACTACGTGCATCTCCTGCAAGAGGCCGAAGCGGGTGGCGCCACGGTGATTTTGGACGAGGTAAGCCGCGAAAAGCACCTAGGCGACTGGCGCGCCGCGAGCACCTCGTTGGCTAAGCAGTTTAAAAATCCTCCCGACCGTCTAGTGATGGGCTACGCCGCACAATGGAAAAAGGCCCTAAAGGATCATCCCGACTGGAAAGTGAAGGGGCAGGAGGAGATCTCCGTCACCGATCACGGCATGCAGCTCACGGGCACCGTGCTTACGATCGAAAATCAATACCATCCCAGCAGCCGGGAAAGAATCTTGTTCGTCACCAGCGGCAAAACCTGGTGGGGTGAGGCCGCGCGCCATCTCGCGGAAGGAATTCTCGACGGGGCCCCCACCGTGAAAGATGTGTGGTTCATGGGCTCGGCTGGTTCCATCGGCGTGAACGCCGCTTATCCGATCTCCGTGCCGGACTCGTTCAGCCTGCCGAACCAGCCGCTGGGGATCAAAAACTCGTTGCTGCCGAAAGAGGGCGCCGGCGGCGGTCTCCTGCTCGATCCCGAAACGGGGCCAATGCCGGTGCACCTGAATGTGGGCGGCATGCACGGCTTTAGCGACTCGCCGGCTCAGCAGTCGCGCGACTTCGTCATTCAGAGTTATGGCTTCCACGGAGTGAGTTCCATCGACGTCGAGAGCCCGCTCATCGCCGAGATGATCCAAAAACGCAATGAAGGTAAGGACGAAAAAGATCGCGTGGGCTTTGGCGCGGGTTACGTACTTACGGATCACCCGGCGGGTTTTTTCACCTACGACGTAGGCGCTTCGCTGGCCGAGGTTGGGGGGGAGCACAAGGGAAAGGCCCGTGACCGGGTGGTCGAGCTGGCGCTCGAACGGCTGACCCAGAAGCACCTGGCGGAGAAAAAATGGAGCGAGATCCCCGAGAAGGCACCGCTGACGTTCCACCACACTCTGCGCGGCGGCACTTGGGTTTATCCCTCGAAACGGACGCCGCTATGGATGAAATACCATCGGGAAGGTGGCTACGGCTGGTGACCCTTTTCGTCACCGTTGGCTGACTACTAACTACTTCAGTTTGAATTTCCTCACCATTCCACGCTCAAACCGCCCTGGCACACAAATGGAATACTAAGCGCTCGGAGAGAGCCGTTTTCACTTGGGAGGGGAAAACGGAATGGAGTGGTTTATGAGTTTTCGTGACATAGCGATCGCGTTCGCCGTGATGGCGGTAGTTCTGGTTTCTTGCGGTAAGAATGACCCCGTGGTGCCTTATGGCGGCTACCGGGCGCCTACGCAAGCGCCGGCGCCCCCGAGCTATGCTCCCGGCGGCGGTTACAGCCCCGGCCAATACTTTCCGCAACAGCCGATGGGAAATTTCCGGCCGCAGATGCCGCAGGGAATGCCGCAGCAGTACTATCCGTTTTTGCCGATCGACAATTACATGCGCCAGGACCCGCGCCTGCAGCAGCACTGGCAG
>JBGSST010000360.1:0-4753 GCA_041736915.1 Bdellovibrionota bacterium
CGAGGCACGCCATTCCGACGGCCACGCCGAGCACGCGGCCTTTCCGCACAGGCGTGATTTCCCTGAGCCAAGCGCGTCGGGTAGTGCCGGTCGTCACGAAAGAGATCGCGAGTGCTTGGATTGAGAAAGCCGCCCAGCTTCCTCAACGTGAACTGGAACGCGAAGTGTGTGCGGTGAATCCCAAAGCCATGCCGCGGGAAAAGTTGAAAGTTGTTTCTGCGGACCGTTCGGAGTTTAAAGTCGGCATCTCCAAAGAATTGGAACTGAAAATTAAGCGCGTACGTGAAATCGTGGGGCCGGACCAGAGTTTAGAGGCCGTTCTGGCGCAGATGACTGACTTCTTCTTGAAACACAAAGACGCCGTGCAAAAGGCCAAGCGGGTGAAAGCTAAACCGGAGACAGTTCAAAAACCACTTTCCTCAGGAAACCTCCCGGCTCGCGTGAAGCACGTGGTGAACAAGCGTGACGAAGGACAGTGCCGAGCGCTACTAACCAACGGCTCGCGCTGCGGTTCAAAAGCTTGGGTCGAGCACCACCACGTAAAGCCTCGCTCCCGCGGAGGACCGGACACCGCCACCAACCTCATCAAGCCCCACGACGGTGGCCGCCCGGACCGCCCCGTCCATCCGCGCCGCCTAAGTGTTCGTATTCGAGACGAATTCATCCGGCCAGCCGAGCGCAAATTGGCAGGTCCCCCTTTTGCAGCCTAAAGGGCGTGATGAAATGGGGATTCATTCTGGCTTTGAGTGTGGGGTTGCTGCCGACACGCATGGCGCTAGGTGGGGACGATAAGGACTCGTGCCTCCCCGCTCTCACCGCACTTTCCCCTTTGGCGAGAACGGCGGAGCTCGCCAATATTGCAAACGGCGAAGCGCGAGAGATCGCCCAAGTGCATCTGGGTCGCGAGGGATTTCTCAATAGCGCGGCCTACGTTTGGGGCGTGGCCGAGTTGTATTACGAGAATCCACGGATGGGTAAAGGGACCCTTTGGCTTCCTAGTTCGAAGGCTCATGTAGATGCGTCTACCTTTCCGGGGGTTGAGAATTTGCGGGTTCGTCCCATTCGTAGGATCTACGACGATGCCATCGTCAAAAACCCAAGGGCTGCCGCGCGCGCTATTCTGGCCAAGCTTATGGAGACGTTTGACGGCCGCTTCTTGCACGAGGCAACCGATCCGAAGTCCGCCGATGAAGCGGTGGCTCAGCTCGGCGACATCATGACACGAACCGGGCTCTCTCAGAAAGACGTGATGCTGGCTTTCGAGCAGATGAAGCGTCTGCGGGAAAATCCGGAGATGAAAGAGCGGATGCTTCTTCTCATGGAGAAGACGTTGGCCGATCAGGCGCCGATTTTGCTTCGCCAGTGGCACGCTAAGGACTTAGCTAAGCGGATTTACGCTTTACCCATGAGTGGAGAGAATTGGGGCATAACCGGAATGGTCGGCGCCTTTGGTGGAGCGATAGGCGGGGCATTAAGCGTACTTGCGCACGTGGACCCGCTAGTGGCCGCTCTGACGGTCGGTGGTGTCGCCGGCAGCTTGCCCATCGGCGGGCAGGCACTAGTCTTAGCCACCCGCATGGCGATGGCGCGGTTCTCGGCCGCCGCCCGGAGCCTGCTCGCGAGGAAGAATTACGCCCCCAAAGAGGTGGTGGACTTAAAGCTGCTTGCGGGCGTGACCGAGATGCCCGCGCCCATGGCGCCACTCGCGCTTTCGCTTTCGTCACCGTCGCTTCGCCGGGATCGTTATGAGCCGCGCAAGGCGGCGATTGAGGCCACCAATATTGAAATTCCCGCCACCGGTTTCAACGCGCGATCGTATGGGCTAGCCGTGCAGAACGAGTCGGCCAGTATCGCCACGGCGGTGTTGCGCCTACAAAAATATGCGGCCTCGAAAGAGATCTGGGCAGAAGTCGAAGGGCATCTCGATGGGATGGAAAAGGCCCTAAAGTCCGGAAAAGTGACCCGGGGAGAAGCCGTGAACCGCCTCACGCAACCCCTGCTGCGACGGTTTCAAGACTTCGAAACCTTTTTCCAGGAGATCGACCAGCTGCGGGAAGACAATCTCGCGCTGCAAAATTTGAACGCCCGCGCGGTGGCGCTGGCGAAGGAAGAAAAAAGCCGCCGCCTGGCGGTTGTGGACTCACTTCCGTCCGGCGATCCGGCAACGGCCAAGGCCGAGCGCGAGATCCTGGCGCTAGACGACCGCATCAAATCGCTCACGCACAATCAGCTGACGTTAAAGGCCCTCAAGTCGGTAACCAGCTCCAAGGTAAAGCTGCAATAACGGCTAAGGCGTGATGACTTTATTTATCGAGGCCCCGCTCATCGAGCGCACGTGAAGTAAAAACGGCTCGGCCGGCAACGCGGTTTCAATCGCCACGTCTTCCTCGAACGGAAAACGCCCTTTCTCGCACGCCACGCCTTTTGCCTGCTTCAGCTCGGGCAGCACGACCATCACGTCGTGATCGAGCTTCACTGCGGTTTTCTCGAGCGACAAGCAGTTGTCCGGGTAGGCACCCACCAAACGGATCGCCGGTTTGCCGTTCTTTTGCACGAGGTAAGCATCCGACAAGGGGGCGTAAAGCACCTCATCCGTGCCGTGTCCCAGGGCGGTGGCTTCGGCGATCACCAGCTTCGCGATATTGTCTTGAGACACACCGTCGATGACCTCGTAAGGCCCCGCTTTGCTCAAGCGGCCCATCGCCACGACCTGCGCAATCGGAATCGGCCCTTTAAGGCACTCTCCCGAAAACTCATACGCGGTCTGCGTGACGTAGATGTGCTGCTGGTCGTCCAGCACCGTTTCGATAGGCCCCATCTTGTAGCACGTGGACGGAAGGTTCCCCGTTACGACGATCTCGACACTATCGTCGTTGTCATACCCGTGGGGCACGTAGGCCTTGATGAGGGGAACTTGAGTCTCTTTGAGAAACTTAGACCCTTGAGCGAATGCGGGCGCGGTGGCCAATGTGACAGCGAGAGCAAATAACCAGAGGGGTAGTGTTTTCATGATGCGTCCTTTTTCGGTTTACCCTTGCGAACTAAACACAAAGCAACCGCAATGCCATAGCCCACCGCGCCGCGATCCTTACGGCTGCGGTGTCGTGCGGAAGAACACCTCGTTCACCGCTTGTCCATTCAGACTGCGCACGTGCAGCAGGTAGCGGCCATCCGCCGGAAGATGCGGCAGCTCCACTACGGTACGGAACGGCCGTTGCTGAGCCCGGCACGGTACCTTCGGATTCGTGGGCTCCACGAAGTTCATGATAGGCAGCACCTGAATGGTGTTACCCGTGACCGTTACTTTGGTCTCTTCGAGTCCCAGGCAGGTATTGGTAAAGCGGCCTTCAATCACCGCGACCCATTTGTGCGGAACCGGGTAGATCACGTGCGCCTTTTCCACCATGGCGTAGAGATAGTCATCCGGACCGGCGGCCGTGGCGTGCGAGATCTGCATCATATTGGTGTGTTTGCCGTCTTTTGATACAACGGCGTAGTCACCGCGTTCGAGCTGGCCGAGCGTTACGGTCTGCGTAAACGGCACGGTAACGTCCGGGCAAACGCCTTTGAACTCCTTGGCGCGGGCTCCGACCACGATCTTTTTGCTGGCGGCATCCACCTGAATGGTGGGGGCCGTCAGACGGTGGCAAGCGCTCGGCAGGTACCCGTCGAGGATCACCATGGTCTCGTCGTTATCGTCGAATCCGGCCGGCACGAAGAGCGACTCGGCCGCAATGTCCACCTCGCGCGGCCAGGTCTCGGCGGTTGCCGGGGCCGTGAAAAAAGTGAATCCGGTAAGTAGCGTTAGCGTTAAGAATGATTTGTTCATGAGAATTCTCCTTCAAAGAAAAGTTAAGGGTGACTGACTACCAGCTTGTTAATCGACGTGCCGCTCATCGAGCGCACGTGTAGTAAAAACGTACGGTGCGGCAGCTCCCGTTCGACCTTTACGTCGACTTGAAACGGGTAGTGCCCTTTTTCACAGTCGGCACCGTCCCTCTTTAGCTCCGGCAGTACGACCATCACGTCTTCTTCGAGGAGAATCGTGGTCTTGCGGATCGACAGGCAGCTATCCGGAAAGGCGCCCACCAGGCGAATCACGTTGCGGTCTTTTCCCTGCAGCAGAAACGCATCGGCGAGCGGAGCGTAAAGTACCTCGTCCGTT
This sequence comes from Bdellovibrionota bacterium, assembly GCA_041736915.1. Classification (GTDB taxonomy): domain Bacteria; phylum Bdellovibrionota; class FAC87; order UBA2466; family UBA2466; genus JBGSST01. The sequence goes on from JBGSST010000360.1 coordinate 4,166, forward strand.
CCGTGACCTAGCGCCGGCGCCTTCGTCACGTTCAGCTTCCCGATGGTCTCTTGCGATGTGCCGTCAACGATGTCGTAGTCCCCGGCCACGCGTAAGCGGCCCAGGTACACTACCTGCGAGAAAGGGATTGGACCGTCGAGACAGTCGCCCGAAAACTGATACGCGGTCAGCGACACGAACGCGTGATTCTTGTCATCGACCAAGGTATCCAGGGGCCCCAGCTTATAGCAGGTGGAGGGAAGGGTTCCCGTCACCACGATTTCGATACTGTCGTCCGAATCAAACCCGTGGGGCACGTAAGCCTTCGTAAGGGGAACTTTGGTTTCCTTCACGAACTTAGACGCGTAACCCGGAGAAGCGAACAAGGTGAGAGCGAGAACGGCCAGCCAACTGGGAAAAAATTTCATGCTATTTCCTTTCAAAAGTTCAGTTATCAAGTTTGCGTACAGCAACTCATGTGCCAGTTGTGTAGGCCCGGTTTTAATTCTGACCGGGATCTTCTGTCCCGAAAGGGGAGACCGCGTGTCCCATCGCCAAAGCCGATTGGCCTCGACGACGTGGCATAGGGGCTGCACTATGGGGACTCGC
>JBGSST010000368.1:0-1467 GCA_041736915.1 Bdellovibrionota bacterium
GCGGCCGTTGATGAGCGGTCCGGTAACCTGCCACACGAACTGGCTGTGCGGCGCCGGGAAAAGCAGCTCCTGCTCCGCGACCGTTACGCCAGTTCTCATCCACGTGGGCCAACGAATGTACTTCTCGTGCCAGGTGTAAGCGAGAAAGTTGGCGAACGAGCGCTCGTCGCGCACTTCCACGCGATGGCCCGACTCCCACAAGAAATCGAGAAGCTCGGATAGGGTGGCTAATTCGTGCGTGTCGCCATCGCCGTCTTTGATCGTAAGCTGATAGTCATCATCTTGCGAAATGGCGGTCATCACGGCGGCTAGCGCTTGGGAGTCGGCGATGAATTCGTGAGTCAGCGCCTGCGAGAGGAAGTGGCCGCTACGCAGATGCGGAAACTTGTAGTTGATGGCCACGGTACTCGGCGCGGGCTGGCGGGAATAGGTTTGCACGACGTCCTGCCACTTCGTGAGCGGCTTTTGCTTTTCTTTGATGGTGCCGTCGCCGAGCAGGGTGAGCGCTCCGCGCCAGCTGCTGAGATCAGCCAACGGCGGTAGCACCGGAAATCGGCGGCCCAGCTGGGGATCGCGTTTCAGCGCGCGATTCTTGATGTCGGCAATCAAGGCTTTCGATTTCTCGTTCTCCGCCAGACGAACTTTTAAAATGCCTTCGAGCTGGTCCACGAATACCGCGAGCTCATCGTCGTTCATCGCGCGCAGTGCTTCGGCCAGCGAGATCTCTTCGCGGCCGCAACCTTCGAGGCAGCGAGCGCTCATGGACGTGAAACGCGGAGAAAAATGGATGGAGTAAACGCCACGTTGTTCGAGGTTGAGCTCGTACTTGAGCCAGCCGCGATTCGACTGCCCCTTAGGCGAGTGGGACGTGGTGACCCCGTTGCGCAAGGTGAGCATTAACGAAGCGCCGGCATGCTTGGAGCCATCGTCGCTCGACTTGGCGAGAATCTGTAACTTGGTATTGCCGAAGGATTCGTACCCCAGCTCGACCGCGTCGGTGGAGATCGCTTTCAAGTCCACCGTGCGCTGAAAATCGAGGGGGAAAGGCTTAGCCCCGTCGGCGAAAACCGGAGCGGAACCTAGCGTAACCAATAGGGTAACCAAGTGAAGAAGGGGCACGAAGGAGACCTCCGGAAAGAGCAGCAAAATAAACTAATTAATGCTGCGAGTCAATGAAAGACGGCCGGCCAGGGCGGGGGCGGCAGTATAATGGGGAGGTGAAAACTTCAAACATCCCCAGCGTTTCTCTTCTCTTGGCCGCTTGGTTATTCGCTTTGGTAGCCGGGGGGGCGGCGAGGGCCGAGGACGGTCAAACGACCGTGACCGCGTCGTTGGACAAGATTGAAGCGCAGGTCTACCGCGAGGAGTTTGGCCTGGCCCTGCACTCCCTAAGTTCGGTACCCGCGTCCGACCGCACCGCCCGGTTTGGCAAGATGGTCGGCCAGGCGGCGCTTGGCCACCTGCGCA
>JBGSST010000404.1:0-2008 GCA_041736915.1 Bdellovibrionota bacterium
CCCGGCGTTGCCGTACGTCGTCTTCCAGCACGAGTCCGGCGGTCGCCTTCGCGGAGTTGACCACGCCGGGAATGCCGGCTCCGGGATGAGTTCCCGCCCCCACGAAGTAGAGGCCGCGCACGTCCGGGTCCCGGTTCGCCACGCGGAAATAAGCGCTCTGGTGAAGCACCGGGGCCAGCGAGAAGGCCGAGCCCAGATGGGCATTCAGCTCGGTGGAGAAATCTTCCGGCGTGAAGATACGCTGGGTAACGATATTCTCCTTGAGACCCGGCATGTAACGGGCATCGAGGTAGTTCAAGATCTTGTCGGCGTACTTTGGCCCTTCCGACTTCCAGTCGATCTTGCCAAGCCCCAAATGGGGCACCGGCGATAGAACGTAGAACGAGTCGCAACCTTCCGGCGCCATCGAGGGGTCCGTGCGGCACGGAGCATGAAGGTACAGCGAGAAATCATCGGCCAGCACGCCACGGCTGAAGATGTCCTTAAGCAGCTCTTTGTAGCGAGGTCCAAAGAGCACCGTATGGTGAGCGATGTCCGGGAACTGCTTCTTCGAGCCGAAGTACAAGAGGAACAGCGACATGCTGTAGCTCATGTTGCTCACGCGGCGGGCGCGGGCGCGAACTTCGGTGGTGCGCTCCAGGAGGTCTTTATAAGTGTGCGCTACGTCGGCATTGCTCACTACTTTAGTGGCGGCCACGCGATCGCCATTCATGAGCTGAACGCCGCGAACGGCCCCCTGCTCGGTCATAATCTCCGCTACCTCGGCGTTGTAACGGACCTTGCCCCCAATATCTTCGAACAGCTTTACCATCGCGCGAATCAGCGCGTGCGTTCCGCCCTTGGCAAAGAAGACGCCCCACTTGCGTTCTAGAAAATGGATGAGCGTGTAGATCGAAGGGGTGTTGTACGGATTGCCGCCTACGAGCAGCGAGTGAAAACTGAACGCCTGACGCAGATGCGGGTCCTGAAGGTACTTCGAAACGATACCGTAAACCGAACGGTACGCTTCGAGTTTCAGCAGGTCCGGCGCGCACTTGATCATCGTGCCGAAATTCAAAAACGGCACGTGGGCGAGCTCGGTGTACCCCTTCTCGAAAACCTCGCGCGTGTAATCCAAAAAACGCGGATAGTTATCCGCGTCTTTCGGGTTGAGTTTGCGAATCTGTTCGATGGTCGCGTCGAGATCGTTCACGTAGTCGAACGTCACGCCGTCTTCCCAGTGCAACCGGTAAAGCGGCTCCACCGGTAGAAATTCGATATAGTCTTCCCGTCGCTTGCCGGCCAGCGTGAACAGCTCGTCGAGACAGCCCGGTGCCGTAATTACCGTAGGCCCGGCATCAAACGTGAAACCGTTGTCGTGGAAGACGTAGGCACGGCCGCCCGCCTTGTCCCGTTTTTCCAGCAGGGTCACGTTGTGACCGTTGGCTTGTAGACGAATGGCGGCGGCCAAGCCGCCAAATCCGGATCCAATTACCGTAGTTTCAAAGCGGTTTTCCAAGGTAGGCCCCTTTCAGTCGCGTCACGATCGCAATGAACTGCGCAGTGGCGGTCGATTGTTTCACCAGCGGGTGCGACAAAAATCTTTCCGTAGCCCCATCCAGGCTCGCTTCCGCGGACCTTTGTCCGGCGGGCACGAGCTCACGTAACTGTGGCAGTAAGGCTGCCGTGTCGGGCAACGCCTCGACCGCCGCGACGAAGCGTTTGAAACCCTCGTCGTCGAAATGCGCCGCCGCCGTCGCCCACACCCAGCTCGGCCGGCGCAGCTTGAGATCTTCAAACTGTTTGCCGTCGGCTTGCGTGTGCTGGCCCACGGTAACCTTTTTCTCCTGCAGATTTCCCAGGTCGTCGAACATCTGCAGCGCGATGCCGAACTCGCGGCCGAGCCGCAGGTAAACTTCAAGCGCCTCGCCGTTCGCCCCCGCCAGCGCGGCCCCCAGCCCAAACGCCAGGGCGGTCAGCGCTCCGGTCTTTAGCTCCAGCGACGCCAAACAGACCGCTTCGACTTCGG
>JBGSST010000376.1:0-5065 GCA_041736915.1 Bdellovibrionota bacterium
GAAAGGCCTTGGACATCGCGATGGGGGAAGGGCGCAACGCCGTCTTTTTAGCATCGCAGGGGTTCGAAGCGGAAGGCATGGACGGAAGTGCGCTGGCCATCGAGCGCGCCAATGCTTTGGCGAAAGAGAAGAACGTTACCCTCTCCGCCAAGACGCAGAACCTAGATTTCTTTTTGATGCCGCTGATGAAGTACGACACGATCATCATGACCTATTTCAAGCCGCAGGCCCGCTTCTTTAGCGAAGTCCGCCGCGGTCTCGTGGCGGGCGGTACGTTCGCGTTGGAGGCCTACACCTCCGAACAGTTCAAAGCGAACCCGAACCCTAACCTCGACTTCAACGAGTGCTTCAAGCCGAATGAGGTTTTGGCGCATTTGAAAGATTTCCAAGTTCTCTACTACTCCGAGCTCCCGCAAGGCTCGGCGCACACGGTGCAGCTCGTCGCAAAAAAAATAGGCTCGTAGAACCTCTCACGGGGAGAAATCGTTCGCGCGTCAACGTCCGGGGGGACTATGTTTTTACGTAAGCTCACGTTTGCGTTTTGCCTGTTCATTACCGTGCCGTCGTTCAGCGCCCCGCTGCTCATTGCGGCCGGCGGCTACGGCTCGTGTCCAATCGCAGGGTTGCCGGGAGAGATGCGGGCCTCGGCCCAGATTACGGCCCTCGCCAAAAGGCTCGGTGCGGATCTGCTCAAAGTCTGCTTTGCGATGTCGTCGTCAACGGTATTTGCTTCCCATAACGGGGGCGGAGTACAACGGCTTAGCGTCGACAAGTTCGTGGCGCAGATCGCGAAGATGGAGTTGAAAGACGGCATCTATTTCGTCGGTCAAAGTTATGGCGGCTGGTTATCCATGAAGACGGTGTTGGCGTTACCTGCGGCCACGGTGGTGCACGGCCTGGCCACCAACGATCCGATTAGCCCCGTAAACTGCGCGCCGCCGGTCATGACGGCGTCGTGGGCGCTGGGCCCGCACCCGGGCTGCAACGAAGCCCCGGCGGACTTACGCCCCCGCTTCAACGAAGTGCGATCGCGCGCGAAGCGGTGGGTTCACCTCTACCAGACGGACTACCGCTTTCTCCATTCCTCGGCGATTGCGGAAGCGGATCGATCGACGCGATTCGAATACGCCCCCACGTGGATGCCATTCGGCGCCCACTTCCTCATGGAAACGGACGAATCGGTTTGGCGATCGATATCCAATTATTTTGCGCAGTAAGCGCCAATCGATTGCGCGTCGGCTAGGGCAACGCCATCTTTTGGTATATCAATCGGCAAGCCAAACTGGCGTTGTATAGGGTTTGCGCTGGACTGTTCTGCCCACGCAAATCCTTTAGCGCGATTTCGGCCAGTAGCTGACTGATTGCCGCGCGTTTGGCCTCGGGAGACGCCTGGCGTAGTGCCGGAGGCAGAGCAAATACGGGATAGCTGTCTAGTCGCGAAAGCGTAGCTCTCATCTGCACGTTGGGATCCACGGAAATACGCTGCGGTTGAATCTTCCCATCAGAAACACGCCGGGCGCCTGGGCCGGTGCTTTCTGCTTTACCCTCTAAGAAGTACAACGGCGCCGTCTCGGCTCCGTTCATTATTCGGTCAATGTCCGACTGAAACAGGAAGAGCATTTGCCCGGTAGCTTCGGTGTGAGTCACCACCTGAATAGGGTAGTAAAGATTCGTACCGTTGTCGTAGAGGTGGGTATTGGTTTGCGCCAGGTGGGCGGCATTCACCGAGCGCATCCCCTCCGTCGGGGAATACTCCTTCGAGCCAGCAATGGGCAGCCGAAATCCCGCGGCGCCTTCATAGTAGCCCCCGCTCGTGTAAAGCGGGGGCCTCAAGGTGTCTACGGCCCGGGTGAAGTGGGGAGCAACGTCCGTGACAAAAAGGTGGGGCGACTTGCTTTGGTAGATCCGTTGAAGGCGCTCTACCTGGTCTTGGCTTACGGGAAGCTCAAACTTACTTTGCGTCTTTTTCGCGAAACCGAAAAAACCACGTGTTTCCACAGTTTCGGTCCACTCAATGAGATAGCGGCCATCACGGTTTTCCAGCGTGGCCGGGATCTGCTTTCCATTCTTTTCGACCAGTACGGCCATGGTTGTGGCCATCGCCGGGGCACTCGAAATCCAAATAAGAATAACTGTGGCGATGGCAACTCTGCGGAGCATGTTCCGATTATACCGCCCGGCTAACGAGATAAGCGTCTTGCGATGCGTTGCTAAAGAAATTGTCCAGCGTTACATCGCCATGCCGCCGTCGACTACTAGCGTTTGGCCGGTGATGTAGTTCGCGGCGGGACTCGCCAAGAACACGACCGCTTCCGCGACCTCGTCCGCCGTGCCCGTGCGACCGAGCGGAATCTGTTTCAAGATTCCTTCTTTCTGATCCGGCGTCAGCTCATGGGTCATGTCGGTGTCGATGAAGCCCGGCGCCACCGCGTTCACGCGGATGTTGCGGCTCGAGAGCTCTTTCGCCAGAGATTTCGTGAGGCCGATCATGCCGGCCTTGGCGGCGCAGTACGCGGCTTGCCCGGCGTTGCCGGTGATGCCTACGATCGAGGCGATATTGATGACCGCCCCTTTCCGCTCTTTCATCATCGGACGAAGCAAAGCCTGCGTCGTCAAAAACGCGCCACGCAGGTTCGTGTCCTGAACCGCATCCCAGTCTTCCACCGAGTAGCGCGCCGAAAGACCGTCGCGCGTAATGCCGGCATTGTTCACGAGAATGGAGATCTTTTTGGTCTCCTTCAAAATCGTTTCGATGCCGAGATCGATCTCTTCGGGCACCGCCACGTTGAAACGGATCGGCGTGGCCTGGCCCCCGGCGTTGCGAATCTCGTCGACCACGGCTTGGGCCCGCTCCGGACTCGACACGTAGTTCACCCACACGTGCGCCCCTTCGCGTCCCAGTGCTAACGCGATGGCCTTACCGATACCCCGCGAGCTACCCGTGACCAGCGCGATTTCCCCAGCTAACCGTTTCATGCGTTCTCCTTGAAATACAATTCCAACGCTTTCACGTCGTCGGCGCTTTCCACGTTCTTCCAGGTGGCGCCCTCTAAAATTCGTTTGCCCATGCCCGACAAGACCTTGCCCGGCCCCATCTCGATGAAGGAGGTCGCGCCCTGCGCGCTTACCGTCTGCATGCACTCGATCCAGCGCACCGGCGCGTAGATCTGCTCCGTCAAAAGCGGAGTGAGATCGCCCTCCGTACGCAACTTGGCGTCGACGTTGTGGCAGATGGGAAATTGACGAGCCTTCCACGCGGTCGCCGCGAGGTAGGGCTGAAAGTTATCCGCCGCGGGCTTCATCAGCGGCGAGTGGAACGGCGCGCTTACTTTCAGCGGAATCGCCTTACGGGCCTTGATGCCTTCCAGCGCGCCCGACGTCGCCATCTCGCACGCCTTGGCGACCGAAGCCGCGTGTCCGGAAATCACAATCTGTCCCGGGGCATTCAAATTCGCCGGCACCACCACAGCAAAAGTGGCGTCTTCGCTGGCCTCTTCGCATAGTTTCATCGCCTGGGCCGCATCGAGCCCCAGCAAGGCCGCCATGGCCCCCTTGCCCTGTGGCACCGCGGTCTGCATCAGCTCGCCGCGCTTACGGACTAGCTTTACCGCTTCGGTCAGCGTCATCGCCCCGGCGGCGCACAATGCCGTGTACTCCCCCAATGAATGGCCCGCCGCCATCGTAGGCTTGAAATCAAACTGCCGTCGCATCACCTGAAACCACGCGTACGACGTGGTGAGGATCGCTGGCTGCTGGTTCATCGTGAGTTCCAGCGTTTCCGCCGGCCCTTCGAGACACCACTTGGTGAGGTTCTCGCCGAGGGCGTCCGACGCCTCTTCGTAAACCGCTTTGGTGAAAGAGAAGTTGTCGAGCAGGACCTTAGCCATGCCGACGGATTGAGAACCCTGACCCGGAAAAAGAGCCGCAATTTGGATTTTCATAAAACGATTCCGGTTACAGCCGGATGAGCGCGGAGCCCCAAGTGAGTCCGCCCCCGAAGGTGGCGAACAGCATGAGGTTACCGGGCTTCACCGCGCCACTCTTCCACGCCTCTTCGAGGGCGATGGGCAACGTGGCCGCCGACGTATTACCGTAGCGATCGACGTTGATCCACATCTTCTCGCGGGCCACGCCGAGGGCGCGCGCGCAATGGTCGATGATGCGGATGTTGGCTTGGTGAAAAAAGAAATAGTCGATCTCCTCGAGCTTGGTCTCGTGCTGTTCCAAAAGCTCCGTGGCCGACTTCACCATCGTACGGGTGGCCAGCTTGAAAACTTCCGAGCCCTGCATCTTGATCTTATGTTGCTTCGCCGAGTATTCGGCCGACCAAGGCGGCACTTTGCAGTAGCCGTGCGGGATGCAAAGCAGGTCCTGCGCGCGCCCGTCCGTGCCGAGGTTGATGCCGATGATGCCGCTGCCTTCGGGGGTGGCTTCCGTCCGCTGCAGTACGGTCGCGCCGGCGGCGTCGCCGAACAGCACGCAGGTCGATCGGTCTTGCCAGTCGATGAGCATCGAAAGCGTTTCCACGCCGATGACGAGGGCGTTCTTCACCTTGCCCGAGGCAAAGTACTGTTCCGCTACGGAAAGGCCAAAAACCCAGCCGGAACAGGCCGCCTGCAAATCGAAGCCGAACGCGTTCTCAGCACCCAACAGCGCCTGCAGCTGATTGGCCGTGCAGGGCATGACGGTATTGGGGGTAATGGTGCCGACCAAAATGAGGTCGAGCTCTTTGGGATCGAGCCCCGCCTGGTCCAGCGCCTTTTTGGCGGCGGCGTGGGCCATGCTCAGGGTGTTTTCCCCTTTTGAGGGATCGGCAATGCGGCGAGTCTCAATGCCGGTGCGGGTGCGAATCCATTCGTCATTGGTATCAACGAACGCTTCGAACTCTTTGTTGGTCATTACCCGTTCGGGAAATGCCGAACCCGCGCCGACGATTCTTCCGGTGTATCTCATCTAGAAGTGAAATTACTCCGTAGCGAGCGACCGAACCAGCTTGCCCTTGTAATAGTGGCAGGCGCCGCAAATGCGGTGGGCCAACACGGGCTCTCCACAGTTCGTGCACGAC
>JBGSST010000429.1:0-7240 GCA_041736915.1 Bdellovibrionota bacterium
ATCGCCAGGACTAGTGCTGGGCGAGGTGGCGCCTTTGTCGATCTCATGGGGGGGCTTACCCGCCTCTTCGGGGCATTTTGCTGCCATCGAGACGCCCGCCACACCCAAAAACGATAAGAAAACCAGACCTTTAATCATTTCAACGCTCCGCATTATCTTTTGATAACATTCTGGCGCGATTTTCAGAAGGGGTTATTTGAGGGAAGCCCTATTCCCGCTAGGGATTAAGGATGCGCATGCTGAATTCGCTTCTGTGGATTATCCCCCTGGTTTTGGCCGTATCCGCCAAGGCCGCCCCCTCGCTGAGTGAGGTCACGAACGTTACGCGCGAATTGGCCGGACCGGACGAGAAGCACCCCAAGCCCGTCACACTCGAAGACGTCATCGGCGAGCTGGGCAAGCGCTACCCCGAATTGCGCGACAACTTCGTGCTGATGCACGACAGCCGCAGCCGCCAGTACGCCAGCTACGAGTTTCCGCGCGTGATCTCCCACGCCACGAACGGGCAGTTCACGATGGCTTTCAACGGTGAAGCTGGACAAAAGGGATACGACGAACTGGAGATGTTCGAGTTCAATGCGGTGAAGGACGAGTTCCGTTTTCAGCGCATCCAGTTCAGGCGCGGCCGCGCCGACGTGAAAGAGGTAAATGAGTCGCGCTGCCTTGGTTGTCACGGTCGCGATCCGCGTCCCAACTGGGAAAGTTACAACGTGTGGCCCGGCGCTTATCCGCGCACGGATCACCACCAGGTCGGCGAAAAATACAATTTTGAATGGAAGGGTGTAGACCACGCGGGGTTCGACAGCTTCTACACGAACCAGAACGGCAAAGGGCGTTACGCGTTTTTGAATCCCGCGGCGGTCGACAGCCAGTTCGTCGTGGGCAAGTACTCAAAGGAATACCGGCGCGCACGGCCTAGCCATTACACGCAGCTCGTCGGGCCAATGAACTACCGACGCGTAGCGCGATTGCTGCGGGCCACGCCCGACTTCGACAAGTATCAGTACGCCATCGCCGCCGCCCTTTACGACTGTCCGAATATCGAGGCGTACCTACCGAAAGACTATGCGCCGAAGCAGACCTACGAATGGTATCTGGCGGATACGGCGAAAGAGTTTCACGGCGACGTGAACCACTATCACTTCGAGCACGACGAAGGAACGTTCGCCAAGTTTCGTTTCGTGATCGAAGGGCGGGGCATCTCGATGGCCCAGTGGAGCACCAATTTCCGCGGCACGCCGTACGCCTTCGTCACGCCGGGTGGGGATCCGTCAGGGTTCATCCTGGGTTATCTGATGGAGAAGGACGACGCGCTCAAACCTTATCGCGTGTGGAATATCGTGGAAGACAAAGACTACGGCGTGACTACCGCGTTCACCCATCCGTGGACGGGCAATACGGAAGTGCAAAACCGTCCCGCGTGCGAAGGGCTATTACGGAAGTCACAAGAAGCTTACTGACAACCTTGCGAGCAACGTCCGGCCACGCACTTCGGCGCCGGGCACGCGATCGCGGGACAGAAAACCGTACCGGTCGAACCGAGGCAGGCCGCTTCATACTCACCGGCCCAGTAATCGAGCTCGGCGGTCTGCAACCACTGGTTGGTGGCGGGTGGATTACACGATCCCCACTCGGCCACGCTGTAGGACACCACGCATTCGTTGTCGTTGTTGCAGTACTGCGCCTGGCTCGCCCACCAGTCGCGCTCGGCCTTGAGCTGCGAGCAGCTTAGCTGCGGGTAGGTAGGCTGCTGGGGATACCACGGATACCAGCCGCCTTGAGTCGGCGGCGTGTACCACGGGTTCCAGTACCAGCCGCAGTTGCGGGCCTGGGCCTGGGGCAAATCTTGATACTGATAGAGCCAGCCTACTTCGCAGCGGGGACCTTGGTAGGCTTGCGTGCCGAAGTAGTTGTAGCAGGACGGCATGCCCCACAGCCATTGGCACATCGACGCTTCGTCGAAGTACGAGATCTGCCAGATGAAGTAAGTAACGTCGGTTACCTCGTACCACTGCTGGCTGGCATCGTGGTACGCCATCCGCGACTTCGCTTTGGCCGCCGTGTCGACCGCGCAGCCCGACATGGCGCCCGGCTTTTTGCCCTTCAGGCACTTCAAATCATAAAGGGTGCCGTTCGCGGCGCGAACCGCCGGACGGGTTTCGGGGCGAGAATTCGTGGCTTCGTTCTGTTGGCAGGCGGCCAACGACAAGAGTAACGAAACCGCTAACAGCTTACGTACTACGATCATCTTTTTCCTCCACGAACGGCCTAGTGCACGCCAAAAAAAGCAAAGCGCGGGCCAGCGATTTCGTGCGGAAACCCAAATGACCGCCCCGCAAAGTGTAGGCGCCGCTAGACAGTGCGGTGACAAAAATGGTTGCTCACTTCAGGAATACGGGCCGCGGCGCGGTACTCAATCGCATTTCTCCCGCCTACGATTTCTCCCATGCACTACCTTCTGGCCGTTCTGTTTTTTTCCGCGAGTACGTTTGCGTCGTTACCCGATTGGAAGGAAGGGGCCACGGTTCCCCCGGACGGTCGGCCGGATATTTACGGCTTAGCGGCGGAGCTTCCCGCTACCGTCATGCGCGGTAAGCAGCACGCGCTGGTGCATCCGGTGAGCGTAACGGGAATTTTGATGCCCAAAAATCCCATCGAAGGGCTCTTGAAGCTTCCGCCGTCGCATTTTTTGAAGCAAAGTTTTCTAAAAAGCTTCGGCCTCAAGAAAGATATTGGTTCGCTCGACGAGCTATACGCGTGGCTAGGGCTGAATGCCTATCCCCGCGAAGACGCCAAAGGAATCTACTCGGTACCGTACCCAGGCGGAAAACGCCCGGCCTACCGCATGGGGGTTACCGAAACGAAGCGGGACGGGGCCGTGGGCATTACGTTTGCGTGCGCCAGCTGCCACTCGCAAACGCTGTTCGGTAAAACGGTGTTCGGGCTAACGACACGTTTTCCTCGCGCGAATGAATTCTTTCTCTCCAGTAAAGCCGCGGTGTCGCAGGTGCCGACCTTCGCGTTTCAGATGGCCACCTGGGCCAGTAACGCCGAGGCCGCGCTCTATTCGCAGGCGAGAGAAAACGTCGCCTATCTCGATGCCAAGCTGCCGCTGCATCTGGGGCTCGACACGTCGCTGGCGCACACTGCCATGTCGCTTGCGCGCCGAGCGACCGATGCCTTCGCCAGTAAAGAGTCGTATTACTCCACCCATCCCGATCCGGAGCCACTCGCTACGCTCAACGCCGACAGCAAGCCCGCGGTGTGGTGGAACGTGAAATACAAAAACCGCTGGCTATCCGACGGCAGCGTGGTGAGTGGTAACCCCATCCACACCAATTTTTTGTGGAACGAGATCGGCCGCGGCACCGATCTGCACGAGCTAGGCAGCTGGCTCGATGGCAACGAGGCGACGGTGCGTGAACTGACGGCGGCGGTGTTTGCGACCGAGCCGCCTCGCTATACTGATTTTTTCCCGGCCGAATCGATCGACTTGGAGCGGGCCCGGAGGGGCGCGCTACTCTTTCAAAACGCCTGCGCGAAATGCCACGGCACTTACGTCAAAGCGTGGAGTGAGCCGGGCGCCGACACGCTTCCCCTCGTGGAGAGGCTGCGCACGACCCGCGTGGAATATTTCGAAAGCACGCCGGTTATTGATGTGGGCACCGATCCCACCCGCTTTCGCGGCATGGCGTCGCTCGCTCCGCGGCTGAACCGGTTAGAAATCTCCCGTCGCAGCGGCGTGCTTGTCGCGCCGCAGTCAGGTTACGTGCCACCTCCCCTCGTGGGTATCTGGGCGCGCTGGCCGTACTTTCATAACAACTCGGCGCCGTCACTATGCGCGGTACTGACCCGGGCGGAGGAACGGGCGCGAGTGTATTACGCGGGCGAGGCCCTCGACCCCGCGCGCGACTTCGATGCCGAGTGCAACGGGTATCCCGTTGGTGAGAAAGTGCCGGCGGCGTGGAAGAAAAACGCGGAAACCAAGTACGACGCCCGAAAACCGGGCCTCGCCCCCACAGGGCACGATGAGGGAATTTTCCTGGAGAACGGCCAAGAGAAGTATTCAAGGTCCGAAAAGGGTGACCTAGTGGAGTTCTTGAAGACGCTGTAAGGGGTTCACCGCCGCACAGGCGATCCCCGCGCTACAGCTCCGAGAACACCAACAACCTCAGCGCGTCCAAACGCGGAGCCGCGTCGCGAATGGCTTCGATGCCAACCTCGCGTTTTTTCTCCTGGGCCGCGATCTCTTCTTTGGTGATTAGCGGATTGACCCGTGACAGCTCGTTCAAACGGGTGATCTCTTTGTCCTGACGTTTCGTCCAGCCCGCAACCGCCTTTTCGAGAATCGGCTTGGCCAGCTCCGCCACGGCTTTATTGGCGCTATCGAACGCACGCGGCAAACGGTCGCGAAGGGGCTTTAGCAGCTCTAGCGCCATGTGCGGCAAGATGGGCTTCAGCGCCACGCGATCGAGCCCGGCCGGGGCCTTTAGAATGCGGCCCGAAGATCCCACGAATACCTTGAAGTTCTGCACCGGCAAGTCGTGCTCGAGCTCAAGTGCTGCGGGGGCCATCGAGCGCATCACGTACAAAAGTTCCAGCATCACCGGCTCATCGGCGTCGAGGTCGCCGGTCATGCCGGCGGTAACCTTACCGATGTCGCCGTGGAGAATGATCTCTAGCGTGCCATCCACGATAGGATGCTCCCAGCTCAAAAAGGCCAGGTCTTCACGGATCAACGCCTCTTCGCGGCGGAAGGTCGCGGTGACCTCGCCGACCGAGCTTAGACCCGGCAGCCGCTCCACGAAGGTGAGCGAGTGGGCGGTGAGCCGCAGGTTGCCCCGCTCGTCCACGGCCTCGCTCTCGACCCCGAAGTGATCGAACGCCTCATCCAAAAACAGCCTCAGCTCCGGCGACTCGTCGATACCGTTGATGCGGGTCGATAGGCCGCGGCCGCGTTCCTCGTTGAACGAGTTCATATCCACCAGTAAATCCACCGACGCCTTCTGCGTGATACGGATCTGTTCGGCGGTCTGCCGCGAGTACTGGAGGAACTCTGCCAACCGTTTCTCGTGCTCGCCATGGTCGGGCGACTTGGGCAGATACGATCGCAACGTGGCCATCAGCATCTTGCCCATCTCTTTGGGCAGCGGCGCCCCGTTCCACGGGTCGGAGAAGATCTTCAACCCCTGCTCGTACCAGCGGAACAAAACCTCTTCCGGCGTTCCGGGGTGGTACGGCACATGGATCTGGATGCGACTCTTCTGCCCGATACGGTCGAGCCGGCCAATACGCTGCTCGATGGTGTCCGGGTGCAGCGGTAAATCGAAAAGCACGAGGTGGCTGCAGAACTGGAAGTTACGCCCTTCTCCGCCAATCTCGCTACACAGAAGCAAGCGCGCGCCGTCGGTTTGCGAGAACCACGCCGCCTGACGATCGCGCTCGACGATCTCCATGTCTTCGTGAAACAGCGCCGTGCGGATATTACTTTGCCCCTTGAGCCAGTCGCGCAAGTCCTCCACCCGTTCGGGCGACGAGCAGATGAGTAGCACCTTCTCTGACTTGTCCTTTAATCGTTCAAGAAGATGCAGCAACGCAGTGGCGCGCACGCTGAACCATTCATCGCGGTTCTTCTTCGAGATGCCTTCGTCGATACCGGCCGCGAGATCGAAGATCTCGGAGTCGGAAAGCTTCTTGGGATCGATGCTGGCGAGCCAGCTCGTCCACGCCTCGGGCGTTTCGATTTCAATTGGCATCAGCCCGCGTTCGGGAAATCCCTGGATGCGGCTACGGCGGTTACGCACCAGCACGCGGCCGGTGCCGTGGCGATCGACCAGCCCCGACAGCAGGTCGGCGGGCGAGCCACCCTTGCCGTAGGCGTCGATGGCCACGCCCAGATCTCTATCCGTGGAAAAGGAACTCTTCAGCTCCGAGAGAAACGCCGGCGCGCGCTCACCCTGGCTAATCTTTTCGGCCAGCGTCGCGACCTCGCCAATATGTTTCGTCTGTTCCTTGAACGCCTGAAAATCCGAGAACCGGCGCGGGTCCACGAGGTGCAGCAACCCAAACTGGGTCTCAATCCCCTGATGCTGCGGAGTCGCGGTAAGCAGGATGAGGCCGCGCGATTTCTCGCTGAGCAGCCGCACGACTTCCCATTCCGTGCTGGGCTCGTTTTCGTGCCACGTCAGGCGGTGGGCCTCGTCGACAATCAAAAGATCCCAATCCTCGCCGGTGGCTTCTTCGAGCCGTTCGGGATTTTGCTCCAGGAACGACAGCGAGCAGATGATCCGCTGATTCATCTGGAAGGCATTCTTCCCCTGGCTCAGCATCTCCTCTTCGCTTCGCTCTTCGTCGATGAGCGAGAACATTTCGTTGAACCGGCGGTGCATCTCCGCCAGCCACTGGTTCTCCAGCGCCTCCGGGGTGATGATGAGCACACGGTTCGCCCGTCCCAGCGCGCGCAACGACGAGTAGATCATGCCCGCTTCGATCGTCTTACCTAACCCTACCTCGTCGGCGAGCAGCACGCGCGGAAACTCACGGCGCGCAATATCGCTGGCGATAGAAAGCTGATGCGGCAACAAAGAAACGCGGGGGCCGACGAGCCCGCGAACCTCCGGCTCTAAACTTTTTGCGCGAATCTTCCACGCGGCTTCGCGCAAACGGAAAGAGTTCGGGTGCGCCCAGTGGCCGGCGTAAAAACGGGCGAGTGGCGTTTCGTCGACGACAATGCCTTCCAGCTCGTGCTCCCACAACGTCGCGCCGTCTTCGGCCTCGTAACGGTAGAGCCCCTTCACCTCGTGGGCCTTGGCGATGACGTGAATGGCCTTTTCCTTACCCTGAACTTTTTGGCCGGGGGTGAGGATGAGGCGCCTGAGCGGGGCCCCCTGTTGCGCGTACCGGCGGGTGACGCCGACGGCGGGGAAAGTAACGTCGATCCAACGGGGCGGCACGACGGCGACCACGCCGCCTAATCCAAGTTCGGGCTCTAGCTCCGCGGTGACCCTTTGTCCCACTTGCCACATAAAGTCGTCCTCTTACTGGTACTGAATTTCTACCAACGATGCCGCCTTGCGGGCGGTCTTGCGCGCTACCACCACCGACGGGGCGGTTGCTAGCGCTACCCCCATGCGGCGGTACTTGCGCGTATCCGGTTTTCCAAAAATCCTGAGCTGAGTGTTTTTGATCGCCAGCGCCTTGTCGAGCCCCGTGTACGTCACCCCCGCCGAGTCACGGTCCG
>JBGSST010000009.1:0-7070 GCA_041736915.1 Bdellovibrionota bacterium
GGCCGAGTACGGCGGCAAGGAGGCTTGGCTGGCGCGGATGGAAGCGCTTTACACGGAAATTGAAGAAGTCGAGTCCGTGCTCGAAGCCGATACCGCCAAGCGATCGAGTGAGCTGTGGGACATCACTCCCTATTGGCGAAAGCTGTCGTTAGAGAAGTTCCGCCGCCTCGAACTTTTTTGGCAACGGCGCGCGCTTCGGCAGGGGTTTCGCGACGCGGACAAAAAGGCACTCACCCGCCGGGAGCTGGAACGGCTGCTCGCCTCGCTCGAACGGGAGAAGGGTAAGGTACAGCTTTCGAACGGACTCGATGTCGAGTTTTCGATGGGCTTTGCTTTTTTTTCCGAACGTTCCCGAACCGAGGGGCCGGCGTTACCCAAACCACCCTTCGACCCGCCGGAAGGAACCGAATTTCGCGCCTGGCGGGCGGGCGATCTTTTTCGCGGAAAACCGGTAGTCGATCGCCTCAAAAAGAAGGGCGTTCCGGCCCCCGAAAGAAAGCACTTTCCGGTGATGGCGAAAATGGGGACATCCGACGTGGTGTGGCACCCGATCTTGTCGAACGACCCATCTCACTGAAATTACAAGTGTTGGCCTAAGGCGTTAACTTGGCTGTTTAAGGCCAGAAGCGCGGGGCTCAGGCTGACTGCGGCTTCCACCGATAAATTCAGTGGGAGAACCCACTCAAATGAAAAACTCGCAGAAAACCATGTTTGCCTGGTTACTACTCGCGATGGCCACCGTGCTGTTGTTTCAGACCGCACGGGTGCCGAAGCCCGAACGGCGAGTGCCGTTCAACAAATTCGTCGACGCGGTGAAGAGCGGCCAAGTCGAAGCCGTCACCTTCAAGGCGCACGGGAAGATCGAAGGTAAGTACAAGCCTTCGGCCGCCGAAGCCAATCCGACCTTCGAAACGGTCGGCGATACGAACGCCGAGTTCTATCTGAAGATGCTGGCCGACAACGGCATCACCCCCAACTACGACATCGAAGAGCAAAACCCCCTCTGGGTGCAGTTCCTGCTCGGCTGGGGCCCGATGATGTTCTTCCTCGTGTTGCTGCTCTTCTTCCTCCGCCAGATTCAGCTGTCGGGCGGCAAAGCGATGGCCTTCGGCCGGTCGCGCGCCAAGCTGCTGACGGAAGGGCACACGAAAGTGACCTTCAGTGACGTCGCCGGTTGCGACGAAGCGAAAGAAGAGTTGCGCGAGATCGTGGATTTTCTCCGCGATCCCAAAAAATTCACCAAGCTCGGTGGCCGGATTCCGAAGGGCGTACTGCTCGCGGGTTCCCCCGGTACGGGCAAGACGCTCTTGGCGAAAGCCATTGCCGGTGAGGCGATGGTTCCGTTCTTCAGCATCTCAGGAAGCGACTTCGTGGAAATGTTCGTCGGCGTGGGCGCCTCGCGCGTTCGCGACTTATTCGAGCAGGGCCGCAAGCACGCCCCGTGCATCATCTTCATCGACGAGATCGACGCCGTCGGCCGCCAGCGTGGCGCAGGTTTAGGTGGCGGTCACGACGAGCGCGAACAGACCTTGAACCAGCTCCTAGTCGAGATGGACGGCTTCGATTCGAAAGAGGGTGTCATCCTCGTCGCCGCCACCAACCGTCCCGACGTTCTGGATCCGGCTTTGATGCGCCCGGGCCGTTTCGATCGTAACGTGATCGTGAACAAACCCGACGTACGCGGCCGCGAAGGTATCTTGAAGGTGCACACGCGCCGCACGCCGCTCGATAAGGACGTTATCCTGGGCTACATCGCTCGCGGAACGCCGGGCTTCTCCGGTGCCGACTTGCAGAACCTGGTCAACGAAGCCGCGCTCTACGCCGCCCGCCGCAACAAAACGGTGGTGTCGATGGCCGACTTCGAAGAAGCCAAGGACAAGGTCTTGATGGGCAAAGAGCGTCGCTCGATGATCATCGGCCCCGAAGAGAAAAAGGCGATTGCGATTCACGAGGCCGGCCACACGATCGTGGGCAAGTTCTTGCCCGGTCTGGACCCGGTTCACAAGGTCACGATCATTCCTCGCGGTATGGCGCTGGGCTTGACCCAGACCTTGCCGGTGGAAGACCAGCTGACTTTGTCGAAGGTTCGCGGTGAGAACATGATCGCCTTCCTCATGGGAGGCGCGATTGCCGAGCAGCTCGTGCTCGGTCAGCAGACGACCGGTGCCGGGAACGACATCGAGCGCGCTACCGACCTCGCCCGTCGCATGATCTGCGAATGGGGTATGAGCGAAGCGATTGGTCCGGTGCACATCGGCCACAAACAGAGCAACCCGTTCCTGGGACGTGAGATGAGCGGCCACTCGGGCGACATCAGCCAGAAAACGGCCGAGCTGGTGGATAGCGAAATCCGCCGCATCGTGACCACGAACTACGAACGCGGCGCCCAGATTCTGCGGGCGAACGTCGACCTCCTGCACCGCATGACTCAAGCGCTTCTCGAGCGCGAGAGCCTGGGCCGTGAAGAGATCGACATGCTCATCGAGAACCGGCCTCTGCCGGCTCTGCCGATGGTGCAGCCTACCGTCACCACGCCGGTGCAAGAGCCGCAGTCGATGCCGATGGGCAAGAAGTCCGAAGTCGCTTAACCGCGCTAGACATGGTTTCCAAAGAGAACCCTCTGCCGTCTCGGCAGGGGGTTTTTTATTTGCATGACGCGCGCTAAATTCCCCTAACAAATGAAGCATAAATCGTCGATAAGTTAGGGCAGGGTCCCGCGACGTCGCGGAGGTCTGCTCAATTACCCATATGGTCCAATTTCTAGAAAACGTGCGCGAGATCCTTCGCTGGCAGGATTTCATCGATATCCTGCTCGTGTGCGTGATCGTGTATCGCGTGCTGCTGCTGATTCGCGGCACGCGCGCCGTGCAGATGCTTACGGGCTTCGGCATCATCCTGATTTTCTACTACGTCGCCGACCGTTTTCGTTTGCACACGCTCTATACGATTTTGGACAAGTTCTTCAATAACCTGATCCTGATTCTGATCATCGTATTCCAGGATGAGATCCGCAAAGCGCTGACCCAGGTCGGCCGCAATCCTTTCTTTACGTCGACGAACACGATCGAAGAGGTTTCGATCTTGGAAGAGATCTGCCAGGCCGCGCACAACCTGGCGCAAGCCCGTATCGGCGCGCTCATTGTGCTGGAACGCGAGACGGGTTTAAAGAACTACATCGAAGCCGGCACCGTGCTGGACTCACGTGTCACCTCCGACCTCATCCTTTCGATTTTTCATCCCACCTCGCCCATTCACGACGGGGCCATCATCATCCGTAACTCGCGCGTGTCGTCCGCGGGCTGCTTGCTGCCGCTGTCGCGAGACCCGGCCGTGCAGAAAGAATTTGGAACCCGCCACCGTGCGGCCCTTGGCATCACCCACGAAACCGACGCCGTAGTGGTCGTCGTGTCCGAAGAACGTGGGGAGATCTCCTTGGTGCATCACGGTACCGTAATCCGCGACCTGAATTTGGAATCGCTTCGGCATCAGCTGTTCGAGCTGCTCGGTTTGAAACGGTTCGAAGGCCGCGCCTTGGATGCAGGAGGAGCCACGTGAAGTCCGTAGTGAGAATCCTGCGCAGTGAACGGGGCGCTTTGGCGCTGACCGAATCCTTGGCCCTGAAAGCCGTTAGCCTTTTGCTCGCGTTGATCCTCTGGATCACCGTTCTTGGTTTCAAGAAGGAAGAGTTGAAAAAGAACATCAAGCTGGAGCCTTTGCTTCCGCCCGGCATGATGATCGTAAACAAGCTTCCTTCTTACATTCAGTTTTCCGTTAGCGGCCCTCGGGTACTGTTGAAGAACGTCGAGAAGAAAGACGTCCCCATCCGTCCCGACCTGCGCCACACGCGCGACAACACGGTCGTACTTACCGTGAGCGAGGACCTGATTGGCGACTTGCCCAACGGCGTCCGGGTCACCAGCTTTTTCCCGCCCACCATCGTGATTCGTCTCGAAGAAGTGACCGAAGCCTACGTGGCGGTGAAGCCAACGCTTCGCGGCCAAATTGCTGACGGCGAAGAGATTTCCATGGTAAAGGCATGGCCAGGGAAGGTCGCTATCGCCGGCCCCAAAAGCTTGCTGATGCAGCTCGAGGCGGTTGGTACGGAGGCGATCGACGTGGCCGGTCTTTCAGGGGTGAAAGAAGCCGTCGCCACCGTCGAGGTCGATACGGAGCAGGGGTTCCGCCTTTCCCGGGACCAGGTGGTAAAGGTCAGAATCGTTACCAAGAAGGTGAAGTAGGCATGGGTAAGTTGTTCGGCACCGACGGCGTACGGGGCATTGCTAATCAGTTTCCGATGACGGCGGAGATCGCCATGGCCATCGGACGGGCCACCGGCTACCTCTTTTTCGAGCGCCAGAAGCGTTTCGGGACCAATACGAAGGTCGTAATCGGGAAAGACACCCGTTTGAGTGGGTACATGCTCGAGAACGCGTTGGCGGCCGGTTTCTGCTCAATGGGAGCCCAGGTATTTTTGGTCGGCCCGCTGCCGACCCCGGGCATTGCCTTTTTGACGCGGAGCATGAGGGCCGATGCCGGCATCGTCATCAGCGCCAGCCACAATACTTATCAGTACAACGGCATCAAGATTTTCGACCGTAACGGCTATAAGTTGCCGGACTCCAAAGAGCTAGAGATCGAAGAGATCATGCATTCCGAAGAGCTCGACCGTTTCCGTCCCACGATGGAGCAGATCGGCCGCGCGGCCCGCATCGATGATGCGATTGGCCGTTATATCGTTTTCATCAAGGACACCTTTCCGCAGGACTTGACCCTGGACGGCATCCGTATCGTGCTCGATTGCGCGCACGGCGCGGCTTACAAAGTCGCTCCCATCGTTTTCCAGGAGTTGGGTGCCGAGGTATTTCCGCTGAATGTGGCCCCCAACGGCAAGAACATCAACGACCAGTGCGGTGCGGTCTATCCGCAAGCGATGTGCCGTTCGGTACACGAGCACCGGGCCGAGATCGGAATCGCGCTGGATGGCGACGCCGACCGTTTGATTTTGAGTGACGAGACCGGCGAAGTGGTCGACGGCGATCAGATCTTGGCAATCTGTGCTTTGGACATGCTTCGCCAGGGTACGCTGAAGAAGAATACCGTGGTCGTCACGCCGATGAGCAACATGGGACTCGACGTGGCCATTCGGGCCGCCGGCGGCAAGACCGTCAGTGCTCAGGTGGGTGACCGTTACATCGTAGAAAGCATGCGTAAAGAGGGGCTGAACTTGGGCGGTGAGCAGTCCGGCCACGTCATTTTCCTCGATCACAACACTACCGGCGACGGCATGATTGCCGCGCTTCGCATCCTTTCCATCATGAAGCGTACGGGTAAGCCTTTGTCCGAGCTCAAGAAGCAGATGGCGCAGTTCCCGCAAATCCTGGAAAACGTTTTCGTCCGCCGCAAGGAAGACTTGAAGACGTTCCCGCTCATCGTCGACGCAATCAAAAAGGTCGAAAAAGAGCTGGGCGAAAATGGCCGCGTGGTCGTCCGCTATTCCGGCACCGAACCGCTAGCGCGGGTCATGGTGGAAGGCGAAGACTCGACGAAAATTCGCCAGTACGCGGATGATATCGCTGGCTGTATTCGCGCGCAGCTCGGGTAAATCCGGGTCCTGTGTAGTTCGAGGGCGGGAGGGAATTTAGATTCCGTCCGACCCCTCGTTTTGCGTTGTCCACACTAAATCTGGAGTTTGGTGCAAGAGGCTTGTAACCGGTTGTTGGGGTGTTACTGGATTTCTATGCAGAACCCCGTAGCCATTTTTATCGCGTTGTTTTTTAGCTCAACTCTTTTTGCGGGCACGATTACTTTAAAGCCCGGGCAGAAGCACGTTGTCGGCGAGGATACCATCGCGTGCCAGTCCGTGAGTAAGCCGGCCCCTTTCGTAACGTGTCGATTCAGCGGTACCCGCTGGTATTACCAAAAAATCGATAACGTGAACGGAGAAGCCTCCCGGAGTGGATTGCGCGAGGCCTTGCAGAACGGCTGTCACAGTTGCCTCAATCCTAGGTACGGAGGCGTTCCTCGCGGTTGCAAGCTGGATGAGTGTTTTTACGCCGACAGCGGCGACTTGATCAGCGTACCCGAGGGTGAAATTAGGTTACTCCCTAGGCTTTGCAACTAAGCACTTTCGTAGAAAGGCGCGGTGCGCTGGATGCCTCTTGGCTCCGCCGCACGGGATTGCTTCGGCCCTCGCAGGCCACGCAATGACTGGCGCGCGGCAAAAGGTGCGCCGTCACTTTTTCCATAATAAACTCAGGGGCAATGAAAGCAGTCCTCTCTCAGGTGGAAATGGCGGCGGCGGATCGGTACGCGATCGAGTCGCTGAAAATCCCGGCATCGACGTTGATGGAACATGCGGCCATCGCTATTGCCGATCGCATCTCGCGCCGATTTGCTCCGCTCAAAGAGTTTCCCGGCCTCGTCGTCGCCGGTCCCGGCAACAATGGGGGCGATGTGCTGGCGGCCGCCCGGCTCCTGCTCGATAAGGGGGCCGTGCTCGAGGTCGTGCTCATCGCCGGCAAGAGCGCTCTCTCCCCAGAGTGCCGCGCGCAGAAAGAGATGCTCGAACGGGCCGGCGTCTCGCTACTCTCCTCCGTGCCCGCCAGTAAAAGTTACGTCTGGGCGTTAGACGGGATTTTCGGGATCGGCATCAACCGCCCGCCCGAAGCTCCGTTTAAGGACGCCATCACGGCGCTGAACGACCTTCACACTTTCGTGGTGGCGGCCGACTTACCCAGTGGATTGAACGCCGATACCGGACAGCCGCTGGGCGAGATCGTACGGGCCGCAGAAACCGTGACGCTGGGCTTTCACAAACGCGGCCTGCTCACCGGCAAGGCCGCCGACTACACCGGCGAAGTTTTTCTCGCCGAGATCGGCATCCCGCGCACGATTCCCGGCATCACCCCCGCGGTAGGGCTCGTGGAAATGAAAGACGTGGTCGAAGGGTTTCCCAAACGTAATCCCTCCGCCCACAAAGGGGCCTTTGGTCACGTCGTGGTGGTGGCGGGGCCGCTGCCGCAGCTAGGAGCCGCGGTGATTGCCGCGTGCGGTGCTCTGCACGCCGGCGC
>JBGSST010000024.1:0-2913 GCA_041736915.1 Bdellovibrionota bacterium
CGGGGGGCCTGAGTTTCAAAAGGAAGCGGGTACCTGCGGAAGAGTATTTTCTAGTTTCTACCCTCCCCACATACTTTCTGGAGTACACCATGCGTAACGCCGCAAAGGCGAGCCTCTGGCTCGCGGCCGCCCTTATTCTCGTCAGCTGCTCTTCGAAGAGCGCCAAGGTCGTCGAACGGGCCGATGACGAAAGCCGTCCGGACTGGGCGAAAGTCACCGTGCCTAGCTACGAGAACGACGGAAAGAAATTTTTCGTAGGTTTTGTCGAAGTGGAAGGCGATGCCTCGCGCTCCGCCGCCATGAACATGTCCGACGAGAAGGCGCTTTCGGAACCGATGCGCGCTTTAGTCGATAACTTCATGGATCAGAATCAGGTGGGTGAGAGCTTGCGCCGTGACGGTTACTTCGGCCAACGTATCATTTCCGCCACTCGGGGGTTCCGCGTGCCGATGCCGAGCCTGACCATCGTGAATCGCTATTGGGAAACAGTGTTGGATGGACCTCACGGGGCGACCGCGCTTCGGGCGTACTCGCTAGCCGAGATCTCCGCCGCTGATTTCGAAAAAGCCAAACGGGCCTACAACGATCGCCTTACCGCCAACAGTGAGGTTCGCAAGATCCTCCGGGACGTTGGCGCCCGCCAGCGCAACAACGTGTTGAATGCTCAGGCCGAGCAAAACTAGTGGAGCGGCGATTTATCTCGCCGTTCCTCTGTTGCTTCTGAGCTCGTGCGCCAATCTCGTATCGCGTAGGCATGACGCCAAGCCATCGCTTCTGGTGCGCGCGGGGATAAGCCCGGCGAGGCCTAACTCCGAGTTGTTACCGAGCTGGGTGAAGCGGCCGCCCGTTAACGACGTGCGAGCCTTCGTAGTGGGAGAGTCGGCCGCCGTCGACAAAGACGAAGCCATGGCCAAAGCGTGGGCGAGTGCGCTCGTGCGCTTAGGGATGACCGAGTTTCCGGAGCTGGCGCGCGTGGGGGCTACCACCACCGAAACCCTCGAAGGTGGCTCCACCCGTCGCGAGCTGGCGCTGCACCTCGAGCAGATTAAGTGGACCGGTTTAACCGAAGCCAAAGAGCTCGGCTCGCCCATCGTTTACTGGGACGAGAACGAAGGGAATTACCGGGTGTTCCGTCTGCTTCGCTGGGATCGCTCACGTATCGAAGAGGCGAGGGCGCAGCTGAATCGTGGACCTAGCCACGGCCTTCCCATGCCGCCCGAACTTCAGGTGCGGGAAGAGCAACGAATCACCGAAGCGGTCAGCGACATCCAACGCATCAACGCGCGTAACGTATACAAAGAGCGGCTTTACACCAAGGTGTTCAGCCAGCTGAAATGTGGAGCCACTATCGCCGACCTGATAAAGGTGCTGGGCGCCCCCGATCGATTCAATCCGTACAATCGCGTGGTGATGGAAAAGGAATACTACTGGGGGGATTACCGCGTGGAACGGCGCGGAGCCGATCCGAGAATCTCCGCCGTCATCTGGGAGCAGAGCGGCCGCGAGAAGAAAAAGGTTTGTCTCAACTAGCGCGTCGGGCTTCCCGCGACGCCCGCATCGTCAGGTAACCCACCGCCATGACGTTGCCCATCCACAGCAGCAAGCAGAAGAGGCCGTTGCGGCTGCCTCCCAAGCGTTTCCAGTAAGCCGGCCCCCAGAAATTCGGTACGTACTGGCGAACCATTTTCTGCCGGCTCTCATCGGCCGACCACTCTTCCGGGAAATCGGAACGGTAGAAGAAAGCCACGGTAAGGAGCCGACGGGCCAGCTGCCCCTCCGTCGCGCTCATCAGCATGCGTTGCTTGCGATCGGCACTCTCTTCGCCGGGACGGTTATAGGCTTCAAGTGCGTCGGGCGCCCAGCAGGAAGCTACCTGGAACAGGAGACTAACGGCGATGAGCGCCTTGGCCGCGGTATGCAGTGGCCTGGCCTCCAGCCACAACGCCAAACCCACGGCGAAGAAGATCAATAGGTGGGTGTGAAAGCGCGAGCCCCAGCTTTCGCTTCCGTCGGGGTATGCCGCCCCGGAAAGGCGCGAGTAGAGCAAGGCGGAAACCACGAGCGCGGCGCCCAATCCCGCCGCGAGCCACGGAAAGCGCCGGCGTTGGACCCCGAACCCAGCGCAGGCTAGAAACGCGATCGGCGAGAGAATGAAGAGTCCTTTGCCAAAACCGAACAGCGTGCCCCAGGCCAGTAGCGGGCGGAAACCAACCAGCTCAACGCCGTTGGCTAGCCGCGAGTAGCCCGAGCTGAATGGCTCGCCGAAGCGCCAGTACGAGAAGAGCACGAACGTAACTAGCGCCAGGGCGCCCGCCGCCAAAGCTTGCGGAAGGGCATCGATAATCGGCCGTGGTCCTTTGCCGGAACTTGCTAGCCGATCGGCGAGCAAGCCGGCTACGGGAATCAGCGCGAACACCACGTTGATACGGAAAAGAAACGTAGCCGCGAAGCAAAGCGATCCCCAGAAGGCGAGCTTCCGGTCACCACCGGCGAGGTAACGCAGCCACCACACCGTGCCCTGGCAAAGCAGAATGGCGAGGGGGATCTCTTCCTGCAGAATTTGCACGGTGTAGACCAGCGCGGTGGTGCCGATCAGCGTGAGGAGCGAAGCCCAGTGGGACAAGCGTGAGGAGAAACCCAACGTAGTCAGAAGCCCGGTGAGGCACCACCACAGCAGCACGCCAAGTAGCGGCGCGTACAAGAAATTCAGGGATAAGTTTTCAACCCAAACGGCCTGCTCGCCCGAAGCGCCAGCCAACTTGCCGAGAGCGAAGCCCACCATGTCGAAAGGAATGAGCATGAGCGAGTGGCCGATACCGTAGAACGAGGTGCCGACCGTGGGATCGTCGAGCTTCGGGATCATGCTAAAGCGATTGGCGTCGGTAAGGGGTACGAACACCGTGCCGTGACGCC
>JBGSST010000026.1:0-12719 GCA_041736915.1 Bdellovibrionota bacterium
AGCGTCACGCAGACGCGCCGTGGGACCTTGGTTGCCGGCAAAGAGAAATACGTTGTCGAGCTGCTGGTGAGGCTCTCCCTCTACTAGCTCGTCGCACCGAGCTCCGTAGCGCGGGGTCCAGGTGGCGTAACGCCCCTCCGGCAAAAGATCGAAAAGACTTTCCCCGCCTAGGTTGCGTACGGCCGCGCGAAAATCAGGATCGCCCCACTCCCAATTGAAATCACCGCCGATGATCGCGGGGCCATTCTTGGTAACCTCGGGCACCAGCGCGGCCAGCTGCGTAAGCTCGCTCTGCTTGACCTTCCATTTCTCGGTAGAGCGCCAATGCACGTTCACGATCGTGAGCGCCTTTCCCCCGACGAGTATCTCCGCCACGAGCGCCCCTTTGATGTCCCAGCCATTCGACGCCTTCATCTCTTCGTAGCGATGGCTCAGCACGGGAAAGCGACTAAGGATGGCCAGTCCGTTTTTGTAGACACTCCAGTTGGACTCTTGCCAGGCACTTACGCGATCCCACGCTTCGGGCTCGGGCCGCGCGTTCCAGATCCGGCTCAAGGCATCGCCCCATAAAAACCAGCCGTGCCCGATCTCCTGAAGCAGCACGATCTGCGGCTTGGCTCGCCACACCGCTTGCGCCGCGCGCTCAAAACGCGCCGCCCGTTTCACCGGACGATTGTAAGCGTTGAACGTCACCACGCGGAGATCTTCCGCGTGCGCAAAAAATGGCGCCGCGAGAACGAGTGAGAGGGCTAGTCGCGTGGCGGTTTGGATCATTCTTGGGATCGTAAAAAGGGCCGGGCGCTTTGGAAAGGAATGGATTTGATTCGATGCATTATGTTATTAACCAGCTCCCTTATCCGAAACACCAAACATGAAAATACTTTGGAAAATTCTTCCGCCACTCCTGCTGGGGGTGACAGTTTTTGCGCACGCCGAATCGGATGCGTCACTCAGCGCGCCGTTTCCGATCCCCGCTAAGCGCAAAGCGCGCGAGTACCGCGCGGACACCACGGGCCTCTATCCGCTGTGGGAAAACACGGGCCACGTGGAAAGCGCGGGCGACGTGCGGATAAGTACCACGGGCGTGCAGATGGGAATGCCGGGCGTGCACATCGGGGCGCTGCCCCTTCCGTTTTTTTACCGCACGCCGAACGCTTACTTGAAGGGCAGTCTCTTTTCGTCCAACCGGGCCGCGCTGGCGTTGCAAGTGGGCTTCTTCCATCTGTTACCGTCGGCGAGCCGTTCCGCCTTTTCGCCGATGTACCCCACGCGACTCGACAACTCTGATTTTTCTTTGACCGTGATTCCCATGCACCTGGCCTTTTCCTGGACCTTGAGCCAGTGGTTGGAGTGGCACCATACGCTCGGCGCGGTAGTGAATCTGCCTTCCGGCAACATCACCGGCGACTTCACCCCGGGCTACCTATCGGGGCTGGAGCTGAACCCCCTGGGTAACCACGCGCTGGTGCTTCATCTGGGAAAAGTTGGTTTTGAGCGACACGAATTTTTTCTTGCCGGAGCCTCTTACCGTTTCCGCAACTCGTGGCTCGAAGCGCGCTTTGGCTACTTCTACCGATTCCGGGCGGAAGGCGCGCAGGCGGGACCACTCGCGTCGTTAGGATTTCTGCTGTGAGGCGTTTCCTCTTTTTGCTCGCGCTCGTGGGGCTGGCCGGCTGCGACTGGGGACACTTTCATTTGATGAACAGCGTCCCCTTTCACGGCGATCCGGCGAAAAACCCGGTGGTCGCGGTCTACCTTGGCGTGGATGGGCTTTCCCACAACACCATTCTCGACATCCAAAAACGTGGCGCCTTTACCGGCGAAGGCTGGAACCTCGCCAAGTTTCACACGATGTTTCCGGGAACCTCCGACGCGAGCTGGAGCCGGATTCTGCACACCGACCCGATTCCGGGCTACGAGTTCGAGCACTACGATCCCGTCCGCGACCAAATTGAGAACAGCGGCCTACTCGGTTACCTGTGCCACGCGATGCCGAACCTCGGCTCGGGGCTGCACTTCGATCCGCCGTACTACAATGCTTTCGACTACCGCTCCAATGGTTACACCCACACGGTAGGCGCCTACGCCGACACCCATTCGAATTACTCCGAGTCGCTCGACAATCTCTTCACCGTACTCGAAGGCCGCGCGGAAACGCAGACCGAGTTCACGGCCTACATGCTAGAGCTCGACGTGATGGGCCACATGAAAAGCCGCCAAGAGATCGCCGACGGCATGGTGCGGCTGTGGCAACGAATTCAACGTTTCAAAGAACGGCATCCCGAGCGCAAGTTCGTTTTCACGCTGTTTTCCGATCACGGCATGGACTTCATTCCGGTAGTGCGTCAGGGGCTGGTCCGCTTTCCCGAAGAGATGAAGAAGGTGGGCGTGGAGCCCGTCGAATCGCTGGGTGGACTCGATGCCAAGCGCGGCGCGTACGCGCTTACGATCAATCACACCCGCGTGACTTACCTAGAGCTACACACCGATCCCCGGCTAACCGAAACGGTGGCCAATCTCGTTTCCGGCATCGGTCCGGTGGACGTAGCGTTGTCGCGTATCGCGCCGCCAGACGGCGAGCCATCGGGCAATGGCGTGCAGTGGTTTGCGCTCTGGGAGCGGAACAAGGCCTCGGGCACGTTCGCCTTCGACCCGGCCAACGACCGCTACTACGTGAGCAAAGATTTCCCGTTCCGTCGTTTTGGTATCACCGACCCGATTCCGGTACGCGAATGGATAAGTGACGAAGTGGCCTTTCAGGGCACCCGCCATGCGTTGTACCCCGATCTGTTCTACCGCGTGCGTACGGCGCTGGAGCCCATCTCGGTAAAGTACCCGGCCCAGGTCGTGGTCTCGCTCAAGGGGGGCTTTGCCAGTGTCGGCAAGGAGCTGCCCGGCGGAGCCAGCGACATGGCGATGTCGGCCTTTCACGGTGCGCTGGATGCCCCGGGAACGGTGGGCACGCTGTTGACCGAGGAGCGACCGCTGCCCGATGCCGTGCGCTCGGATAATGTTTTGGATCTCTTCCCCCGGCTACGTAAGCACCTGGAACGCCGTGGGGTCAGGCTCAACCCCGGTGACAAAAATGCGCCCCTAAATTATTAACGGCGGCGGTGAACCTACCCTTCGCCATGCCGAATATGGTCCCTTGAAACCGGCTCGCGAAATCCCGTACACTGCGGCCTCTTCGCACACGTACGCTGTAAATAACCGACACATTCGCAAACACTATCGTTTGGCATTCTAGAGTTCTTTGGGGGGACTGCCTGAATCGTTTTATTCTCATTTTGTGCGGCGTGCTCTTTACGCCCATGGCGACCATTGCCGATACCGTCGGATCGCTGCGCGTGGAACCGCATTCGTACCCGTCCGCGGTTTCGTACAATCCCGCATTCCAAATGGTCACTAACGGCCGCCTGCGCTGGTTCGAGCCGAAGAAATGGGAAGTCGAGCTGCACGTGGAAGCGGAGACCCAAGGGCGGCGCGACGTCTTGTTCGACGTAGATCGCGCGTGGTACGCCATAAATCTCGACGACGACTTCACCGCGCTACTTGGCCGCGTTCATCCCTACGACGTCTCTCATCATCATTCGCGGTACCGCGCGTGGGGACTGCTTGCCTCGCGCCAGTCGCAAGACCGTGGTTTACTGCTCGGGTCCGGCATGCGGGCCACGTCCCTCAGCCCCGACCCTACCCTGATGGGCTGGCTTGGCTTTCATACGCGCTGGGGAAAGCTCGATAACTGGGGGCTCTCGTTTTCGGCCACGCCATTCTTCATTCCATCGTTAGGCCCCGAGATCGTTTTCAGCGACAATGCCCCGGCGTACTGGGGCCGCTTCGCCCGGCGTGTACCGGAACGCGTGCGCATTGAAGGCCAGGAGTATCCGGTCACCCTCCGTGTGGATCGATCGCAGATCTGGAGTGATGTGATCTTGCAGCCGCAGGCCATGGGCCAAGCATGGTGGCGCTACACGAAAAAGTTCAAAGGCTGGTTCACCGCTAGCCGCGCACCATCGCCGGATGCGAGCTTTCCGACCGACAGCTACCTCAAGATCAACGAAAACGGCGTGACCGCTTACGCGCTCGTTCATCCGAAGTTCTTCCCCCGCTGGGAAGGCACCCTTACCCACGAGTTCGACATCACCGATCGCTTCACGTTGTGGACGTCGCTGCTGGCCGCCTCCGACCAAAGCCACGGTGGCGAAGCCGGCGTGCGGTTGGGCCCCGCTACCTTTTCGCTTTTGCACGAGTGGCGGCCGGACGCGGCCTCTGACGACTACCGCGATCTCTTGGGCCAGCTAGACGTGCGGCAGGAGCTGTTCACCGATTTCGAACTCTACGCGGGGTTAAAGCGTCACTTCCGCCAGAATGACCTGTGGGCGCGGTTCGCGTTGCGGCTGGCTCTGGCCAAAGAGACCAAGCTCGACATCGGCACGGACATTTTTCATGGCTCCGATCGTTCTTACTTCGGTGAGTGGCGCGCCAACGATCGCCTCTTTGCGGCGCTACAGTGGGAGCTGGGCTCATGAGAAGCGTGCTTGGCCTCATCCTGTTCGTGGCGGTGGCGGGCTGCTCGCTCGTAGGCGAAAAGGGCCCGGGACCGAAAATCGTCGATAACGAGCCCAAGATTGGCGGCTGCGATTTCCCCGCGCGGGATAGCTTCGTCCCCCTACGAAATGCATCGCGAGGAACGCTTTACCAGACGTTGGACTGCACTAAAGAGAAGCTCGATAGCGCGTTCGCGCAAATCAAGGGCAAGCGTCCCGGAGAGATCTCCGTCTCCGAGCTACGCACGCTCTACAATGCGGGCTTGCTAAAGCTGGATTCGCTGGCCCAGTACGAAACCGACGCTAGTTGGGAATGGCTTGGCGAACTCATCGCTACCTTGCACCCCGACGGGCGCCCGGCGATAAGCCAGCAGGCCGCGCACCGGATTTTAGAGATTTTACGCGGTCAGGTTCCCCTTTTTCGCGATTGGATGGAAACCGAAACTGATGGCCGGGACTTCCCCCAAGATCGGATCATCGAACTCATCGACCGCACGCTGCCGGCGGTGCAAAGTCTATTCGATCTGTTGTCGCCGAACTGGTCGCTTTCGCTGGGCCGCATGCGGGAGCTAATCAGCGGTTCTGAACCCCTTCTGCGTAAGTTCCCGGGCCTAGACGAAATCCAGATTCGCGACGTGAATGAAAAGGTGGAGGCGGTTTGGATTCTGAAGTCGTTTTTACTCGCCGATCCGCTGGGCCAGGGGGTGCGATCGGACCTGCGACTAGATGAAATTCAGCGATTCCTGCGAACGAGTCTTCAGATCGCCTCCCAGCTGCCCGCAACGAAACGCTGGGGCCTCAGCCACCTCAATCTGGGCAAGATTCCGGCGGATTTACCGACCGAGTGGGGCACCGCCATGCGTGGACTCGAGCAGTACTTTCTCGACGGCCAGTTCACGAGCATCGATTCGGAGATCCTGGCGTGGGCGTTGAAGCGCCTGAACGTGAAGGGAATCTCCGCGGACCTTGCCTCCGATCTCGTGCGCCTCTCCCAAAGGCTATATCCTTTCGGCCAGCGCGGACTGCACCCACGTTCCCTCATCCCTCTGCTCAACCAGGCCCAGCCGTTAGCGACCAAGCTCATCGCGGCCGCTTCGGATTTTCCGGCCGACTGCGAGCCAGGCTTCAACCGTTGTCTCGTCACCCTTCGCACGGCCCTAAAATCGCCTACCCTTAAGCGGATCGCGCTCAAGGGACAACCAAATTACTGGCGTAACGAGTACGCCAAGCTGCCGCTCGAAAGACCCCTCGATGGCCTTCTGGATTTTTTCGACGTCACCGGGCGGTTAGCCAAACAGCTCATGGTGGAAAAGATCTTTGCGACCTTCGACGCGGACGGTATGGGCAAGCTTCCGCTCAAGGGCGTGTACCAGGAAGACTTAAAGAGTACCCTCGACCTCACCTACACCTTCTTGCGTTTCCTTTCCGCCGGCTCGACGAGCAGCCGGCCGTCGACCGATCGGCTCAAGCAGGAAGAGGCCGTACCGGAGATTATGACGTTAAAGCCCTCTTCGCTCTACGGTTTGATGGGCCTGCTTGGCGATCGCTGGATGCCCGACGGTAATCGCGACAACGCGCTCGACGCGCACGAGCTGTTTTCGGTCGTGCAGTTCTACGAAGAGCACGCCGTAACTGCGTCGCGCCTGGCCTACTCCTACCGGTTGCAGGTGCCACGCTACATCCCCACGGTTCTGGTCGAGAACCCCAATGAAATGTGGCGTCTGCACGATAGCTCGAACGCGCTCGTGGATCGAACGCGCTTCGTAAGATCGCTGTACCCCGAATTTCTGGCCCAGGAGAAGGCCCACCACCTATTCTTCTCCAAGGTGACGACCGAGACGATGGAAAGCCTGTTCCACGGCCTCGTGTCTACGACCCCGCGCCGGCCCGTAAAAGTCTACGCGTACAGTTCGGGTTCGTCGGCCCCGCAGGAATCGCTGCTGGAGAACTACGTGAGCGTTTCCGAAGCCCAGGCCCCCGCCGCGGTTCTAGTGGCGATGCAGAAGCTGGATCTGGCCTGCGACAAACACGAAGACATGAAATTCGACTGGCGAGAGCTCGACTGCGTAACGCCGTTACTGCTCGAGGCCAGCCTCAACATCGTCACCAGCGCGATGGTCGAGATGGAGCCCGGCGTTTACGATCTTTCCCGCGTGCTCTTGTCGTTCCTTCAGCGGCCCGGCATTCCCTTGTCGCTCGCCAAGTTCGTGCTGGTCTCCGGCTCCTTCATCAAGCCGTTCAAGAGTTTACTGAACGATCTGGACCAGTGGCTCAAGCCCAAAGCCTTTCTGGACTGGACCACGCTCGGAGCGTGGGTGCAGTCGATGCAAAAAAAGGGCGAGCTGACCGTGGAGGAGCTCAATCAGCTCGGTAAGGACAACTTCTTGATTTGCGACGTTGAGGCGCAGGATGGTGAGCTAAAGGGCGGTAAGGAGATGGACTGCGCGACGAAGCTCGCCGTGTCGCAGCTGACCGATTCGGCGTCGACCCTTTTCGGTAACGAGGCTCCCAAGGGGGCCATCGAGAAGTTTCTCATCCTCGTCCAGACCGAAGTGATGCGCGTGGCGATCGAATTCGGACTTCAGCGCCCCGAGGTAATCGCGGAGTTTTTAGCGGGGTCTCCTCTTTACTCGTCCAAGGCAAAGATTCTGGGCATTCTCGAAGAGCTTTTGCGGCGTGGCCAGCCGCTACCGCCTCAATAGCAGATGTGGGACAGTGCCTCCAAGGGCGAGTCCATCACGGTAGCCCCCATGCGGGTGGCCTCGTTACGGCGCGCCGGACGGGTTTGCCCGTTGGGCAGGAACACTTCCGAGCGTTGCTTCTCTTTCGGGTTGTTCAGTCCCGTGAAGAAGAGCGAGATCTTGATATCGGGCCAGCGCCCCTTGGCGACCTCTTTGGCGAGCACCTCTTTGGCTTTGCGAAAGTTATCGAAGTCGTCGTCGGAAAAGCCCCACAGGTGCAATTTCTGCTTTCCCTTACCCTCGCGGCTTTCCACGAGCAAAGCATCCGCCGGCACCGGCTCTTTCTGTAACTCGTCTAGAAGATGCATCATCACCTTCGCCTTGCTGTCGGCCGTGTCCTCGCCTCGGAACTTTTCGGGCAGCCCCTTCCAGCCTACGGGGAAGATGTTTTCCTCGAGCGGCATCGCGGGGATTAGGCCGCGATCGAAGAGCACTTTGAACCCCTTCATGATGACGCGCGGGTGATGCTCGCGCGCGGTGATAACAAAGAAGCGCCGCCGCGTCTCCGGATTGCTCAGCGCATCGAAGGCCGCCTTGAATGACGGGGCTTTCGCTTCTTCGCCCAGTCGATCTAGCGCCCGTTCCACCTGAACCTTCACCACGTCTTCGCCCAGCTCCGAGTTATCGCGAAAATAGCGGAAAGACTCCGCCCGCAGCGTGCGGTCTTTCCACTCCCCCCCGTCGGGTTTGCCCACGAGGTTCTTCACGATCGCAAAGTCTTGCGTAGTCACGGGAATCTCTTTCGCCGCTTTAGCGTCCCACACCAAGATCTTGGCGTCGGAAAATAGAATATTGTCGTCGAAATCGCAATTGAACGCCTGGGCCTGCGTGAGTACCGGCTTGCCCGCGGCTCCCGGCCTCGCGGATTCGCCAAAAAATAAAGGGCCGTGGAGAAACAGAAAAATGCCGAAGAGCCGCGCGAAATTGAGCATCCCCTCTTTTACCCCAGATCGCGGACGCAAAAAAGTCCGGCAGGCGGGGTGGCGCCTGCC
The DNA here is from genome assembly GCA_041736915.1 of Bdellovibrionota bacterium. Taxonomy (GTDB): domain Bacteria; phylum Bdellovibrionota; class FAC87; order UBA2466; family UBA2466; genus JBGSST01. The sequence goes on from JBGSST010000026.1 coordinate 8,281, forward strand.
GGACCAGTGGGGTGCTTTTAGAAACAGGGCTTCAAGAGTTTCGCCACCGAAGCGCCGGCCGACTTGTGATCGCCGCGGCCACACTCGGCCGTGAAGGTTAGCGTTTCCGGCTCGCGTTGCACGCCGTCTTTATCGACCGTGAATTCCGTTTTCACGACGCCCGAAGCGGGGTGGCAGCAGCCGGCTTTGAACTTCAGCTCTTCGACCACCGTGGAGGTCGCCGTGAACTGCAGCTCGTTGTTCTGAATTTTGGTGATGGAGCCAGCCAGCACGACTTTGTCGGCGCCCGAACCGCGTACTTGAATCGGGTGATCGACGTCGGTCGAAATGCTTTCGTCGTAGCGCACATCCCAATCTTCGGGACGTTTGCCCTTACGCCCTTTTCGGCTGCGCTGCTGGTGGTTCGATTCTTCGCCCGCCGAATGCGCGAAGCTGAGGTCATTCTCGTCCGGCGAAGTTTCCTCCACGTTCTCCGAAACGATGCGAATGCCTTTGAGTTGAATCGTGCGCAGCGGAAGCGACGTCGCGGCGTCTTCCGAGAACTGCACGAGCGTTCCGCCCGAAACCGGCTCGGTGTAGCCGTACGCCGTCGTCGTATCGAGGCTCCAGCGGCGCGGCCCCATCTGACGGTACGTAGCGGGATTTTCACTATCGCCGTAAACGCCGACGAAGGTGCGGGTCACGCTACCGCTCGTCGGTACCCCCTTGGTGCTGGTCCGTGCCTGGCATGTTTCGACCGAGTCGTACGCTAACTTTTCCGTACCGCTCCATTCGCCACGGCCCCGCTTGCAAAGGTCGAGGGCAATCTCGACGATGCCGTTGGTCGCCGAGCAGTCGATCGTATCTCGCAGCTCTTTGCAGTTACCCGCGGCCGCGTGGGCGAAGGCCACGGGAATCAAAAGCAGATCGTGCAACGCATTTTCGAAAACTTCGCGCGACGATGGGTGACTGGCCACGAAGCTGCCATTGTTCTCGGTACCGTTGGCCGCGCCCGATAGACTCGCCGCCGCGATTTCGGAGTGCGACTCGTTTTCGTCGCTACTTCCGCCCGCGCCGCAGCCCGAAAGCAAGGACACGCCTAACAGCGCCACGCCCACGTACCCACCGAACCGACTCCAATTTTTTTTCGTTACCACCAACATCGCTCACTCCTTCAGTTTGGCCGCGATCACTCTTGGCCTCTTGTAGGATTAAACGGGCAGGAACGGAAAAGGTTTCGAGCCGATTAAGATAGTAAATACAGTTACTTAAGTGCATAAATAAAACCCCGTCATTTAGGCCGCGTGCGCGAGGTCGGGTTGAAGACCCGGCGGAGCGCCCATACCGAAGCGCCCCCGATCAGGAACAGCACCGCCCCCGGAGGGGCCGGCACGGCCGACACTTCACACGGCGGCTCGTGGGGCGGCGGGTAGTCGACAGGGCAGTCGAGGCTTCCCGGAGGACAGTAGCCCGGATGGCCAGGGGGACAATAATGGCCGGGCGGATAGTCCGTAATCGGCGGGCAAAACAGCGAGCCCGGAGGGCAAATCGGCAGGTGCGGCGGCGTGTAGACCGGAGGGCTGAACCAAAATGGCGGAGGGTTGCCACCGGGAAAGCCGCCCGGGAATCCACCGGGGAACGGACTCGAATCAAAGCCTAGTCCGAAGCTGAAAGTTCCCGTCGGCCCCCCGTTGGTCCACGGCGTCCCCTCGCTAAAGCCCGCGGCCACGTCGACCGCTTCCAGGCCCACGCGGTGAAGGAAGAAAGCCGGCTGAGGAGTGGGGCACGGCTTTACGGTCTTCCAGCAAACTTTTACCCCGCAGCGATCGTAGGTATAGACCGGCACGACGGTTTCCACGGCCGGCTGTGCGGCCCCCAGCGTGGGCACGAAAGCGATGACGACTTCGATCACCTGCGTGAGGTCGGCTTCGTTTTCGCCTTCCTTCACGAGGTCCTTGTAGGCGACCACGAGCTTCGTCGGATCGGCCGCGGCCGGAGTTTGCGCGGCAATCGTCGAGCGGTTGCCCTTAGCATCGAAGACGGTGATCCGAAAACCACTCGGCGCCCCCGAAAACCAAACCGAGAACGCTTTAGCGCCCTTCTCCGTCAGGTCCATCTTATCCTTCGGCTTCCAGCGTAGCGTGAGCGTGGACGCCCCTTCGCCGACGAGTTTCAAGCCGCGTTCGCGCTCGACGAGCCCGGCGCTATTCGGGGCGTGCTGAGTGAGCGTGGCCTTTCCCTTGTCGGGAATGGAAAGTTCGATACGGCGCAGCCCACCCCAGATCGACTCGTGAGTGAAATCGCGTTTCAGCGTAAGGGGGCCCGCTCCGTCGAAGAGCGGAACGAGGTTCTGGGGGCCTACGTCCGCGAAGGGGTCGATGCGAACCACGTCGGACGGGCTCCAGGCGTTCACGTTAGCCGGGGCCAAAGGAGAACCGAAGAGGACCAGGGGGTCGATCAACGGCTGGTACGACACGGGCAACGTGCCAAACGGGGCGCTAAAGGCGTACGGCGACGGGGGAGCCAAGTCCTGGAGACCAAACACCATATCCGCTTTGGACACTCCCGGCGCCCCGGCCAAAGCGAGCGCGCACGCGGCGAACTTACCCTTCAGGGAACCCGCCCGCAGCGCGGGCTGAAGCAGGCAAAGCACAACGAATAAGACTACCAAGCGGGTGTCCGACTTACGCAAACGAAACTCTCCTATTCGGATTAACGCGTGGCGTTAAAGCCTAAACGGAGATGGCAAGTCAAGAGCTGTTACGAAAACACTCTTTCGGCACAACTTGCCTACTTTGGCTCGATGGCCTGAACCAGAATATCCGACAAACGGGCAAAGACCGTTTCGGGGGTTTGGGGTGGAACCAGGGAAGACAGCGAGCCGCCGGCCGCCTTTTTGGGAACGATGAGGCGGCTAACCCGCGTGGCCAATGGCGTGTCGTTCAACGAAACCGCGAGGCATTCCTGGCCGAAAAAGCACTGACTCGATATGGCCTCGGCCTTGGCTCCGTCGCCGATGCCTTCGATGAAGGCCAGGATGATCTCCTCGTCCTTCACCTTATCCAGCTCGGGCAATCTCATTTCCGCCATCGGCGCTTTCTCCGGCGGCGGCGACGTCAATGACAAGCCCGCCTGCACCGGCGTAGCGCCATTTTTCTTTACGTCGATGACGGGGGCAAAATACCGGGCGCCGTGGCCGTTGATGACGAGCGTGACGTTCTTACCTGCGTAATCTTCCGGGTGCGCCTTGCGATCGTTCATCACGAACTGTTTGAAAAATACGGGAGGCATGCCCACCGCCTGCACCACGCGCGCGCCGCGTTCCTGATACCGGGCGATCACGTCGGCGATATTGGCCGTGGGATGAAGCGTTGAAACCTCATCGCCATTCCAGAAAAAAGCCACCGTTTGCGAAGGGGTGGACTCCTCGACGGGCTCGTCGGCCCCGGCGGAAAGGGACAGCCCAAAACAAAAAATAGTGGAACACAGGGAATACACCCCGTAGCGAAGGAGCTTCATCACAACGTACCTCTTAACCTCTAACCCAATGAATGATTGCGGTGCACTACGTTGCAAACCCGCCGCCACAATCTCCCGCAGTGATCACTGGTGGAGAACGCCCAACGCCTCGACAACTTGTGACCCCTTAGCCTATTCTTTTAACGATCCGCGAGGTTAGCCATTCCCTTTGGAACTAGAAATAAATCGAAACTTTTCTCGGGTTCCCCCGTGGAATCTAACGAGAAGGCGAGTAGCGATCACGAGCTGATGGACCGAGCCGCCGGTGGCGACACGGAAGCCTTTCGGCAGCTATTCGAACGGTACAAGGTGCCTATTTATAGTTACCTCTACGCGATTGTGCACGACCGGCAGGTGGCCGAAGAGCTAACGCAGGAAACTTTTCTGCGCGTTTTTCGATCACGCGGCGAGTATTCGCACGGCGCCAAGTTCACGACTTGGCTGTGGACCATCGCGCGCAACGGCGCCATTGATCACCTGCGGAAAAAAAAGGAACTGCTCTCGGACGACATTGAAGAAAACACCATGGGCGATCCCCGCGGCACGGAGCCAAGCGACGCCGAAACCCTCTTGGTGGAAAAGGTGAATCAGGCCGCACTTGAAGACTGCCTGAAGGGTCTACCCGACTCGCAGCGCGAAGCGATGGCGCTGAGAATTTTCAGCGAGTTCAGCTACGAAGAAATTTCCGAGGCCACCCGGGCCAGCGTGCCGGCGGTAAAGTCGGTGTTGCACCGGGCCCGTATTGGTCTGGTGAACTGTTTGAAGAGCAAAACCTATGAGTGACTTTTTCAACAAGCTGAAGGGGCGCCTCACCCGTAAACCGGGGGCGGACTTTGACGGAGCCTTCTGGAAAAAGTTCGAAGGTGAGTTCGCCTCGACCGAGCGGCGCTTCGCGCCCGGACGCCGCGGAGTGCTTCCGCGCTGGGCCTTCGCGCTCGGCG
>JBGSST010000130.1:0-3898 GCA_041736915.1 Bdellovibrionota bacterium
ACGTGGTGGCCGAGGTGGTGGCGGCGGCGGTGGACGCGGTGGACGCGGCGATCGCTGAATAACGCACGATGTAATTCTTTTCGAGCGGCTGCGGGGATTCCCTCAGCCGCTTTTTTGTTTCCCGTAGCTAACGCGCAGTCCCATTTTCAAAATCCAATCTGGAACCACTTCCCAAATTGCGACCGCCCGCTTTCTTCGCGGGAGCGTTGACGGTTGGTGTCACAGGTTCAAATTTCAGGATCTCCTGTTTTGACGATGTGGCCCACCGCTTGCACAACGGCGGAGCAATAACAAAATGCGGCACCGCCGGTTTGGAAAAAGGGCGGGCGTCGTTTCGGAGGTTGTTTCGTGAAACGCTTTATCAGTCTCAGTGTCTTGGCTTTGTCCGTTGTCGCTAATGCCGACAACACCCCTCGTCCCCTCGGACTACCGGCTCCGCGCCCGGCGGGTATCGTCGTGCCGCGTCCCATCGGCTTGCCCGTGCCGCCGCGCCCGGTCGGTATCGTCGTGCCGCGCCCGATTGGCTTACCGGTTCACCCGCCCACCGTGGGCATCGTGGTGCCGAACACCCCGAACTATAGCGACATCGTCCGCGTGACGGTTGGTTATGGCGCAACGAACACGATGTTCAACCCGAACGAAGTGCTCCGTCCGTACCGCGGCGACCTGCTCCGCGTGACGGTTCCTTCGCACTGCGGAATCTCGATGGTGCAAGTGGCCGCCTGGGGCCGCACGTTGAACGGCGGACAGCGCATTCAGCTTCCCCTCGCTCACATTGGCACTCGTCCCGACGTAAACGCCACGCGCTTCATCTACCAGGTGAACGGCGGACAAGCCGCTACGGTTCGTGAAGTTGGCTTGGCCCTCACGTCGTTCGCGAATTCGTGCGAAATCACCTTCGAGCAGGCGAACCGCAATGACTTCAACGGTGGCAACAACGAGTGCAATTCGCTCAAGATGATCGCGTGCGCCGCGTACGTCGACAACACCCGCTATTGCGAAGCCCGTTCGAGCTTTGCTTCGTACGTCGAAGACGCGAACGTAGGTAGCGACAACAGCTGCTACGTAACGCAGCGCTTGAAGCAGCAGATCTGCCGCAACGGCCAGCTGCCGAGCCAGTTCCAGATCAGCTGCCGTTAATCAGTAGCCGCTATTTTTCAAACAGGGCCCGGTTCCTTCTAGGAATCGGGCCTTCGTTTTTCTGCGATCGTTAAAACGGTCGCCAGTCCGAGTACTCGTAAGTAACTTCATTTTTGTCGAAGCCCCGGGTATCCAAGAGGCGGATCTTTTCATCGCCCATCGCCTCGTCCTTCCCGAACGCCAGTTTTTTCCGAACCGTGATTGTTCGAAATTCTTTAATCTGTGGCAGGGCAGCGCCGCGAGCCACCACCTCCCGCTCCTTCGTGAACTTTCCGCCGTGTACGCGTACGCCTTCGATGTTTTCCATTCGGTACTCGTAAAGGGTCCAGACGGCGGTGGCGCCGTGTAAATCCGTTTCACTTACGCCAAAAGCCTTGGCGAGCTCGGACAAGGGCCGACGAATAGAAAGGTCGGGATGATCGGCGAAGGCGTACGGCTTTCCCTTTATGATCAGAACTTCGGCGGAACCGCGATTGAGCCCCGCACTTTCAATTACGTCTCGGGGGGCGGATTCCCAAGAGAACGAAACGTAAGAGCTGCTGCCCCAGCCGTCCTCGCCCGTATGGTCCACAATAGTTCCGCGATGTTTCCATGTGCTCGGCCACAGTCCGCGCGCTTTCCGGATTTTGTCCGGATCACGCTCGTCGAGGCGTACGACCGAACTTTCCACCTTAGGTGGCGAATAGAAGCTGGGCTTTAGGCGTACCGCCTCATCAGCGTCCAACAGAAACTCCGCCCGAGTTTTGCGAAACAATTTGTCGTACTCGGGCGAGAGCTGAGGCAACGGACCGCAGGTATGGCTAAGCTGCAGGGCGAGGGCGAAAAGAATCACGGGCCAATTGTATCAATGGCTAACGAATCGCCGCAATCAAACCCCTCACTCGCAAAACCTAAGCCGCGCGGGTATAAGCGGCTCTGTGATTCAGAAAACCATCGTAGTCGGGCCTTTACAGTGCAATTGCACCCTTTTGGCCTGCGAAAAGACCAAAGAAGCAGTCCTCATCGATCCGGGCGACGAGCCCGGCAAACTGCTTTCCGCCATCGAGGCCTACGGCATCAAGGTGAAATACCTGCTGCACACCCACGCCCACTTCGATCACGTGGGGGCTACCGGCAAGTTACGCGAGGCGGGCCATGGCCAGGTCTGCCTGCACAAAGGCGACGAGACGATCTACGACAACCTTCCGTTACAGGGTCGGATGTTCGGTTTTCCGCTGGAGAAAGGGCCGGCCATCGAAAGGTTCCTGCTCGATGAAGAAGAGCTCACTTTTGGGGAAAACAAGATTCAGGTCGTCCACACGCCGGGCCACAGTCCGGGCGGGGTCTGCTTCCGCGTTTTTGGCGGGCAGGAAAAAGAGCAGCTCTTTTCCGGCGACAGCCTGTTTCAAATGAGTGTCGGTCGTACCGACCTGTGGGGCGGCGACCAGAACCAACTTTTCAAGTCGATCCGCGACCGCATCTTTACGCTCGAAGGCGAGATCAAGGTGCATCCCGGACACGGCCCCAGCACGACCGTAGGCTGGGAAAAGATGAACAATCCTTTTTTTAAATAGGAGTTACGTTGTTTAAGCTGCCGAACCTCAAGAAGCATCATTTTCTGATTCTCTCCTGCGCCGTGGTCTTCGTGATTGCGTGGGCCATCTGGACCTTCATCTGGTTGCCGCAGGCCGACGTACAAGCGATCGATCCGGGCGCCGCCGCACCGCCGGCCGTCACGAACTAAACGCACTCGGGCTTGGGCCGTGGCACCCAAGTTGCAACTTCGTCAGGCGATGCTGAATCGAGAAGTTGTTAAGGCTGAGCTCCAAGCGCTAGTTACCCGTCCGAACTATCCTTGTGTGGCCGCCCTACGCGCCGTTCAGCAAAAAGATTATCGAATCGACGTATTTCCGGAGCTTGGCTCGGAGAGAAATACCGATGCGTTGTGCGACGGGCTGTCGCGCTTTAAGGCCGAGCAAAGCCGCACTAAGATCCCCTTTCTCTCATACCTCGCCGTTTTCGAAACGCCGGAAAGTACCGATGAAATTGATTTCGAGAATCGCCTTTGGCGGCAGCTCTGGCTGATGCACGAAGAAGACCGCAAGTTGCACACGTGGGATCCCCGGTTTCCGCGCGACCCCGCCTCACTCCCCGCCGTAGACCTCCGGCCGGAGCACGCCGATGTAGGGCAGGTTGCGGTAGATCTCGCCGTAGTCGAGTCCGTAGCCGATGACGAAGCGGTCGGGGATCTCGAAACCGAGGTAGGTGATGTCGATGTCCACCAGCCGACGCGCGGGCTTGTCCAGCAGGGTGCAGATCGCCAGGCTGGCGGGGTCCTTGCCGCGCAGGTACTCGGTCACGTAGTGGAGGGTCAGGCCGGTGTCGATGATGTCCTCGACGATGAGCACGTCCTCGCCCTCGATCGAGGAGGAGAGGTCCTTGAGGATGCGCACCTGCCCGGACGTCTCCGTGGCCCCGCCGTACGAGGAGACCTCCATGAGGTCGATGCGGACCGGCAGCGAGATGGATCGCATCAGATCCGCCATGAAGGGCAGGGCACCCTTGAGGACGCTCACCAGGGTCACCTGCCGCCCGTGGTAGTCGGCCGAGATGCGAGCGCCCAGCTCGGACACCTTGGCCTGCAGCGTCGTCTCGTCGATGAGGATCTCGGCGACGTCCTTCTCGAGTGATGATGCCGGCATCCGCGGTGCTCCTTCGTGCGTAGTGGGCGGGATGGTCAGTCGTCAGCCGAGCCGCTGTCGGCCGTTCCGCCGCCGGC
>JBGSST010000395.1:0-7835 GCA_041736915.1 Bdellovibrionota bacterium
CCTCGGTCGTTACCCCGATCGTCATCGCGATCATCGCCCCGGTCGTTCCCCCGGTCGTCGTCCCGATCGTCGTGGCGCGGCTCATCGTAGTCGTCCTGAGGCCGGTCATAGTCATCGCGGGGGCGATCCTGGTCGTCCCGCGGCCGGTCGAATTCGTCGCGCGGACGATCCTGATCGTCGCGTGGCCGCTCGTAGTCGTCGCGCGGAAGCGCTTCGTTACCCGGCTCGGGTCCGTCCCCGTAATCTCTAGGCGTGTCTTCTCCGCCGGCTTCGCCAGGCGGTCGAACTTGGGATGATTGACGGCCGGTTCGTCGTCCGCGGCGGTGCCGGCGTCGACGAGGGCCCGAGGAGGATCGGGACTCAGTCATGCGATGCTGATTACATTGGCACTCTGTCGCCAACAAGTCGAGCGCGATTACGGCATGAACGTCAAAGCAACGTAAGAAGCCATGATCACCAGATGCACCAAACCATGCAGGGCGGTGGTCCTCCCGGAGCCGAAGGTGAAGCTTCCCGCCAGAAAGGTAATCACCAAAAAGGCGGTATTTTTGCCGTCGAGCCCCAGATTCAGGGGCTGGGCGTAGGCCAGCGAATAGAGGCTAACCGCTGGAATCGTCAGCGCGATACTGGCCGCCCCCGACCCCAGGGCCAGGTTCAGGCTGGTCTGCAGCTGGTTGATCTTAGCCGCATTGATGGCGGCCAGAGCTTCGGGGGCCAGCACCAAAAGCGCGATGATGACGCCGACCGCGGCCTTCGGGGCCCCCATCGCGGCGATTACCGATTCGATAGTCGGGCTCAAAATCTTCGCCAGGCCCACCACCGCGACTAGCGAAAGCAGCAGCCCGACGAAGCTCAGCACTGCCCGGGATAGCGAGGGAACCAGTTCAGCGGCTTCGAGCTTACGAAGCTCGCCCGGGCTCAGCGCCTCGAAGAAGTTCTTGTGGGACCGGGTCTGGGCCCACAGCAAGCCGCCGTAAAGCACGAGGGAAGCGATGGAAACGAAGATGAGCTGACGTGGCCCATACGTTGGGCCGAAAGTGGTGGTCGTGTAGTTCGGCAATACCAGGGTAAGCGTGGCCAGCACGGCCAGCACGCCTAGCAGGGCCGTGGTGCCCATCGACTGAAAGCCTAGCTCTTTGTGGCGCATTCCCCCGAGGGAAATGCAGACACCGATGATGCCGTTCGTGACGATCATGATGGCGGCAAACACCGTGTCGCGCGCAATCGTGGCCGAGTCGGAGGTTTGGTTCCCCATGAGACTCACGATTAAGGCCACTTCGATTACCGTAACCGAAAGGGCGAGGATCAAGGTGCCTAGCGAAGGGCCAACGCGGTTGGCGATCACCTCGGCGTGATGAACGGCGCTCGATATGCCCAAGGCCAGAAATAATGCCGCCAGCAGCAGCAAAAAACCCGATTGAAAGGGGAACATCAACGAGACGATGAAGATGACAAAGCTAGTGAGCGAAAGGGCATCGGTGGTGGTGAATTTCCGTAGAATCATCCCACCGGTTTAGCACAGCAAAACGGACTTGGCGCACTTACGAGTCGAAGTTTTCGAGAACCAGATCCAGCTCTTCGTCACCGACCAGCTGGTTTTCGGTAACGCCCTTGAACGGGAGAATGCGGAAACCGTCGAACACCGAGTGCTCGCCGTTTTCGGCCTCTTCAATCGCTTCGACTTCGATGGAAGCCAAGGGAAGCAAGGACTCTCTCGACTCGAACACGACCGCCTCTTCCTTGTTCTGCGTGTATCCGTTGAAGCCGGCGACGGCCTCCGGATCGAACGAGGAGATGTAGCAGGGCTCGTTATCGCCGTGGCGATAGAGCTCCAAGATGAAGCCGTTGATTTCCGACGGGGCCGCTTGTTCCAGGTTTTCCATAGGTGGATGCTTCTAGAACAATTTATGGACGATTGGAATGGGAGAAACGCCCCGAAAACTGCCCCTTCTTACAACTGCCCGAATGCATAGAGACAACCGCATTCTTTTTTTTGCCACGGTTTCGTCTTCGGTCACGGCGAGGAGCGATTTTCTTGGCGCACCGTTTCCACAAGATAAGCATACTGGCGTTTGCCCTTATCGCTCGGGCGGGAGAAAATTGGGGAACCTTTGGAGGGTGCGCATGTCAGTTTCGGATACCGTTTACCTCGCGGCGTTGTACCGCGCTTACGAATCGGATAGCCCGGACGCGATTTTCAAAGATCCGCTGGCCGCGATCCTCGCCGCCCCGAAAGCGGAGCTGCTCAAAAAGACCGCTTCGTTCAAAGAGGAGGCGCGCTGGTTCACGACCGTGCGTACCTGCCTGCTCGACGAGCACCTCTTGAGGCTCGTCGCGGACGGCGTGGATACGGTAATCAATCTCGCCCCGGGGCTCGACACGCGCCCGTACCGTTTGGCCCTGCCCAAAGCGCTGCACTGGATCGAAGCGGATCTTCCGGGCATTACCGAATACAAAACGGAGAGGCTAAAAAAGATCGAACCGCGCTGCCGGCTCGATCGGTTCGTGGTGAACCTGGCCGATCAGCCCGCCCGCGATCGTTTTTTCACGCAGGCCGAGCTGGGCGCCAAGCGCACGCTGGTGCTTACCGAAGGGCTTTTGCCCCAGCTGCCCGAGGCCACCGTGGCGGAGCTGGCGGCCACGCTGCGCGACTCGCGCACGGTAGATCACTGGCTGATGGATCTGACGACCGTGAGCTTTCTCGAACGGATGCGGGATCGCTGGAAGCCGCAAGCGGCGACCGACGACGCTTCGCTCAGGTTCGTGCCTAAAGGGGGCACCAGCTATTTCGAGGGGCTCGGCTGGCGGCTCGAGGCGTTCGATTCTTTTTTGGACGGAAGTGAAAAAATTGGGCGAAAGGCGCCGGCCGCGATGTCGACGATCGCGGACGCCGCAACTTCCGCCGAAGATTCCGGCGTCGCTTTGTTTCGCCGCGGTTAAGCCGCGTACCATGGAGCTAACGATCATGCGCTTTCTCCTACTGGCGTTTCTGACGGTCTCTTCCACCTTACCGGCGGCAATAGCCTCCGCCGATGCGGCCTGGCAGCACGTCGCCTTTGGCTTCGTGAACGACGACGGCACGTTTGCCGTGGATGGCGACACGCGCGGCCCCCACTACGATCCCCAAGACATCGCGGCCTTCGTGCGCAACGGCGAAGTGCACCGCGCGGCGGTGAAACCTTCTCCGGAGTCGGGCCCGGCATTGATGGTGACGGGGCCAAAGAACGCCGCGGGGCTCGCCGTCCCCAAGATCATCACCGAAGAGTATCAGCTGATTCCCTTGCGCCGAGAAAGCTCTCCGTCCTGCACCGCTAAGTTGATGAACAAGCTAAAGGCGATCGCCGGCCGCAACGTCACTCGTTGCCAGGCCACGCACGAAATCGGCAAAGAGGGCGAAGCGGGTTACGCCGTTTTCGAAACGATCGCCACGGGACTGGCCGCCTTTTTTATCGCGACGCCGTCTACGATCTCTATCGAGAGACACGAGACGACTCCGGGCCACGGTTGGCGCGAAGGAGACGGCGGCGTCTTCTCGGCGGACGACCTGAATTTTCTCTGGGCGGTGAAGCGAAAAAAAGACGGTGCGCTGGGTGTGGCCTACACCTGGGGCATTGGCGAAGGCACCCATACGGCGATCGTGCTGCCGAAACAGCAGAACCTTTCCCGCGTCTTCAGCCATTACGAGTTCAATTCCGCCGGCGGGCTGCAATAACGCACCCCCGTCTCGTTATAGTTTGACCTAACCTGATTAAAGGCGCCTACTCGGTGCTGGATCGGGAGGTCTTCATGGCAGCTCACTTAGAACTTTTTCACCGGCAAATGTGTGCCCGATCCGCGGCCGTTCGCCGCTACGTCGAAACGCACAAGCTAAAGCCGCAAATCAAACATCACGATATCGACGAAACGAACCACGCGCGCCAGAACCTGAAAAACATCGCGGGCGACGAGCAGGTTCCGGTCTTGTCCGTCGACGGCGAACCGGTCAAGGGCAGCGAGGCGATAATTGCCTGGCTGCAAGAGAATCTCGTCAGCAAAAAAGTAGTGTAAAGTAGGCGTCCTATGGCGCACCTTTTTGACGAGCTCAAGGTAAAATCGATCACCCTGCGTAACCGCATCGGCGTTTCACCGATGTGCCAGTACAGTTCCCGGGACGGACACGCCCAAGACTGGCATTTGGTGCATTTGGGAGCGTTCGCTCGCGGTGGGGCCGGGCTCGTCATCATGGAAGCTACCGGCGTGGAAGCCGCCGGACGAATTTCCGCGCACGATAACGGCCTTTACTCCGATGAGCACGTGCCGTTTTTGAAACGCATCACCGATTTTATTCACGGTCAGGGATCGGTGGCGGGGATTCAGCTCGCCCATGCGGGCCGCAAAGCGAGCCGCACTCGTCCGTGGGAAGGCGACGCGGATTTGCCCAATGCGCAAGGGGGCTGGGACGTCGTGGGGCCAAGCGCGATTCCGTTTGCCGAAGGGTACCGCACGCCGCTCGAGCTTTCGGAAAATGAGATTCACGGGCTCGTGCAAAAATTCGCCGACGCCGCAAAGCGGGCGCACGCCGCCGGCTTCAAGTGGCTCGAGCTGCACGGCGCGCACGGTTATCTCATTCACAATTTTCTCTCGCCGTTGTCGAACCAGCGCAAGGACAAGTACGGCGGCAGCTTCGAAAACCGCACCCGCTTTTTTAAGGAGATCACCGAGAGTGTGAACGGCGTGTGGCCGAAAGACCTTCCCCTTACCGTACGTTTCTCCTGCACGGACTACATGCCCGGAGGCTGGAATGTCGAAGAGTCCGTGCTGCTGGCTCGGGAACTTAAGAAGCTCGGCGTGGACCTCGTCGACTGCAGCTCCGGTGGCAACGCGAAGGAGGCCAAAATTGCCGTCGGCGCCAATTACCAGGTCCCTTTCGCCGCCCAGATCCGCAGAGAGGCGGAGATCGCCACCGCCGCGGTCGGCATGATCACCGAGCCCATGCAGGCGGACGCCATAGTACGCACCGGCCAGGCCGACCTGGTTTTGCTAGCCCGCGAAATGCTCAGGGATCCGCAGTGGGCTTTCCGCGCGGCCAAGGCGCTTCACAAGATGGATCGGGCCCAGGTGCCTCCGCAGTACCTGCGTTCGGTGAGTTAACGCTCGTGATACCCCACGATGAAAAAAAGCCGCCGAACGACGCCGTGGAAAAGCTGGCGTGGTGGTTGGACGAGGCGTTTCCCTTGCCGGGAACGAAGTGGCGAGTGGGACTCGATCCTCTGCTGGGGCTAATCCCCGGCGTAGGTGACCTGATGACGACGATGGCCCAGGCGCTAATTGTCATCCTGGCGGCGACGCGACCGCCTTATCTGCCCAAGGCGGTCATCGCCCGGATGGCGTTGAATGTTTTTCTCGACTCCGCGATCGGCGCCATTCCCCTCGTGGGCAATCTCTTCGACTTCTTCTTTCGCGCCAGCACGCGAAACCGGCTGCTCATTCAGCGCGTGCGCGAGGCGCAACGGCGCGGCCAGGTATCGTCGGCCCCGCACATTGCGTACGTAACGCTCATCCTGCTCGTGTTTCTCAGTATGATCGGCGCCCTGGCCTACCTCACGTTCCGCCTGGTCGTGTTTTTCGGCGAGTATTTAAGCCAGCAGAACTGGTGAGCCGTTACAAAATGGGCGAGAGCAACGCCGCGAAACGAACGCCAGCTTTGAAGTAGTAGGGGCGATCGTCATACTCGGCCAGCGTTACCGGCACCGATCGCGCAAAGTCGGTTTCGAGCATCTTTTCGACCTGAGACGCAAACGCTTTGTCATCGAACACGAGACTTATCTCGAAGTTGAGCCGGAACGAGCGGTTGTCGAAGTTCGCCGTGCCTACGCTGCTTAAGTAGTCGTCGACGAGTAACGCTTTCTGATGCATGAAGCCGCCCTGATAACGGTGCAGCTGAATACCCCAGGGCAACGTGCCGTGAAGAAACGAAAACGACGCCAGCCATACGAACAGGTGATCGGCCATCGACGGCATCAGGATCTTAATCTCAACCCCCCGCATGGCCGCCAGCTGCAAGGCCGAAATGATGCGCAGGTCGGGAACGAAGTAAGGGCTCGCGATCCAAATTCGCTTCTGCGCGAGCTGAATCGCCTCCAGAAAGAATAACGCGCAGGTCTCTAAGTCGTCCGCCGGCCCCGAGGGAATGGCCAAAGCGGAAATGCCCGGTTCGGCCGTGCGATCGAACTGCCAGCTCAGCGGCGGCACTTTCCCCGCGGACCAGTTCCAATCTTCGGCGAACGACAGCTGCACCTGCGCGACGGTAGGCCCGGTGAGCCGCACGTGCGTGTCGCGCCAGTGGCCGAACTTGGGGTCCTTCCCCATGTATTCGTCCCCCACGTTGTGGCCGCCTACGAAAGCTACTTTACCGTCGGCGATCACTATCTTGCGGTGATTGCGAAAGTTGATCTGAAACCGGTTTTCGGCCCCTTTGCGCGTTTTGAAAGGGCGAATCTCCACATGCGGCGAAAGCTCCCTAATGTAGCGCCGGGGCAAAGCGTGCGATCCCACCTCGTCGTACAAAAAGTAGATGCGCACTTTACGTTGGGCCGCGGCCAGTAGCCGGGCTTTCAACGCTTGCCCGAGTTCGTCGTCCTTCACGATGAAGAACTGAACCAGCAGATAGTCCTTCGCGGCGTCGATGGCCGCAAAAATGGCGTCGAAGGTGGCTTGACCGTCCACCAACAGCTCGGCGGTGTTGCCATCGTTGAACGGCATCCCGGCAAGATTCTCCAGTGTGCGGTGCGCGGGATTTCCCGTGGGGAATAGTCCCGCCACCTTGCGAACCGGCTCCAACTTCTCGTCTTCCCATTTGCGGGCCACGAGGTAGTCGTGAAACTTGTCGCGGCCAAAGATCCAGTACAGCGGCACTCCGAGGTACGGGAACGAGACGAGAAAGATCACCCACGCGGTGGCCCCCTGCGAGGTGCGCGCGCGAAATGCGGCCTGCACGGCGGAGACCAGCCCCAGCACGTGCATCACCGCCGCCGCCACACCTAGAAACTTGAGCCCGTCGTGAGTCAGTACCGCATCCATGCGCTACGTTTTGGGCTATCGCCCGCAGGGAAGCAACCCGTTTATTCGTCTAGGCTGCGAATGGTCTCCTTTAACTCCCCCGTGTCCGCCATCACCGTGAACTCATCGGTGGCTGAGCGCGAGCCCAGCTTGGAGAAAACCGTGAAGGTCAGCGAGAAGGCGAGCTTGGCTACGGGCTTTGCGTCCGTACCGGCGTTGGTGGGGTGCTCGGACAGCGCCGTGGCCTTTAAGTTCCAAGGGATCTCCGACTCCGTCCGCAGCGGCGTGAACTTCAGGTTGGTGAGGTAACTCCCCTTCCCTTTGTGCTTGGCGCCGTACTGGTACGAGATCTTGTAGTAGGCCTTGATGATGGTGAAGCCCAGAATGCTCTTCACGTGTTTCTCGTAGGTCTTCTCCTCACCTTTGCCGCCCGCGAGATCGATTGGCATCACCCCTTTCGGCACGGCATGGCCGAGTAAGACGGCGTTCACGTCGTCTTCGCCCGGAGTGATGAGCCTGAGCACCTCGCCGGCCAGCGCGTTTACGATCCCGCCGCCCGTCGTTCCGGACGACAGCGAGGTCACGTCAATCCCCGGATCACCGGCAAGGACGGGGTGTAACCCTAGCTGAATCACTTCCTCTCCCGACAGCTCGCGCGTCTCGAAGGTCAGTTTATCCGCGTGGCGCCCACAGGCCACTACCATCAAGGCGATTATGCCTACTATAAGCGTTCTCATTCCCACTCCTTCATTCCCGTTTTCTCGGGCAGCGCGGGGCACAGCCCCACGAGCGTGTAG
>JBGSST010000148.1:0-4705 GCA_041736915.1 Bdellovibrionota bacterium
AGACAGGGCCGCGCTCGGTAAATTTCCGGTGGCGTTCGGCTGGCCCACGCTGGTGCAGCTGCGAAAGCCCACCTCGGCGACGAGCGTTTCGGTGTTGCGGAAGGGGCTCGCCCCTCCGTTTACGAACTTCAGCTCGTCGTAGAAAAGGGTTCGAATACGGCTCACGTTCACGCCTTCATTCAGCACCTGGTCGGCTTTGACCAGCGATTCGATGGCGTCGATGTAGCCCGGGTTAGGGTTGATGAAGAACTGGCTCTTCAGCACGAGCAGGTCGCCGTCTTTGATCGAGGGAAGCTCGCTGCGCAGCTGGTATAGACCGCTGGCCCAGGTAGTTCCCACGTCATACTCCGGGGCCCCGTTCTCTTCGATCTTGAACGGCCGCAGCACCGCCACGTCGCGGATAATCACCGGGCACTCACGGAACGCGTACCCCAAAATCTTAGTGCCGTGGGACGGCGGCGAGGGGTTAATGGCGGGATCCATTACGTGCGAGGCCGCGAAATAATCCGAGTAGCCTTCGTGCAGGGCGTCCCCCACGTTTCGCTGCGATGAGGTCGCAAACGCAATGTTGGTGATGCTATCGGTGATGTAGTGCTGAAACTCGTGCACGATCACGCTGGTCTCGCGAGCAACGTTGTACAAATTGATCGTACCGGTCAGGCCGCACTCCGAGCCGAGAATCGGCGCCGGCTTGAAAAACACCAGACAGCTATCGTAGTTGAAGATGGAACACTTCGGAATATAGGCCGCGTTGTTGCTAGAGATGGTGCCCGAACCCACCGAAACGGGCTGGGCGTTGACGATCACCTTCATCGGGTCCGCCGGAAAACAGGTGCCGGTCCCGCACTGGGTAACCCCGAGCTCGACGTTGAGGTACGTGATCATCTTGCGGCGAAAGCTGGAGAGGTGCGCGTATACGTTTACCGCATCGAAACTTTGATTCACGCAGTCGGTGGTGCCCGCAGTGTTGCACACGACGCCACCCGGGCCGAATGGGTTGGCGTAGTTGTCAGGATCGTTCTGATCGAAGGCGCCCCCGGTGTAGTTTTGGGATGTGCCGGAGGATTTGAAGACGACGTCCACGGGATCACCGCCCGAACGTCCGCGCCGCACTTGAAAGTAGGGGCCGGCCAACACACTGCCGTCGGCCGTCGAGTCCAAATCCAGGAGTGAACAGCTGTCGACCGACATCGTTGGTGGATCGCTCAACGGCGGCGACACGGCGTAACAATTGTTAGTTCCCCCAAAGTCGTCCACCCGAGACGGAACCGGGGCGTCATTCATCGCGTGCGAATGATCGTGGTGCGTGTCCTGCAAATGCCGAATCGTATTGCGTTCGGAAATTATCCGCCCGTCGTTGCCATCCACGATAAAACGGGTCAGCGCCGCGGGATGCTTTTCTTTCGACTGCACGATGAGCACGGGCCGCAGGCGTTGCGTGCCCGGCTCGAGCAATAGCGCCTCTTCTTGATCCACCGCCGGCAGCGCGCTGCCAAAACGGGCATTTACCTGACTTTGCAAAACGTGCAACGCCAGCGCCGGCTGCGAGTAAATTCCCGACGTCAGAAACTT
The DNA here is from genome assembly GCA_041736915.1 of Bdellovibrionota bacterium. GTDB lineage: Bacteria > Bdellovibrionota > FAC87 > UBA2466 > UBA2466 > JBGSST01. The sequence goes on from JBGSST010000148.1 coordinate 1,573, forward strand.
CGTCGACCAGCTGCTGGTCGCATACTCCACCGTGCCGGCGAGCTTGCCGGTGTGGCGGTAGTGCAGCTTTACGAACTGATTGAGTACCCGACGACCCCGGTAGGTCAGCTCGTACAGCCGGTGAACGTGGGTTTTGTCGACTATATCGCCGTGCTTACGCCACGTGATCCCGCCCTGCCCGTCCTGAAACTTTTCTTTCAGGAAGGCCGCAAACGCCGCCTCCTGGTCGTTCCCCCGATTGACGGCCGGGGCGGTGGCGGTGAAAGACCGCAGGAGCCCCGAGGGAAAATGGTTTTCGTCGGGCGGAACCGTTGAAGCCATTCCCGTAAAAGCGATTAGACCGGTTCCCGCCGCACAGATCAGTTTGTGAATTTTGGGGTAGGTCATGAAAGAGGCTTAATGATCTTAGGGCCCATGGCTTTGGTCAACGACGAAGCTTCGCTTCTCCGCGTCAAGGGTCGCGCGGCGCATTGCTTCGCTCCATTCCGGTAAGGTCGCTTTCCTCAATAGACTGCCGTAAAATATAGAGAACTCCCCTCCCAGACAGGACTCGAAAACCATGCGGCCAATCTACCGTTTTCTTTCCGTCATAGAGCGCGACGTGTCCCCCCGCGACTGGGCTTTCGGCGTCGCGTTAGGCAACTGGCTGGGGTGGCAGATGGGGTTAAATCTGCAAACGGGCATTGCGCTCATCCTTGCGGTGCTCGTGCGGGCCAACCCGATCGGAATTTTTCTAGGGACACTCACCGGTCTTTTCGCACAAGAGCTTTCCGGCACCGTCGCCAACGACGTTGGCTACTGGGTCCTCTCGCACGGCGCCAGCGTGCGCCGCTGGTGGGCCGGGCTGTATCACGCTCCCCTGATTCCTTATACCTTCTTCTACGAGTCCCACGTGATGGGCCGCCTCGTGCTCGGCACGGCCAACTCCGCCATCTTCTTCGCCGTGGCCCACGCGGTGGTGAAGTTCAAAGGGCAGCAGCTGTTCTACAAGATCAGCGACGGCCCTTTGGGCTTTTCGTGGCAGCATTCCATTCTGCGCCACCGCTACGTCCTGCACGTAAGCCAGTACGGTATGCCGCCCGCCGGCACCACGCTGGTGCGCAAGCGGGCCGCGGTATTCGTAGTGGGATTTTGCGCCCTCTCGATGGTGACCCTGTTCGCCGCGAGTCCGTTTCTACTCAAGTCGGCGATTAGCCGCTACCTCACGATCGTCAACGGAGCGCCCGTTACCATTGGTGATCTCGACGTGTCGTGGGCCAACGGCCAGGTAGAGCTAAAAGAGATCGCCATCACCCATCACGCCCAAACCTCACGCAACCTTTTTCAAATCGACAGCATCAAGGCCAACTTCGAGCTGGTTCCGCTCTTGCGCAAGAAAGCGATCGTGCCCAGCGTAACCATCTCGGGGATCCAGCTCGATCTTCCCAAAACGGAAATCGTGGAAACGTCGTACGTCGAGCTCGATCCTCAACTACCGAATTTTTTGGATCGCGTGGCCGCGCACTTCTTCACGACCGCCCGAAAAGACGTGAAAGAGAATCCATTTAGAAGTCTAGTGGCGTTGCAAAAGGGGCTCGACTTAAGCTCCTACCTCCGTCAAGAGCGCCGCACTTTGACCAGCGAGCGCGAGGCGCTGTCCCTATCCTCCGCCGTCGACGCCTTACGAACCTCCTGCCACAGTGTCACCGAGCCCGCCGAGGTGGAAGAGTGCAATAGTCAGTGGACCCAGCTTCAAGCCCGTTACCAAGCGCTCGACAAAGTGGTCGAGCAAGACATAGCGCAGCTGAAGACCTCTCTCGGGTTATCTAATATGCGGGTGGAAGACCTGAGCACCCCGCTCCTTGGACCCCGCGTTTTGCAGTGGCTCGAACGGCTAGGCTACTGGATGGATTTTTCGCGGCGGCGCATGGGAGTGAGCCTCGACCCTCGTATGTACACGATGGTGGTGGAAGACACGTACCGCGGAAAATCGTTTCACTTCGGCAAACGTTCTACCTCGCCTTCGCTCCTGGTTTCCGAAGTGCACATCACTTCGCGCCACAAACCAAATACGTACTACGGCAATATCGAGGGCCGGCTCACCGGCCTTACCAACGCGCCGGCGGTTTATGGCAAACCCTGCAAAGGAAATTTCGAGTTCGAATTTCCCGGAAACGGTTACAAGCGCGCGAAGTTTACCGTCAATATCGATCACACGGGCGAAGCCAATCGCGAGCAGTTTTCGATCCACGCCGCCGAGCTGCCGCTCAAAACGTGGGCCTTCTTTCAGGCGTCGGACCTCTTCTTGGGATTAAAGACCGCCAAGGCCTCGCTCAATATCGACTTCGACGCGCACGAGAGTTTTCTGCAGGTGAAGGGCGACATGCGCGTGCACTCCCTGCAGTACGAAATTCGTTCGCCGTACAAGCAGCTGCAGGCCCAGCTAGAGAACGTGTTTAGCGCCCATACGGAAATTCCCATCGCCTTCGAGATGGAGGGTTTGCCCGAGGAAGGGAATCTCAAGATCACCTCTCCCTTCGGCGCCAAGATCGCCGCCTCCCTGCGGGACGAGTTCCGTCAAACTCAGCTTGCCGTCGAGGATAACCTGCGGCGCGAGATTGACGACAACTTGTCCGGTCACCGCCGCACCATTCAAACCCGGCTCGGTCCCTCGTTCGCGAGCTTCCTCGATTCCTCGCGCAAGACCGCGTCGCTCAAGTAGCCTTACGGGATACCCAAACTATGCCGAGCCCCATCGTACACACTATATTGCCCGCTTGCCTCATGGCGTCCACCGGCGTGCCTTCCGCCTTGCCCCGACGGCAGAAGTGGCTCTTGGTGGTGATAGCTATCTTCATAACCAACTCACCGGACTTCGACCTCATTCCCACGCTCTTCGACGACAAGCTGTGGAGCACGGTGCATCGCTGGTATGGACACAACCTCTTTTCCCTCACCGCCCTGGCGTTGCTAGGCCGGTGGCTCATCGGAAAGTACGTGCCCGCGCTGCCGAAGAAGGCGGCTTGGTGGACGGCCATTCTGCTTCTCGCGTCGCATCCCGTGCTGGACGGTATGGTGCACCCGCAATTTGTCGAGACGGGCGTACCGCTCTTTTTCCCGTTCTCCCGGGAGACTTACCACATGCCGACGTGGC
>JBGSST010000158.1:0-60977 GCA_041736915.1 Bdellovibrionota bacterium
CACCGCCCCCTAAAAGGGGCCAACCCCCTTTTGGGAATCAGTAAACTTCGCGGATTAGCTTTTTGGCGTCGCGGATCAGCTGCTTAACTTCCTGATCTTGGTTGGCGTCGTAGTAGCCACGGATGCGCGCGCGGGAGTCGACCAGCACCAGCTTTTCGCTGTGGATGATGTCGCCCTTTTCTTCCGTGCTCGAAAGCCTAAAACCGTTGCGCACCAGCGACTGAATGTCGTTCTCCGGCCCCGTCAAAAAGAGCCACTTGTACGGATCGGCATCGTACTTCAGCGCGTACTCGCGCAGGGTCTTGGCATCGTCACGCTTGGGGTCCACGGAAATCGAAACTAGGCGCAGATTCTCTTTGAACCGCAGCTTGCTCTGAATGCTGCGCATCTTGGCCGAGATGATGGGGCATTGGCCGCCGCAGCTCGTGAAGATGAAGCTCGCGATCCAAACCTTGTTCTCGAGGTTCTTCTCGCTGTACTTGTCGCCGCTACGCTCGATGAGGTCGAACGCCGGAACGGTGCCGTAGATCGGCAGCTTCTTCTCTTCGAAACTTTTCGAAACGGAGAGAACGCCCACCGCGATCACCGGCATCAAAAATAGAATCACCAGTACGTGTCCAAAGCGGAACTTCATGTTCTAACCTCCGTAGTTTTCGAAACCACCCAGGCTCCCAAGCCCAGGAACAAAAAACCAAATGCGACCGTTACGGCAAGTGAGCCCGCGGCGCCCATGACGAACGGAATCTCAAATCCGTACAAACCAGTCTTCAGCACGGTAAGCCCGTAGGACAGCGGATTCACCAGCATCAGCCCCTTGAGTACGGCCGAGGCTTTATCGAACGGAAAGAACGCCCCCGACAGCAGCCACAGCGGCATCAGCACTACGTTCATGATGGAATGAAAACCCTGTACCGAGTCCAGCTTCCACGCGAAGAAAAAACCCAGGGCGGACAGGGCAAACGACAGCGCCACGATTCCGGCCACGGCGATCCAGATGTGGGCGTGGAAAATAGGAATGCCCGCTACCGGCGCCAGCATGAGAAACAGCGTTCCCTGTAGCGTCGCGATCAGCGTGGTGCCCCACACTTTGCCGCCAACGAGCGCGGAGGCTGGCAAGGGCGACACGCGCACGGATTGCAGAAAGCCCAAATGCCGATCCTCGATGACCGAGATGTTCGAGAATATCGATGTAAACAGCACTACCATCGCGATCATGCCGGGGAAGAAATACTCGAGGTAACCCTGCATCAGTGGCGTGGCGGGGGTGGGCAGCGCCGAGCCGAGCCCTCCGCCCAGAAAAATCCAGAACACCAGCGGCGAAACGAGGCTGCCGATCAAACGGCTGCGTTGCCGGTAAAACCGTTTCAGCTCGCGAATCGCCAATACGCTCTGGGCTTCGAGGGTATTCACTGTACCTCCGCGTAGCGGCGGCCGGTTCGCTGAAAAAACAGATCGGCCAAAGTTGGCTTGCCGAGGGTCAGGTTTCGCACCTGGGCTTTGAACTGCGACAAGATCTTCTCGATGACCTCACCCGCCTCATTCGTTTCGAGGTGAACTTGTCCGTCGGTCAGCTTCGCATTGAGCCCCAAGCCGATCAGATACGCCAGCAGGGAGTCCGGAGCATCCGCCTGCACACTGAGTACGTTGCCGCCAAGCTCCGCACGCAATGCCGTGGGGCTGCCCGCCACCACGATCTTTCCCTGATCCATGAACACCACCTGGTCAGCGGCCTGCGCTTCCTCGATGAGGTGGGTGGTGAAAAACAAAGTCATGCCCTTGCGGCGTTTCAGATCGTCGATGAGGTCCCAGATCTCTTTGCGTGCGCCGGGGTCGAGGCTCGACGTGGGTTCGTCCATCAAAAGCAGCTCGGGCTCTACTAGACAGGCCCGGGCGATCTCTAAACGGCGCTTCAGGCCGCCGGACAAAGTAGCCACCATCTCGCCGGCGCGTTCAGCGAGGCCGATGAACTTCAGCCACTCGCCGATCCGGGCTTCGCGTTCGCGGCGGGGAATGCCGTAGAGGCTCGCCTGACACCATAAATTTTCTTTCACCGTCAGCTTGGGATCGAGCGCGGGGTTTTGAAAGACGATGCCGATCTTACGGCGGGTCTCCAGATCCGATACGTCGTTACCGAAGACCTTGACCGTGCCCGAGGTGGGCCGCGCCAGCGTCGTCAGTAGCCGGAAGAGCGTGCTCTTGCCGCCGCCGTTGGGTCCCATCAGCGCGTACGAGCTGCCCTTGGCCACATTCAGCGAAACACCGTCGAGCGCACGACCGCCGCCCGTATACGAGTAAACGACCGAATCGATGGCGATGGCCGGCGTCACGCGATATCCCAAATCATCGCGGCACCCCACAACGGCAGGTAAAGCAAAGAAGCGAAGAACAGCTTGCGCGCGGAAGCGCGATCGCGATGCTTGGCGAAGTGGAGGGTGTACAAAAAGAACGTGGCCCCCAGTGCGAGCGCCGACCAAAAATAGAACGGTCCACCCAAGCCCCAAAATACCGGCGGTACGAGGCTCGCGGGAATCAGCGCAAAGGCGTAGATGGCTCCCCACCACGCCGTCCACTCGCCATCGCGATCCAAAACCGTCAGCACCGGGAACTCGCCCTTGGCGTACTCGTCGCGGTACATGAACGCGATTGAGAGAAAATGCGGAACCTGCCACAGGAACAACACGCCGAATAGAATGATGCCCCAGCCACCCATGCGGCCCGTGGCCGCGGTCCAGCCCATCAGCGGCGGCATCGCGCCGGGAATCGCACCGACCAAAGTCGACAGCGAGCTCACGCGCTTGGCCGGCGTATAGATGCCCAAATAAAACAGCAAGGTCATCGCACCCAGCACGGCAGTGAGCGCGTTGGCGGCGAGCAGAAGCGTGAAGAAGCCGACGAACGAAACGAACACCCCAAACGCCAAGGCCGTTTCCGGAGCCATGCGGCCCGTAGGCAGAGGACGATTTGCCGTCCGGCGCATCAGCTTATCGGTTTCGCGCTCCACGTACTGATTCAGCGCACCGCTACCGGCGGCCAATAGCCCCAGCCCGACGAGCGTGAAGGTAAAGCGCATCCACTCGCCATCGATACTACCGCCCGTGCGGAAACCAATGGCGGCCATCACCAACGCCAGCGCCGACAAGCGCGGCTTGCACAGCTCCATGTAGTCGGAAAAACGCGGATTCAAATCGGCGTGAACTAAAGTTGCGGTACTCACGCCATCACCCGTTTCATCTCTTCATGGTGTTCGGAACGCCACACGAGGGCGGTCAGGATCACCGAGGTTGCCAAACAAAGCGCGCCCACCACGAGATGAGCGGTCGTCAGCGGAATGGGACGCTTCAGCCAGATTATGAACGAGCCAAGCATCACCTGAATCGACAACAGCGTAAGCAAAGCGCCGCCCACCGTTATCAGAGTAAGCTGCTGTACCTGGTGTTTGAAGATACGCATTACGACAAAGATGCTACCCAGCGTGACTACGATGGCGCCGATCCGGTGCGCGTAGTGAACCGCCACGGGAAACGTGAACACGGGCGGAATCAAGCCACCGAACACGAGGGGAAAATCAGGAATCGCCAGCCCCGCGCGATGGTGGCGCATGGTCGCCCCCAAGATGAGCTGCAAAAAGAACAAGGCGTTTAGTCCCGCGCACAACGTTGTCAGCGATACGCCGTCCGTCTTCGCCCACGGCTCTGGCTGTTTGGCCCAGAAGCGGGTCGTGGTCAGGGCCATCAGAACGGAGATCGAAAAAAAGATCTGCGCCAGACAAGCGTGCGAGATCGAAACCGCCGCCGGCAGTTTCAACAGCACCGTCAATCCACCGAGCAAGGCCTGCGTGATCACCACCGCGACCGAAGCGATCGACAAGCGCTTTACTCCGCGCCGAGGCTCATTCGTTTGGATCGCCCAGCAGAGGCCAAACGTGAGCAGGGCGACCGCGCCCGCCACCATCCGGTGGCCGTGCTCGTAAAAAACTCCGCCCGTCATCTCGGGAAAGAACTGTCCGAACGAGAGTGGCCAGTCCGGAACGGCGAGACCCGAACCGGTACTCGTTACCAAAGCACCTGCCGCCAATAGAAAGACCGTCGCCAAAACGACCGTTATCGCGAAACGATTTACCCACACCGGGGCCATGGAACTACTCCTAAAACTACGGGCCTGAAGGACCTGTTTTCGAACCAGCGGCGTCGAACGCCGGAAGCGGGCTCGAAGGCGTTTTATTAATCGCCGGGTAGACCTTCTTTTTGTAGTACATCGGACGGCCCGTGGATTCACGGGGCCTTGAGGCAAACACGAGAGCAAAACAAAGCAGCAGACCCAAGGTCCAAAAAATTTGAAGGCGGCTCTCGTCGGGCGAGAACGAAACACCCCGCCCAGCGGCGAGCGCACGTTTCCGCACGACTAACTCTAAAAACAAAACTCCCAGGAGCAGAGCCCCCAGGAGTCCGTAAAAGATGATCTTGTACTCGGTCACTTATCAGCCTTGACCGCCGAAGCTGAACTCAACCGGAGCGGCGGCGCCAGCATCCGTCACCGTGACCTTGGCGGTCTTGGTGCCGAGCTTTTCGTGCCATGCTTCCAGCGTGTACTCGCCGTTCGGAAGGTTAGCGATGCTGAAGGAACCATTGGCGTCGGTGACCGCGTACCACGGGTGATCCAGCACGCCGACATAAGCGGTCATCCAGCCGTGAACGTCGCACTTCACGCGAATCATCGTCTCGGGCTTGGCGAACGATTTTTCGATCTTCTGACCCTTGGTCGCCATGCCCATGTTGAAGCCGGGGTTAGTCTTCGGCATCGCGTGCACATTGTGCAGCGTGGGATCGCTGTTCAGGATCTGAATCGTCTGGCCCGTGCGCACGCCAAACACGTGCGGATTGTAAACGCAGCCCGCTTGGTCGAAAACGATCGGAGCCGGCTTTTCCGCCGGGATCGCTTCTTTCTTCACGCTTTCTTTAACGTAGACGAAAACGTTCGCCAGATCGCCTTTGGCCGAGACGACGACGTCGCCCTTCGGCACCGGCTTGGCGTTGGCTTTTTTGCAAACCGGATCGGCGTCCATTTTCACATTGGCTTGCGCCGGAGCCTTGCCTTTGAAAACGGCTTTGCCGGCGAGATTGGCGCCGAAAGCGGGTAGCGCGAAGGCACCCAGAAGAACGAGAGCTTGAGTGTATTTCATTGAAAATACCCTTTCTTGATGAAGTTCAATTTGTGGGGATCTTATAGGAGCGGACCCCCTGACTTGCAACCCTTGATTTTAAAGGATTTCGGGCAGATCGCTAGCTGCGTTACCCTTTGAAAGGCACTGCGGCAATCGGCATGCGACGCCCTGTTCCAAAAGCTTGGGAGGTGACCCGCAAAGCCGGCGGCAGCTGGCGCCGTTTGTACTCTGACGCCCCGTATAGACGGTAGAAGGTTTCCCAATCCTTACCCTTCGCCGGCGGCATCACGCCCTCTTCGACCACTTTTTGAACCTGTTTGTCCAGAACGGGGTAGGGCGGGAGGCTGTCCTGGTCTTTTTGATTCGGCCGAAGCTCCGCCGTGGGCGGGCGTTCCAGGATACTGGGCGGGATCAAGACCTCACCGACATTATAGTAACGGGCCAGGCGGTAGACATCGTCTTTAACCAGGTCGCCCAGCAGGGCCAAAGCGCCGGCGCTGTCGCCGTACAGGGTGGCGTACCCCATGGCGATCTCGCTCTTGTTGCTGGTGTTGAGCAGAAGCCGGTTGCCCTTGTTGGCCATGGCCATGAGCCAGGTCATACGGATGCGGGGCTGCAGGTTCTCGTGGGACACGCCCACCAGGGGTTGCCCCTCACTCTCCAGCCACTGGCGCTCGTACTGGGCCAGCACGGGCTCGATGGAGATGGTCTGAGTTTCGATGCCCAGCCGGCCACCCAGCTCGATGGCGTCTTTCAAACTGGCGTTGGAGGTAAAACGGGTGGGCAGCAAAATTCCGAGCACGTTGGCTTCGCCCAGGGCGCGTACGGCGATGCAGGCCGCCACCGCGCTATCGATGCCGCCGCTCAGTCCCAGTATCACGCGCGCCACGCCGGTCTTTTTGGCGTAGTCGCGAAGCCCCATTTCGAGGGCCATGGCGATCCACGCTTCGCGTTTTTTCGGCAGCTTGGCGATCTTGCCGGGCGTTTTCACGTCGTTGACCAGCAGAGCCTCTTCGAAGGCCGGCGCCAACGCCAGCACTTCACCCTTGGCCGAAACGATGACGCTGCCGCCGTCGAAAAGAATCTCGTCGTTGGCGCCGACCTGGCTGCAGTACACCACCGCGACTTTGTTCTTCTTGGCAATCTGACAAAGCATCTGGGTGCGATCGGCCGGTTTACCGACGTGAAACGGTGAGGCGGACAGATTCAGCAGCACGTCCACCTTTCGCTTTTTCAGCACGGTCAGCGGATCGTGTTCGTAAGGACGGTGCAGGTGATCGGTGTGGTTCCAAATCTCTTCGCAGATGCTGACGGCGAATCGGACCTTGTCCTGCTCGAACACCAGCAGGTGATGATCGCCGGCTTCGAAGTAACGTTCTTCGTCGAAGATGTTGTAATAGGGCAGCAACGTCTTGCGGTAGACCGCTTCGATTTTTTTGTTCCGGATGAGCGCGGCGGAGTTGAAAAACGGTTTGCCCACTTTAGACGGATTGGGCTCCACGAAACCCACGACGATGGTGATGTCGCTAGATAGCTTGGTGATCGCTTTCAGCGCGTCGAGGTTTCCCTGCACGAAAGAGTCGTAGTTGAGCAGGTCACGCGGCGGGTAGCCGGTGGTGTACAGCTCGGGAAAAACCAAAAGCGTGGCCCCCTGCTTCTTGGCTTGGGCGACGGCCTGCTGCGCTTTTTCGATTTGCTTCGAGAAGGCACCGATTTTGGGATTGAGCTGAGCGACCGCTACCTTCAACGACATATCCTACGGCTCCACGTCCCCGGTCGGCTCTCCCGCGGGAGCTTCGGCCTTGGCCGGAGCATTGCGCGTGGGGGTAAAAGTTTTTTCGAACTCTTCCGGAGAAAGGCCACCTTCCTCCCAGAGGCTTCTCATATAGGGCTCGCGGGCCTGAAGCCAAGCGGATTGCTCTTCCACGATCTCGGGAGCCCCCTGCAGCATGGGAAAGTACCGAACGAAGTGCGATTCATCGCGGTTGGGCTGAAAGCGGGAGATCCAGGGGAAGACGCTCGGAAAGGTCACGGCCAAACCCAAAATTAGCAGAATCGGCACCAGCGTGGTCAGCGTGGCGCGCGACACTTTGGCGCTCGACAGCCACGTGCGCTTACCCGACAGCGAAGCCTCGGCCACGCGCAGAGAGAGCTCGTGCGACACTCCGGGCGAGGTCACCATCGCGAGAATCTCGCGCACCTGGCGGACCTCTTTTTCGATACCGCGGCAGGGTAGGCAGCCTTCGACGTGGCCCTTGATCTCGTCGTGGCGGCCCGCCGGCAAAAGCGCTTCGATATAGTCGGAAAGCAGGCTCTGGCAGAAAAAACAGCTCATCATAGAACGGTCTCTCTCGTCGTCTCTTTACGGCGCGAATCGGAGGTCGCCAGAACTTTGGGGCCGTGAAATTTTTCGGCGCACTCGCGGCGTCCGCGATGTAGCCGCTGGCGGTAAACGCCCCAGCGTAGACCAAGGATCTGCGCCGACTCTTCATCTTCGAACTTCAGCAGGTCGCGCAGCACGAGCGGAAAACGGAAATCCGGCTCGAGCAGTTTCAGGCGGTCGACGATGGTCTGCGCCCAGTCCCGTTCGCCCTTCAGCTTGTTCCACTCGCTAATGAGATCGGTTTCAATTTTGGGGAAGTAACGGGTGTCGCGTCCCAAGCCGCTCTCGGCGGGGTTCATCAGGCCGTGGCGCTCGATGTGACCACGCGCCAGCTGGAACAGCACCAGCTGCTTCTCGAACGGATTATTTCCCGCCTCCGCCCCCCACAGTTTTTTGTGGGAATCGCCAAAGTCGCGAAAAATCTCGAGCAGCAGGTCGTCGCAGTCCTTCGGGGCCACCCCCATGAAGTAGCAAAAGTCGTAGATTCTCCGCTCGTTTTCCTTAACGAATTCACGCAGGTCGGAAGAAGATTTTCGCGCGGCCATGATCCATCATTTATATACCGGCGGCCGTTGACGGGCCAGTGCGCACTTTGATGCTACTGGGCAAAACCCGATAGACAAACCCGTGGCTGGCTGCGTACGTTGGGCGCGGCTCTACAGGGAGCCATGGCGGGGAGGCCAGCATGGTTTGGAAGGTCGGGGTCATCAACACACTTTGGATTGCTTTGCTGTTCGTCACTCCGGGGCACGCGCAGAACGGACGGCAGAACCTGGACGAGACGGTTCTCTTCCGTTGGCTCTCCAAGGAAGATCGCTTTACGCAGGTTGCCCCTCACGAAGTGCAACCCAAAAACCTTTACCTGCGCTGGGACAATCGCGAGCAAAGGTACGTCTGGGTTACCGGCGACAACCGCCACATGATTTTGAGCAAGTCGAAGGTGCAGGGAGGCCGCATCGGCCATGCCGGCCAGAACGCCCGCAACTGGTTCGTGTACAACGAGCTGGATTATCCCCCGTGGAAGAAAAACACCGAGCGCACCCGGCCCGAGGTATGGCGCTGGGATCCGACGCGCGTGGTGGGTGGCTCGTGGACTACCGGCACCTACGTCTCGGAGCGGGCCGCGGTGGGGTGGGAGAGCTGGGGCGGTGAGCTGGACCCGATTTCGGTGCCGTTGCCACCTATTGTTGAGCCGCCGGTGAAGCCTCCCGTGACTCCCCCGACCAACGAGTTGAGTTGCACGATCCAGGGGCCGACCTCGGCCATGCTGGGCTCCTCGGTGGTCCTCACGATGACGACCACGGGGCCGGTGAAGTCGGCCATGCTCAACGGAGCCGCGGTCGATTTTCCCTTGGTGATGCGTATGTGGACGGTGGAAAAAGATCTCGTGAGCACGTCGACCCCCGACAAGATTACAATCGTCGGATCCGTACGGGGCGAGCGTAATTTAAGTGCCGACTGCCGGCTCGAAGTGCGCATTACGCGCTAGCGGGAACGTTTCCTTGCAGGCGTCCCAGTTTCACGTATTGTGCTTTGCGTTACAGGGTGGAGGGGTCCATGACTAGCGTTCTCATTGCTTTCTTCTTTAGTTTCACTGTTTTGGCTACGGGGTTGCCACCCGAGGCGAAGACTACCGAAGCCACCCTTAACGAGGATTACGAAAAACGGGTCACTCCGTTTTTCAAAGCCGGTCATACCGGCACCTTCTTCGGCAAAGACAAAGCGCTGCTGAGCTACCGCACGTTCGAAGTAGAGAACGAGAAAGCGGCCATCGTCTACGTGCCCGGCTGGACCGAGACCGGGCAAAAGTACGCCGAGCTTTTCTACAATCTGAATAAGTCGGGCTACTCGATTTACGTTTTGGACAACCGCGGCCAGGGGCTTTCGCAGCGTTTGGCGCCGAATCCGCAGATGGTGCACGTTGAGCATTATGCGGACTACGTAGCGGACCTGAAGCAGTTCGTGGACCAGGTAGTGAGAAAAAAACCTCACCGGAAAACGTTCATGCTGACCCATTCGATGGGTGGCCTCATCGGTGCGATCTACGCCGCTTATTATGGGTACGATCTCGATGGGTTGATTTTGTCTTCGCCCCTGTTGCAGGTGCACACGGGTAACGTTCCCGAAAGCGTGGCGTACCGGCTGGCGTCGACGTCGGCGTACTGGGGCTGGGACAAAAGCTACATCGTTACCCACGGCGATACCTCTAAGCTTACGTCGTCGGATTTCAATGAGCAGAAGGCTACCCACAGCCGTGCACGTTGGGGCAAGAAAGTGGCCCTGTGGTACAGCGTCCCCGAAAGTTACATGAGCGGTAGCAGCAACCGCTGGTTGCAGCGCACGATCGAGGCCACGCGGTGGCTCGGAAACCGTGGCGCCAAAAGAATTGAGATCCCCGTCATGGTGTTCAAAGCGGAGCTCGACACCCGTGTTTGGAATCCCGGCGTAGACAAGGCTTGCGGGATGATGAAGCGTTGCGAAAGTCACCTGATCCAGGGCGGCTACCATGAACTGTTCTTGGAAGCGGATACGCTTCGCGATAGCATCATCGACAAATTGCTCAGCTTCTTCGAAAGGAACTAACTAAATGATCACCAAGGGTAAGGTTGTCTCTCTGGCGTACACGCTCACCAACGACGAAGGAGAGGAGCTTGACCGCGCGGACAAGGGAGAGCCGTTTTCCTACCTGCACGGCTCCCGGCAGATCATTCAGGGGCTCGAGTCGGCCGTAGAGAAGATGAACATCGGCGACAAGAAGAAGGTTACCGTTTCGCCCGAAGAAGGCTACGGCGAGCACGATCCGAAGCTGAAGTTCACGCTCGATCGCACCAACTTCCCTAAGGATGTCGAGCTCGAGGTGGGCATGCAGTTCGAAGCCAATCTTTCTGATGAAGAAGAAGACGGCCGCGTCTTCACCATCGAAAATATCAAGGGCGACAAGGTCGACGTGAATGGCAACCACCCGCTCGCCGGCATGACGCTACACTTTGACGTGGAGCTGCTCAGCGTTCGCGAAGCAACCAAGGATGAGCTGGAGCATAACCACGCGCATGGCGACAACGGCCACGACCACTAGACGCCTTCTTGAAAATTAGGGGTGAGTGTATCATCCAAGGGTGCCACTTCCCCACCTTAGCCAGTTAGTGTTTCTGCTTGTTTTGGCGGGTAGCGTATCGGTTTTTGCCAAGCCGCCCACTTGTTTCAGCTCCTTTGCCACTTTGGGCGAAGGTGAGGATCCCGTTCCGCTTATAGAGCAAACCTATGCCCAACTCATCGATCGTTTGGGTAGTGGGCTGAAGTCCGAACAAATCAAAGCGATGGTCGAAGCCGGCGATCCGTTTACGGTGGGCGACGCGCCTGAATCGGAGGCGCTGCAAAAAAGTCTCACCGAGTTTCGTGCGTTGCTCGAGCAACGGGCCTGGAACTCCGGCCCCACGCAGCGCCGACTCTTAGAAACCCTTTCGGCGTGGCAGGCCGCGCGCCAAGACGCCGACATTCGCGTGCGCATCAAAGTTCAGCGGGGTAAGGAACCTACCGACGTCCCCTTTGAAAGCGGCGCCAAAACGACGATGAGCCCCGACGGCCGCTTCATTGCGGCGATTCCGGACTTTCCCCGTGGCGAAACCACGTCGATTTATTGGCACGACTCGCTTATGGGCAAAACCACGAAGGTCGATGTACCGGGCGTGAAGGCCGTAAGTCTTGCCTTCGATCCCGACGGCAGCGCCCTGCACCTGACCTGGATGGGAAAAATTGTCCGCGTGCCGATCCAACAAGACGCCTTGGCCGTGGCCCAAAAACAATCCTTTGGCGAGGACTGGCTCGGTTACTCGCCGCCGACCCTAATACCGGGGGGAAAGCCCGGAGTTAGCTACTTCTCCTCCGCCCATCCGCAACGGAGATTGCCGCGATTCCGTCGCATCGATACGCAGTCTGGGACGGTTACCGACATCGATCTGAAAACCCTTTTGGATGAATCACTCTGGAGTCTGAACCAATGGGGCGTAGTGCCCGGAACGTCGACCGTGTGGTTTTTATGGGAAAGGGGGGGGAGCTGCGACCTCGCCCTGGGAGAATTTTCGGCCGACGGAAAGTGGACTCCCAGCACGATTCCCCAGCGGCATTTTCCTTACGAGAAGTTTGACCCTCCGCGAGTCGCCGTCGGCGCAAAGCAGGCCTACCTGACTTACGGCTCGGAGGTAAAAATCGTGGACCTCGAAACCCTGGCAGAAAAAACGGTGGAGCTACCGCCCGAAAAATGGGGCAATGCCGCGCGCGTACACGATTTGGCCGCCTCCGCTCATTCCGATCGCTTGGCGGTTAGGGTGAACAGCTCGGCGGCCGCGCTTCTCCACGTCGACACTCAGACGGGACAAGTTTTGAGCACGGTGCCGCTCACCAACGGCGATCAAATTAAAAACCTACGTTTAAATCCCTCCGGCGACGTAGCCACGGTCGATACGCCGGATGGGATTCGCGTCATTCCTCTGCAAAACTAGGCTTAGTGAGCCCGGCGGTAGAGGGTGTACAGGGCCTCTAAAGCGCTGCCGCGGCCGGATTCGTTGGCGAACGGGATGGTCGCGCCAAACTCGCCCGCCATGTAGTAGCGCACGTAGCCTTGGTCGTTCAAATACCAGGCGGCCTGTAGCGCCGAAACGGGGTACATCGTAACGCGCTTGGCGCGCCCACTCAGCCACGTGTCGGTGACTTCGGGATACTTAAAGCCCGAGGGCGGAGTCACGGTCTTGATGTTGACCTGCACGTCGGTTTTGCGATCGCCGTTCTTTTTTTCGTCCCACGTCAGCTCCGCGAATTGGCGGTAGGCGACCGTGGTTCCCAAGAACTCGCCGGCCTTGAGGCCAACCGTGGCCGAAAACGGAAAGGATTCGATGTCGGTCACGTTGGGGCGTAGCTCACCCGTTTTTGCATCGACGGGAACAAAATTCAGCATGGGCTCGAAGCCCCCGGTTTTGCGTCCGTAGCCCGCCACCTTGAGCAAAGACTTCCAAGCCGCATCGAAACCGATTTCGCCCGTGCGACTGTCACCCACGAACTGGCAGGCCCCTTCGGCCACGTACCAAACTTCACGGCGGGCCACGCCTTCAATTTGCAACTTCTTTACGGGAACGGTATTGCAGGGGCCGCAGCGCTCGACCAGCTTCAGCAGCTCTTTACGGTCGCGGCGCCAGGCCGATTCCAGGGCATCGAGGGTATCGGCGGCCTCCCCCTTGGCTAACGCCTTGTCCATGTCGGCCTTCGCGTTGGCTTCCGTTTTTTCCGCTTCGGCCAGGTCGCTACGGCACGATGTGTCATTTAGACGTGCCTTGAAGAATTCTACCGCGGGCTTGTTACCCGTAAGCACCTGGCTTTCGCCCATAGGCGGAACTACCGGCCGCTCGGCGGCCAAAAGCGTGTGAGAAAACAGTGTGATGACTAGCAATAACTTCATAACGAACCCCCCAAACGATTGCGTTCCCAACTCAGGCAACCGGTTAACGCGCACCGTAAAGGGTTCAACGTGGCTTTTCAAGGCTGGAGCCGGATCGGTGTTAGCTTTTCGCTTTACCGGGTCCGATGATCCACGTGGCGGTTACCCGCGCCACTTCCACGTCTTGCTCGTCGAAGAGCGAGGCGGTGACCTCGAACGGGGTGTTAGCTTCGAGCGGCTGAATCTCGGGTACCTCGCACTGGGCGGTGAGCGTGCCGCGGGCTTTTTTGAGGAACTCGGTTTGCAGCTTCTTCACGATGCCGCGGTGGTCTTTGGGGGTGGCCGTAATCACGGCGAGACCGGTGGCCAGCTCACCCAGGTTGGTAAGCGCTACCGCGTGTACCGAGCTCAAGTGGTTACGCACCTTGCGGCGATCGCGCATCGCGACCTTGGCGAAACCGGGGCGTAGCTCCTTTACGTCGGCCTTGATCGTGCCGGAGTAAGGAACCACCGTGCCCAGCAGGCGGCTGAAGATCGCCGGCCCTTGCGGAAGGTCTTTCAAAGACCGCCAGCCTCCCAATAAATTTTCGGGGGAGAACTTCAGGCCTTCGCCCTTCAAAAGCTTCGCTAATCGCACGGGAACCTCCTTGTTGAGGAAGTGAGTTGTATCGCATGCGGGGAGGAAATTGAAGCACGGCGGCTTTTCACCGATGGGCCAAACGCGGTAGCGGTAGATCTTTTGAGGGGGGACTTGGTGGCGATGAAAACGGTGTATCTCAGCGGCCCGATCATGGACGAGCACGAGGGCGTGGCCCGCGAATGGCGTGAGCGGGCGAAAAGCCTGTTGGGTGGTCATTTCAAACTTCTCGATCCAATGCGCCGGAACTTTTCCGACCGCGAGGTCGACAGCGCCAACGAGATCGTCGAGTTCGATCTTCAGGACATCCGCGACGCCGACATCATTCTGGTGAACTACAACCGCGCCAGCATCGGCACCAGCATGGAAGTGTTCTACGCGTCCCACGACTTGGGAAAGTTCGTCATCACGTTCTCTCCATATTCCTTTAAAGATTGCAGCGCTTGGATGGTTCGCTTCAGCACGAAGATCTTGCCATCGCTAGAGTCGGCCAGCGACTACCTGGTGAAGCACTTCTCGAAGCCAGACGCGGATTAATTAGTCATTGCGAAGCCGCACGCCGTGCGGCTGAAGCAACCTCATTGCCATCTCGCCACATCTTTTCGAACTGGTCGACGTAGCGCTGCACGATGGCGGGATCGTCTAGGTAGAGCTGGTTTTCTTGGTTTCGTAGGTAAGCATTCCTAGTGTAATTGAACGAGCCGGTCTCGAGCCGCTTGCCGTCCACGAGTGTGAATTTGTGGTGCATGTAACTGCGTTGCTTTCCGTACCTGACGTTCGTACCGGCCTTTATCAATGTCGAAACGGTGGAGTAATTCATTTTGGAGCGTCCGGCATCGACCAGAATGCGTACCGGTATCCTTCGCGACGCCATGAGAATTTCGTGAGTTATCTTCTCGTGGGTAAGGTCGAAAACCGCGATGTCGAGTGACTTTTGGGCACTCTGAATAAACTTCCAAAGCTTTTCGTCGCACGGCTCGTCCGGTGAAAAACAGACTTCACCAGTTGGCGTGGCGGTGGCCGCCGAATCGACGACCCGAGGTTGCTTGCTCGCGCAGCCAACGCCGGACAACAAGATTACGGAGACAAAGAAAAAGGCTTTCACCCGCCAAAGTTAACACGCGCATCCGGTAGCGGCATTGCGTGTCGCGGCGGCCTGAAAGCCTTCTCGATTCTGTCTAGAGTTTTAGCGGATAACTTTTTGGTAAAAGACTCCGCACGCCGAAATGGAATACTCTCCGTGCTCGTCTTTATCCATCGCGAGCTTCCAGCGCGTTCCCACCGGGAACTTCGAAACGTAAAGGATGCACGAGGCACCGTCGTCACCCTTGATGGAGATCCGTTTTTCGTTTTCCGTACCCTGCAGCACTTTTTCGACTTCGAAAGTCATCTGCGTGGGAAAGGAACCTTCCGAACCGCTACGGTAAACACCGTGTTTCAGCACGGTCCCGCGCACGATCGTAAGCGGCCGATACTCGCCAGCGGAGTGGTTTCGCATCGTCTCCTCGAACGTGTCACCCAACGAGATACACGAGCACGCCTGTCCCACCGACGGCAGCAAACTCGCAACGAGCACCAAGCCCAACCATTTTTTTCCGAACCAATTTTTCATTTATTTGTCCTCCCTACGTAGGTAGTTAGGATTTCTGACTCGGCTAGCCAAGGCTTTTAGCGAAAAGCCGCAGCCGCCGACGTATCGATCGGGCGCGGGCTGTGCGCCCTTGATTAGGCGACGCGTTCGACGACGAGGCTCAGCAGTCCCGCCAGAGCATCGCGGATACCGTGGGGCGGGAGGGCCGACAACGCTTGCTCGCTGGCCGCGCGGCAGGCCGCCAATTTTTCGTCGAGCGCCCGCTTGTGCTCCGGTACGGCATAGGATTTTTTTCCGTGCGCGACCGCAGTTTCAATGGCGTCGCCGCGCTCGAAGGTGCGGGCAAGCCGCGCGTGAAAATCGGAATCGATCCGGGCGAGCCACCAGCTGGCGCGATTGAGGCGGCCCTCTTTGAGATCAGACCACGGATCCTTGCCGTCACCGCCTTTGAGATCGAGTAGGTCGTCGCTGAATTGGAAAAGCTCACCGAACGAACGCGCGAACTGCCGCACGGCCGGCACGTAGTCGTGATTCATCAGGGTGGGGCCCGCGACGGCGGCCCATTCGAAAAGCGCCGAAGTCTTTAAGTGACTCACCTCGATGAAAGGCTGCTCGGTCAGCGGGTTCTTGCCGAGTAACTCTCTTTGGATGAGCTCGCCCGACGACAGCGACTGCAGCGCTTGGCACAGCTCGACCAGCATGCGGGTGTCGCCTTGCTTCGCTAAGCGCAGAAGGGCGTCGCTCAAAAAATAATCACCGGACAGAACCGCGGCTCCGTTGCCGTGCGCGTAGTTGGCCGAGGGGCCGCCGCGTCTTTCCGTGGCCATATCGACAACGTCGTCGTGAAGCAAAGACGCCGTGTGAATGGCTTCGACGACCCACGCGTAGAGGTCGAGCCGCTCACGGGGGGCTCCGGCGAGTGAGCCGAACCAATATACCCAATGCGATCGCAATCGCTTCCCCTTGCGTTGCCACAGCGTTTGCACGACGGCCGGAATCTTATCCGCGTCGGGCTTCCGCTCGAACAATGGCATACGGTCGAGGCGGCGGATATCCTCGCGGTTGCTTTCGAAAGCTTGCACGATGCTAGGAATCACTTTAAGCGCCTCCCCACATGAGCTGCAGCACGACGCCGGCCAACAGCGGAATCGTGATCCCGATGAGAAAACGGCCCGGAGCAACGACCGACTTCGTCACGTGACTTCCGATGAGCAAACCCGTGATGAGAAGTAGCTTCGCCGGTAACGGCAACGGCCCGAGCGCGAAGGTCGCGGCCAGCGAGAGCGTGGCCACGAGATAACAAGTAGTGGCGCGGCGGCGGGTTTTCTGCGCTCCGTGGAGAACGGCATAGGTACGCTTGCCGGCCGCCGCGTCGGTAAGAATCTGCGAAGGCTGGTGAGCGAGCAACACCGCCACCGCAAGTGTGCCGCATCCGAGCACGCCAAAAAACAAAGTGGCGTAGGAAGGGGTCGGGCTCAGTAGCCAAAGGCAGCCGAACACGCCAACCCCGTAGCAAAAGCCGGTTACGCTTTCTCCCCAGCGCGAATAAGCGAGGGGATGACGGCCAAAATTGTACCAAAGGCCCAAACTCACGGGCACGAGGGCCACGGCCAAAATCCAAAATCGATTTTCGAGTACGAGCGAGGCAATGCCTACGGTAAGTCCCGCGGCGAAGCTCAGCCAGCCGTGCGTACGCACGGTACTCAAAGAGAAGCCGTGGTAGCGGACCCAGCTCAGCACTTTTTCCGAGTCGGCCCCGCGACGCCAGTCGTTCTCGTCGTTAAAGACGTTCACCGCATGTTGCAGACAAACCACTCCGAAGCCGGCCAGCAGCAAAGCGGGCAGGGTGGCGTGCAGGGGTGACGCGGCTAATAGCCACAGCACCGGCACGATGGAAATAAGGTAGATGGCAGGCTGTAACACCTGCCATCCCCTTAACTCACCTAACAAGGCATTTGCCTCATTACGCAAGCGCGGCCTCGCGCTCTTGCACTTTCGTCAGCGCTTCCTGGAACCACGTGGCGTGCTCCCGTTCGGAATCGATAACGCGCTGATACACTTCAGCGGCCTTCTTGTTGTTCTGCTCGATGGCCTGGTCGCGGAACTTGGGATAGATCTGCTGGTATTCCCGTTCCTCGACGCGGATGGCGACCTTGAGCGCGTTCTCAATCACCTTCTGCGGATTCGCTTCGATCAGCTTGTCGCAGTTGGCTTTGATGGTCGCGATCGTCGCCTTGGCGCGCGCCGTATCGTGGCCTTCGGCCGGCTTGCCCATGTCCTTGTACAGTTCACGGAGCCACACCGAGTGCAGCTTCTCTTCGCCGGCCACTTTCAAGAACAGCTCCGACAATTCGGGGTATCCGGCCGTACGCGCCCAGCGCGCGAACTCCGGGTACATTACCGCATTCTCGTACTCTTCCACGTCCACGAACGATTCGGCCGATTGTTCAAGCCGTTCGCCCTTCTGTGCCGCGGCGAAGCAGCCAAAGATCATCTCTTCGTTGATTAGCTTAGTTTCCATATGCTCAGTCCTCCTGGATTACTGAAGTTTCAAAATATTCTGAAACTACAGAATAGATATTGAAAGGTGCGGTGCGCTGTCAATAAAGTAAGTGCTGGAGGAATAAGCCCATGCCCCTCGACTTTGCCCCCGTAGCCCCGGTCTACGACCGCCTGAACGACGTCATCTCGCTGGGTCAGCACCGGCGGTGGAAACGGCGTCTCGTGGGCACGTTGTTAGACTTAGCCGGCAAAGGGCGCTGGCTCGACATGGCGGCCGGCACCGGCGACGTGGCGGAGCTAATGGTGAAATCGGGCGTTCCCGAGGTAATTGCGGCCGATCCTTGTGCGCCCATGGTGGCGTTGGGGCGAGAGCGCACTAGCGCCGGCATTTCGTGGCTGATTGCCCCGTCGGAGAAGATTCCCTTGGGTGACGGCACGGTGCGGGCGATTGCGTGCTCGTTCGGCGTGCGTAACTTTACCGACCGGGGTCAGGCCTTTCGCGAGTGGAACCGCGTGCTGGAGCCGGGTGGCGTTTGTGGTGTGCTCGAGATGCACCCTCCGGCGGAAGGACTTTTCTTGGGGCTCTTTCGTTTTCATTGGCGCTGGGTAATGCCGCTTCTGGGGAAGTTGGCCGGCCGGGGGCAAGAGTACCGCTACCTGCAGGAGTCGGTAGAGGGCTTCGTGTCGCCCCGGGGCTTGGCGGAAGAGGCTTTAGCCGCGGGGCTGGAGCCCCTGGGGTTTAGTTCCCTATTCGGAAAAGGGATGGTATCTCTGTCTCTCTTTCGGAAACATGGCGGACGCGAAAAAAATTCAAATGACCGAGGAGGAGATCGCCTTCTCTGAGATTATCGGCGATCTCGTGGAACAGTGGGGCTTCAACCGCAACCTCGGCCGCATCTGGTCGCTGCTGTTTCTACGCAACGAGCCGTTGAACGCCTCTGACGTGCAAGAGGCCCTGTCACTTTCGGCGGGCTCCGTTAGCTCTGGCCTATCCGAGCTGCAAACCTGGGGCTGCATCAAACGCCTACGGGTAGCCGCGGACCGCAATTTTTACTTCGCGGCCGACGAGAACATCTGGCGCTCGGTGGGCAACGTGCTGCGCACCCGCGAGCTACGCATTCTCGAAGAGGCCCGCGCGGGCATCGACGGACTCGTGCAGGTCATTCCCAAGCGCAACAAGGGCGAGCTGGGGAACTTTCAGGTTCGTCGCTTGAAGATCGTGCGCGAAGACATTCACACTGCGCTGGAGCTGTTCAGCAGTTTGCTGGTTGGCAACCCGATGGGGCTCGCCAAGATCTCTAAGCTGGTTACGCGGTTACGCGCGCGTTAATCGCGAGTTTACAAACGAAACGGGGGGACGGCAGTTTTACCTGCCGTCCCCCGGACGTGCGTTTAGTGATTAGTTTTGCGAAGTGATACGGATGCGAGCCGCCGTGTAGATATTCTGAGGGTCGGCGACCGTTACGTCGGAGACATGGTCCCCGGCGGCAGACGATACGTCCTTGTAGTAGAACGTGGCGCTGCTGGTTCCGCTAACCATCGAGGCGCGGGTGATCGCCGTGGTGCACGACGAGTTGCTGAAGAAGCGCGCTTTGTCGTCGCTGCCACTCAACATTGGCGCGTAGTTAGCCAACGTCCGTGTCGGCAGGCTCACGTTGTCGAGCAGCTGCACCGTAAGTCTCGTACAAGCGGCACGCCTTACCGTCATCGTGGTATCCGCCGGTGAGTACGCCAACGTTCGCGCTAGCAGGGCCACGTCGACCACGAAGCGTCCCGTGTGCGGCGAGAGAGTTAGCGAAGGCGAAGCGCTCACGACTCGGGCGGGGATTTCCAAGGCCCCGGCAACCGTGCCCTTGATGTAGAGGAGCACGCGTGACCTGCCCTGGTCGATGGCTACGTTGAAGGGAGCCGTTTTTGCGGTGTCCGAGCAGTCGGAGGTGAGGAAGAATCGCGATCCCGCGACGGGCGACACCTGGATCTGCAGGTCGGACGGGGAATTCGTTTCATTACCGAACTGGTCGCCTACTCTTACCAAAGCCGCGCCGCATGCGTTCAAGGCGATTCGTGGAAAGTACGTCCAAACGTTCTTAATCGGGGCCGCCACGATGGTGGTGGAAAGCATTCCATCGGCTACTCCCGGAGCTTGGGCTTGAAGCGTTTGTACTCCCGCCGAATTTCGTTTGGAGTAAAGGCCGTAGGTCGCCCGGTTGCCGAAAGGTAACGGCACGTTCTGCGCGTTCGCGCAGGCCGAATCCTTGTAGAAACCGTTGGAAAGGGTGAACGTTGCATTGGACACCACCACGTTGTCGTGGATGTCTAACGACCGGAGTACCACCGGGAAACATTCCCCGGCGACGGCGTTGCTTTTTCCGGTGATATTCACCTTTAACGATGTCGAGGGCAGTACGGTTCCCGCCGCATTCAAAGGTTCTTTGTTCACGTCCCAGCGCAGTTTCAGCGAGAAGGCTCCACTGCGTTTTGTGGACACGTAAAAGTCAGCGGAGGTTGAGCCCGATGGCATCGGCACCGAGCCAATCGCTAGGCGGCACGCTGAGTCGCGGTACATGGCGATCGATAGGTCTTCCGCGGCGAACAGAAGTTCCTGCGCTACAGGCTGATTGGCTACGATCTTAAACTTCGCGCATCCGCCGGCGAGGATCCTTTCCGGGGAGGTTAGCTGAAAAGTTGGTCCGGCCGCTGGCGCTATCACGACCGGAGTGTTGTTCTCTCCGACCTGGTTCTGGTTTGCGTTCTGGTCACCGCAACCGGCGATGACCGAGGCGATGATAAACGCGGCTGGAAGATATTTGAGTTTGCCCATGATGTTCTCCTTATGTGACTGGAGAACGAGCTGGTCCGCCAAAAGGTTACAAAGGACCGTCTAAGGGCCGAGAGTGTAAAAAGTTTGGTCACCCCGAAACGGGCTATTTCTGGGGCTTGGCGGTTTCGACCGACCCCGTGAAGAAATCACTGCGGTCGAAGGTTTTGCGCAGCCGATGAATCTTTACCTTTACGGCCTGCTCGGTACTTCCGACGAGGGCCGCGGCCTCGGCGTGGCTGTGCCCTTCCAGGCAGACGAGCAATAGCAGGTAGCGGTCCGGAGGTGAAAGCTGGTCCAGCTGGCGGCACAGATTGGCCACCCAGTCTTTTCCGCCGCTTGCCACCTGCAGCACGTTCTCCAGCTCATCGATGGGACGCTTGGGGCGATTGCGGGGGCTTTTCACGTAGTCCAAGAACTTGTTGCGCGTTACCGTGAAGAGCCAGCTTACGAAATGGGTCGGGTCTTCCAGCGTGTCCAGGCTCTCTAGTACCTTCACGTAAGTCTCTTGGGAAAGGTCGCGGGCCTCTTCGATGTTTCCGGTGAGGTAAACGCAGAACCGAAAAAGGCGATCGTGAATCCTGCGCACGAGGTCGTTTACCTCGCGGGGCCCATGTTTGCGCGCCTTCACAAAAAGCTCGGTGGTGCTCGTTCGGTCGGCCTTGGGATTTCGATTGCGGCCGCTCATGGGCGTCCTTTCTTTTCTAGTTTTACCCGCACGCTTCCGGCGGCTTCTTCAATGGTAACGCGACCGGAGTAGGTTTTGTAACCCGATCGCTGCAGGACTAAACGGACCGATTCACCGCAGGGGACATTGACCGTCACGGGGGCTTCTCCCGCTGGACGATCGTTCACCACGGCGTGCGCTTTGGGAGGCAAACTTTCGATGGAGAGCTGGCAACCTGGTGACCCCGTCGCGGTCGCGGGTGAGCGGTGGAGGCGCGCCCGAAAGAGGAACACGGCCGACACCACCATCACGAAACCTGCCACCTTGAACCACCGAAGAACCGACTTTCGTCGACGTGATCCCCGCGGCACACGAACATTCACGTGGGTTTGCAGCTGAATCTCGTTACTCCTGAGGGCCTCCGCCGAGAACTCGGATTCGATCCCAGCCTCTGCCTCGACCTTGGCTTCGGCAACGCCGCCGAGCTGGCGGCCAAATCCCTCGAGTCCGGCCAATAGCTCCATCTCTTCCCGGGTGGAAAGCGGAGTGCTCCGGCGGCTAGGGGCCTGGGCCTGCCGCTTTTCTTGGTCGAAGAGAACACCTAGCTTCTTCGATACGCGGTGTTCGTCGTAGCTAGGAGACACCTCGTCCAAGAATCGTCTAAGCTCCCGGCCCATCTCTCCCGCGGATTGGTAGCGGTGGTCGGGATCTCGTTCGAGGGCGCGAGTGAGAATCGGAAAGAGACCTTTGGGAATCAAAGGATTGCTTTCAATCAGCGCGGGCAGGTTTCGTTCGCGGGCATTGGTTAGAATCTCGTTATCACTTTCGCCGCCATACGCTTTGGCGCCGATGAGCATCTCTAGCAGCACCAGCCCCGCCGAGAAGATGTCACTGCGATGATCCACCGTTTGGGCGTTGGCTTGTTCCGGGGAGAAGTACGGCACTTTTCCTCGTACGAATCCCGGTCGGGTCAGCTTTAGGTGGGAAGCCGCTTTAGCGATCCCGAAGTCCACCAGCTTCACGTGCCCTTCGTAGGTCAGCATGATGTTCTGCGGAGAGATATCGCGGTGAACGATGCGGAGTGGTTCTGCGGCCCCCGGCGGAATCGAGTGGTAAGCGTAGTCGAGGCCCTGGCAGATGGCCTGCGTTACGTAAGCGGCGAACTCCGATGAAACCGCCTGCCTTTTCTTGCGGCAGCGTTTCAGGACGGCCGATAGGTCCGGGCCGTGTACGAATTCCATCACGAGCAGAAAGTTGCCGTCGTCCTCTACGAAGTCGAAAACCTGCACGATGTTGGGGTGGCTCATCTTGCTGTTGAGATGGGCCTCTTCCTTGAAGCGCTTCACGGCGTCGTTATCGAGCGCGCCCGGAATAATGCGTTTCACCGCAAATTGCTTGAGGAAGCTGCCAGCCCCGCGGGCGGTCGCGCGGTATACCTCGGCCATGCCGCCTCGCCCGAGCGGTTCTTCGAAGGTGTACTTGCCAATTTGGAATGGTTTAAAGCCCATAGCTGCTCTTTCGTATCGGCTTGATTGAAACTAAGGGTAAGAGCTCGTCGGCTCGTGAAAACCCGCAAAAAAACCGAAACGTTAGGGATCGGGTGCGATCCCTTATGCCGTTTATGAAGCGACAAGTTGCCTTAGGGTTGTTGGCCATACTGGCCTGCGCCGAGCTGTTTGCCGCCAAAGTGGTCTTCGATAAGGACTGCCTGCCCGAGGTATTGGCGCTGATTCGGTCTGCGAACAAGGAGCTGATCATCAGCGTGT
Organism: Bdellovibrionota bacterium; assembly: GCA_041736915.1. Lineage (GTDB taxonomy): Bacteria > Bdellovibrionota > FAC87 > UBA2466 > UBA2466 > JBGSST01. The sequence goes on from JBGSST010000158.1 coordinate 22,954, forward strand.
TCGACATCAACGAGCCGCAGATCGTCGACGCTCTGATGCAGGCCCATTTCCGCGGCGTTCGCGTGCGCATTCTCACCGATCGCCGGCAGGCCATGGGAGAGCACTCCCGGGTGCCCGACTTACTGCTGATGGGGCTCGAGGTGCGGCTGAACTCTCGCCGGCGCTTGCACCACAACAAGTTTGCCGTGGCCGATGGCGTGCGTAGCGTGAGCGGCTCGTTCAACTGGACCAACGGCGCGGCCCGCAATAACTCCGAAGACCTCACGGTTTTGGAAACGGGGTTGCTCCGCGGCAGTGAGAAGGAATCGATCGGCAACTTCCAGAACAAGTTCTTGGAAGACTGGGTCAAGAACACACGCTCTAAGTCGGATGGCTATTTCACGAAGCTCTTCAAAGAGAAGGGCAACGCCGTTTTCGAACGGTGGCGGCCCTGGGTGAAGCAGGTTCTCGAGGGGGCCACACCGGCCAATCCCATGGAGGATGGCCGTTTGCGCGAGGCGATCGATCTGGCCGACGTATATTACGAAACTCAGCCCGAGCTTTTAGGACTGGTGGCCCGGCACGCGACCGATTCCGGAAACAAAGCGCTGCGTAGCCGCATGGCCGCTATCGAGTTTCTGGGTGACGTGGAAACGCGGGACCCGGCTCACCACGCTCTAATTCAGGTGGCCGAGCATGACAGCCGCGAAGAGGTGCGCACGGCGGCAATAATCGCGCGCATGAAGCTGGGCGGAGTTTTAGAGGGCGACGAAAAATTCGAAGGGGCTCGCGGTTCGCCGCGCAGAATGGGCGTTTACTGCCGGTCGCTATTGTCACGCCTGCGCTAAGTCGAACCACAAGAATTCGCTCGTGGACTGTAGTCCCTTGAGCGCGATTTTGCTCTCGTCGGAAACGGCCACTCCGTCACCGGGAAGAACCTTTTCACCGTTCAACGAAAGCTCACCGCTAACGAGCTGCAGCCAGCCGTGACGTCCGGGGGCCAGAGCTTGGGTCAGCTCGTTTCCTTGGTCGAGGCGGCAGGCAAAGATCTTGGCATCCTGGTTAATCGCGATTGATTCTGAGGCGCCGTCGCCCGACACGATTAATCGGAGCTGATTACGTTTTGATTCGGGATCGAAAAACTTTTGGTCGTAACGGGGCGTAAGGCTCTTCGCGTTCGGGAAAAGCCAGATCTGCAGCAGGTGTACGGGTTCTGATTCCGAAGGGTTGAACTCACTATGCTGCACGCCGCTGCCGGCGCTCATGTATTGCACGTCGCCGGCCTTGATGACCGATCCGTTGCCCATGCTGTCCTTGTGCTCTAGTGACCCGGCCAGGATATAGGTCACGATCTCCATGTCGCGGTGGGCGTGGGTGCCGAAGCCGCGTCCCGCCGCCACGTAGTCTTCGTTGATGACGCGCAACGATTGAAAATGCTTGTGCGCGGGGTCTTGGTACTCGGCGAAAGAAAAGGTGTGGTACGTCTGCAGCCAGCCGTGATCGAAGAAGCCGCGGTCTTTGGATTTTCTGATCTTAATCATGGGTTCTATTTACCGGGGTCTTTACCTTCAGTCACCCCGGGGAAAAATTTTCTGGCCTCCACGCAGGCCTCGATAGTCTTTTCGTTAGTTACCTTTTGAACCTCAGCCTTGAGTTTGTCGGCATCCCAGCCAGGGTTCTCGGCGCGCAGCTTAATGGCGTAGTTGGAATGGTAGACGTCGCGCATGTTGTCTTTCCAGATTCCCGTGGGCGAAAAAGTTTCTTTGGGGCCGTACTTTCCGTCCCAGAAGATAATCTGCGTGAAGCGGGTTTTCTTGGGGGCGACCGCCTCCACCACGATGAGGCCATCGACGCTTTTCAGCAGGTCGATGTGTTTTTTCATCTGGTACCGGTAGGTTTTTTTGTCGGGCGAGTAGGACTTGTTTAGGTACGTCGTTTCGTAGCGCAGGTCGGGTACGAAGGGCACGGGGATGGGCCGGTGCCAAAAGACCGAAAAGCCGGTCGGCGTGGTCTCGGTTCTCTTTATCTCTTCAAACCCGGCGAACAGCTCTCCGTACTTTTCCACGTTATCGAGAATGGCGATCACCTTGTCGGGTGAGTCGTTGATCGTTTGCGTTACCGACGCCCCCATGAAAAACGGCCGTTCGGGGTGGCGATGGCAGGTAAGGCGAAACACCCCCTCGGTCGCCTCGTCATACGAGAACCAGGCCGGCGGCCAATGCTGCTCGAAGCTCTCCAAAAGCCTCGTGTAGAGGGTCTCGGGTCCGCCGTTGGCGGGGGGGAGGGCGGGGGCCGAGCCGGGAAAAAGAAACGCGGTCGCCAAAGCCAGCCCGCGAACGGAGGAATGCCAGTTTAGGTGTGAAGCGTAAGCCATCTTCCCTCATCTTCCTCTCCACCCCAGTCCGGTTCAAGACTGATTCAAATTATGCCGATAACGCATTGTGTTTCTGAGCGGGCCATGAACACCCGCCTTATGAGCTCTTTAGGAGATCAGCATGAGCGAAATTGGAAAAGTATTGCGGATGAAGCGTTTCAAGATGACCGACCCCGAAGGGAAGGTGAAGTTTCTTTTTGAGACTGCGCTTGGCAACAAGTACACGTTACGCCTCACCGACGTTTCCATGACGGGCCTTGGGGGCATTCTTCAATCCTCGGCTCTTGCGGCAAACGAAAACTTTGAAATGGGAATGCTCATTCCATCTTCGAAGATCACCTGCGAGACCAACGAGTTTACGCTGGGCCGTCTGGTGCTGCGGCGGTTCAGCCAGAACGGCAGCGAAGTCTCCGTGGCCTTCTCGACCATCGACTCTCGCATCCCCGTAGATGGCGTCTTAAGCCGGTATCTAGAAGTGGATGTCGATTCGAAGAAGTCCGCTTACGACTTCGAACTGAATCCTGAGCGCTTCAGCGTTCTCAGCTTTCGTGAAGTGAACCAGACGAACGTAGACCTCTTTCAGAAGACGGAGCAATTCAAAATCTTTTTCGAAGAATGGCAGAAGTCAAACAAGTACCAGTACTACACTGTGCGTCTCCCTTCGAAAGGTGAGCGCGTAAAGCTAAAACAGCGCCGCAAGGGCGATCGCAACGATTATCTGGTGGCTAGCTCCAATGACTATCTGGGCTTAGCCTCTCATCCTCAGGTAATCGAGGCGGCGAAAAAAGCTATCGACATTTATGGGTTCGGTTCGACTGGTTCCCCGGTCACGACGGGACTCACGGCGGCCCATGAAGAGCTTCAAAGCACGCTGGCGTCACTTCTCAAGAAAGACGACGTAATGCTTTTCAATTCCGGCTACACGGCCAACATCGGGGTGATCAATGCGCTGACCAATGCGCAGGATCTCGTCGTAGCCGACGTACTGGCGCATGCTTCCATTCAAGACGCTATGGGCTTGTCGAACGCGACCAAGCGCTTTTACAAGCATAACGACCTCGCTCATCTGCAAAAAATCATGGATGAGAATCGGGCCAGCCACTACGGTTCACTAGTAGTTACGGATGGCATTTTCTCGATGGACGGCGACGTAGCTCCGGTGGACGCCCTTTCTAAGGTTTGCCGCCAGAATCGTTCACGGCTCATGGTGGATGAAGCTCATTCATTTGGAGTGATTGGACCTACTGGGCTGGGTGCGTGGGAAAAGTTTCCGGAAGCGGAAGTCGACATCGTCATGGGAACATTTTCGAAGATCTGCGGCGGCATCGGCGGGTTTGTTGCGGCTAAGCAGGACGTGATCGACTGGGTTCGTCATTACTCACGCGCCTATATCTTCACCGTAGCGGTGCCTCCTTCGACGGCAGCCGCCGCGCTAGCCGCCATCAAGTTGTTCCAGGCTGAACCGGAACGCGTCGCCCAGCTCCATACCAACATCAACCACTTCGTTAAGGGACTTCGCTACCTTGGTTGCACGATCCCGGCGAACCACGAAAGTCCCGTAATTCCCGTCGTCATCGGCGACGAAAAGAAGCTTGGGCTCATGAACGAAATCTTTCGTGATGAGGGTATCTACGTGGTGCCCATCGTACATCCCGCGGTCAGTCGCAAACAGTGCCGCTTCCGTTTTACCGTAATGGCGACACATACGACATCTGATCTCGACTACATCCTGAATGTGCTGGAAAAAGCGATGCTGAAGGCGAACTTCACTTTCGCAAAAGATGCCAAAAACGCTCCTGGGCAGGAGAAGTCAGTGGCTGCCTAATGACTTTTTCAACCTTCTCCATAGCTGTTCTCATGGCATTGTCTCGACTCATGGGGGTCGATCCATTGCCAGCAAAGAATCCATCGGGATGGACCGTCGTCCAGGATTGGACGGCGCAGGAGAGCGGTCACGTTCTACGTGCGCGATCGTCAAAAGTTGTTGAACAGTGCCAAGCCAACCCTAATCTAGTCGTCCGTTTTCCCGTCATCGTTCATTCGGCCCATGAAATCTACATGGACGGGCAGAAGATTCTTACCTTTGGCGACAAGTCGTTCCGTACGGTCCGGTCGTTTTACGGCTATCCGGAGATAGCATGCCAGGAATTGGTCGCCGCCAAGGAAATGGAGTGGGTGGCTCACTCCTATAGCCGCTACTTCGCGCGAATTCACCACTACCCGGAGGTGAGAGAAAAGCTGCAGACGGGCATCCTCATCACCGAGACACTCAATGCCATAGCCGCGGGGGCTCTGCTGATCATTGCGATCTTTACCGTCGCGATCTTCCGCGGAAAAGTAGAGCAGAAGCTGTGGGTTTCGTTAGGGCTGGCTAGTCTAGGGTTCTGCGTCTATTTCACCAACACGGTTCCCTTCCTTTTTGGATTCTCCCACAGCATGCTGGCGAGCCATAAGCTGGCCGACCTAGGTTTATGGGCCGGCACCGCTTTCTACTTTTACGCATTATTGGTTTATGGGGTCTGCAATAAGTTGGTTTACCAGGTGTACTGCGGACTACTCTTTCTGGCCTGCGTGATCATCAGCTTTGGCGCCGACGGCGACGTTGTTCAGTTTGGGACTACACTTCCTTTTTTAGGAACACCCGTGTTGCTCATCTCATGCGGTTTGCATGAGTTTAGAAGAATGCGCGCTGGCGCAGACAGAAAGAAGGCCGGTTTTGCCATTCTCAGCCTGCTGTTTTTCTTCTTAGTTTCGGTCAACGATATTCTGTCAGTAGTTGGTTTAGCCGATGGGTATATGTTTCTTTCTGTCGGATTCATCGGGGGAATGCTGTTTTTCGCGCTCTCGATCAATGAGAATATCAGCGTGGTTTACCAGGAGCGCGATTACCTGAATTCGAATCTGGAAAACGAGGTCGCCCGAAAAACGGAAGAGCTTCAGGGAAAAACCGAAGCTCTGGAACTGGCGATGCGTGACCTAAAGGCGACTCAAGGCGAACTGGTTCAATCCGCCAAGTTAGCTTCGCTAGGCACACTGTCTGCGGGTATTGCCCACGAGATCAATAACTCTTTGAACTTCGTCTACGGGGCTTTGCGCCCTCTAGAGAACCTATTCGAAAGAAATTCCGATATTCCGTCGGACCAGAAGGAAAAGGCCAAAAAGTTATTCGGGGTAATGGGCGATGGTTTGCGCCTAACCTTCGAGATCATTAAGAGCCTGCGTAACTTTACCGGATTGAACCAGGCGAAGATGAACGATATCGATCTCAAACAGGTGATCGAAACGGTCCTTACCATCCTGCGAAATCGCACCAAGAACTCGGTTAAGGTCCACGTCGACATGCCGGGCGACGTACACGTTTACGGAAGCGTAGTCGGGCTCAATCAGGTTTTCATGAACCTGGTAGGGAATGCCATCGACGCTATGCCCGATGGGGGAAACCTTTGGATTAGCTGCACATCGGATGAAAGCCAGGTGGTCGTCAAACTAAAGGATAGCGGCCAAGGGATTCCGAAGGACGTACAGGTTCGCATGTTCGAACCATTCTTCACCACTAAAGAAGTTGGTAAGGGCACGGGGCTTGGTTTGCACATCGTTAGGCAAGAGATTGAAAAACACCGCGGCAACATTCGCTGCGAGTCCGAGCCCGGTCAGGGAACAACGTTCATCATTACTTTCCCTCTTTCGGAAGAACAGTTTCTCAAGGAGGCCGCATGAAGCCGGTCTTATTTTTTGTGGATGACGAGCCTCATAATCTCACGGTTTTCGAAGCGGCGATGCCTTCGGAATGGGACGTAAAGACGTTCGATGATCCGTTGAAGGCCCTCGAAGCGCTCGAACGTTCGGTTCCTTGCGTGATTGTGTCAGATCAAAGAATGCCCGGTATCACGGGCGTCCGTTTCCTCGAACTGGCGAGAAAACTTCATCCGAATGCGATTCGAATCATCGTCACCGGTTACTCCGAGGAGGATTTGGTTGTCGAGTCGGTCCGAAAGGCGCAGATCTTCGATTACATCAAAAAGCCGTGGGAGCCCGACGAACTGCTGGCGAGTCTTACGCGGGCAATGGAATTCTACCGCGCCAATGAGGAAAGCCGCCGGCTCACTGAGGAAATTAAAGCTCGCAATCTCGAGCTGGAAGCTACGACTAAGGCATTGGAAGAAGCCAAAACTCGCGAAGAAAAGTTTCGTAAGGAGCTGGAGTGCTGGGTTCCGCCGTTCGTTCTGCGGTACTTGGAAAACGGGCAGGAACGGTTGCCGATTAAACGCGACATCGTTGGTATCGCATTCGACATCATTGCAAGCTCCGGAATTCACAACAAGGAAGTCTCGGGACGGCCTCTGCGCAGCCTCGTCATTCAAGCTTTTTCCGAAAGCTTGATTCGGCACGGCGGTTGGCGTGAGTCGCATGCCGGTGATTCGGCTTATGGCCATTTTGGTCTCATGGAGACGGCGAACAACCCTTACGAAGCGGCCTTCGCGGCGGCCCGCGAGTTTCGCGTAGCGCTAAAGAGCATTACGGACGTGCACGGCATTGAGATCGAATGCGGCGTTGCGCTTCACGTGGCGCGCGGTTGTCAGGTGGATATCCATCAAGTGCAGTTGCAGACTGCTGCCGGGTCGGTAACGCAAAAATCGTTCGATACCTCTTCAATCGAAATCGATCTGCTTCATCGTATGGAGAAGCTAGTTCATCAGCTGCCCGGCACGAACATCGTGATGTCGGGAGACTTCATTAGGTCACTCCGAAATCCGCCCGATACGGCGAAGCCGCTCGGCGACTTCAAGTTCAAGGGGCAGGACAAGCCGGTGGAGCTGCACGTGTTTCCGTCCAACCGAGTGAAGCCGGAAGACCTGGATAAGGTTCGTGCAGCCCCCGAATCAGTTCCCCAGAACGTGGTTTCCATTTCGAAGGTCGCGTAGGCCAGACTAATAGCTTAGTGATAACGGTAACTTACTATCCATCCAACGTTACGGTTGCCGCGTTCCGTCGACCAAGGTAAACCCGTTGGTTCGTTTCGTTCCTTCGGGTGCCTAGCTCAGTTGGTTAGAGCGCCGCCTTCACACGGCGGAGGTCACAGGTTCGACCCCTGTGGCACCCACCATTTTTAGGCAGGTACTGGAAACGTCCTCCACCCTGCAATCAGCCGAAAAGGACGAGCCATCCCGCAAAATGAAATCCAGCCGCCGATTCCCTTCGGCATCCTCATCACCCACAACAACCGCTTCAAATAACCGTGCATAGACGCTCCTGAGAGCCACAGGGTCGTGTGCAGCAAGTTTCCTTTGTGCTTCCTTAGCCGCATCACCATAAGAGGCGATATTGCGCGCTGAGTCGTGGATGGCGGTAATCTTCTCTTCCAGAGCCTCCCGCTTTATTTTGAGCTTTCCAATTTCCGAGTTAATCGCAGCCATTTTTGCGCGGTATTCCTGCTTAAAAGCATCCGCTTCGGCGCGGTCGGTCCCTTCCAGCAAGAAATCCAATCTCATATCCAATTTTTCCCTAGATTTTTTGAGTCCGACGATCTGGCCATCAAAATGATCCAGTTGCTCCGTGCAGGCAGCTAGAGCCTCATCATTTTTAAGGATGCGAGCCCTGATCGCCTCCTGCATCTCTTTTGAATTCGCGCTGATCTGGTTGACGGTTTCCTGGGTCTTTTCTTCGATGATCTCAGCGGGGATTCTGATTTTGTGACCTTTGTTCCAGTAATAAAGATGCTTTAGTTGGCTCGTGCTTGACCATGCTCCGGTGCCCGCAAATGTCGAACCATCTTTGAATTTGAGCACACCTGACAGCGGATAAATTCTACGGGTGGCTTTATCGACTGTTTTATTACCGGCAACGAGAGTGACGGTATCTTGCACCTTTTCCCAAAGTTCCGAATCAATCGCCTGACCGTGGGGCAGCTCGATTTCCTGATAGCGGTCATAGGGCATTAGCTTGTCTTGGTTTTTCTCTTTATTCTCGCGATTCAAAATCCATTTGCCCATGTAGCGGCTGTTGGTCAAAAGTCCGCGCAAGATTCCGATGGTAAATGGCTCCCCGCTCTTGTTGCACACGCCGCTTTTTTCGCACCTCTCCAAAAGGCGCTCATAAGAACGGCACGCCAAAAACTCATTCATGATCCAGACGACTTGCTTCATTTCCTGATCATTGATCGTGTAAAGCCCGACTTTGGGTTCACCATTCACTAAAAGCTGATCAAGTCCAAGAAACGTGCGCGAGGTATTGAACTTCCCCGAATGAATCATCGCGGAGAAGTTGTTTTCTTTGATCCGCCTTGAGGTTTGGTTGGATTCGTATTCGGCAAAGGCCGCCATGATGTCGAGCTGGAAAATCTGGGATGGATCATTCGGATTAAACGGGAAGCTGCGAATACAAATGGCGCAATCTTTCTCAATGCAAAGTCGAAAGAAGCGTTTCCAAATATCCGTCTCTCGTGCGATGCGGGCGAGTTCTTTGAAGATGACGAAGCGGTATTTTCCAGACTGGATATTGCTTTGCAGCCTAATGAACTCTGGTCGCTTGTCGTGACGGCCCGTAATCCCTGGTTCGATATAAAACTTAGTGATCTTGTAGTTCACCTTATCAGCGTTCGAGCGCGTGATGGCCTCGGAAATAGAGATGTAGATTTGTTGCTCAAGCGAGCCCTTTTCAACGGAAACTTGCTGATCGGTAGAAAGCCTAAGATACGCGGCTCCGTTGATAGTGTCCCAGCTTGGATCAACTGGTTGCCATGTCTCGATGTACTGTTGGGCCAGCGTCTTGCAGTCTTCAACGATACGGGCAACAAGTCCCTTGAACTCATCACGGGTCATCTTAGGTTTGATCGCCAATGCCGACATCTTTACTAACCTCCCGAATTTCTCACCGCGTCCGCAAATATTTGACTGACATCATTGATAAGCGACGGGGTTAAGTTTCCTCGCACATAGCACTTAAATTTTTTCGCGTTCTCAATCACCGCAGCTCGCTTCGTCCGCATTTTTTTGCGAAACAATTTCTTCTGCTGGCGAACGCAGGGTTTGCACTTGCTGGCGAATCGCTCTCGCTTCTTGTGAAACTCTTTCCAGGGTTTCCATTTTTGACAGCGTGTGCATACCCTTCCTTCGGATTCCTTGAGCGTTTTTCCCCGGCAGCTCGCGCATTTTTTCTCGCCTTCCGCGAACTGCTTTCGCTCCTTATTTTCACCGCAAACATAGCATTTTTTGGTGTTCTCAACAACCGTTTGATCGCTGGAATTTCCGTTATTTACGAGCATTTTTGACTCTCAAAATGCCCGGCTTCGCGTTCGGTTGAAGAGGCCAGTTAGGTTCCTAAAAGTCTCGCCACGGAGGGGAGAGAAGCACGTTAATAGGGGCTATTCCTGCTCCTTCTCCGCCTCATTAGGAGGCTGGTTTACTTGGGTCACTGACGCTGTGAAATCGGCCAGAAGGCGACCCAAGAACTGCTCTTTCGAGAATTGAGTGTCACCAGTCTTGGCTTGCTGGCGAAACAACAGCTCCAACTTGTCCGCATTGGACAGGCTCGTTTCCTGCAACTCGCGCTTGTCGTCGTCGGTCAGTTTGCTGATCGCCTTTGCAACGTAGTCGCTAAAGCTGATGCGACGGCCAAAATCTTTTTTGTTCAACTTCGCAAGCTCGCGACGAATCGCACGCGCAATATCTTTATGTACGCGAATCGGAACGGTGTTAGTCGGATTGTTCTTGGTTGGCTGAGGCTTCTGATTCTGTTCGTTCGGTTCCATATCGGACTCCTGTTTGAGTGAAGTCCGCGATGGTTGGTAGGGCTTCGGATAAGTATTGTATTGGCTCTGGACGTAGAGGCCGTAAAAACTAGGCGTTTATTGAGATGGGCTGCATACGAGCAACAAGCATCTCAGTCCGTAATAAATTGTCATTTTTGAATTTCTGGAAACTCTCGTCATATCCATTACTTCTTCTCCTTCCTTTAAAATCGCCCCCTATGACCGATACATAAGCAAATGCACACACCATGTCATACCTACAGAGTGATGCAGGAGTTACGCAGATTGGTGAACACCTTGTTTTCGGTTCCACTCCATTTTGAAAAATCTGAGTAGTAGAACTTCGGAGTTTCTTCACCCATCACGCTCTTCTCGATGCCACGGATGTAGTTGAGCAATGCTTCATTCTTACAAATGTAGAGAACACCAGGAATAGACTTGGTGTTGTAATATCGACGAACAAGATCCTTGTACCGATCCGCATACTTCCTTGCCGCCTCGTATTCCAAAGCAAGACGAAAAGGTTTTGCTTGCAGCTCGATTTCAACTACGGCATCGGGGCGAATATCTCCCATCAAAAAATCTTCCACCGAGAAGGAAACAAGCCCATCTCCCGTGATTAGATTCTCAGGATAGTAGCGTTTGAGCTTTTTGGATTGCGACAATATCCAACGAACTTCGAGTAAATCCACATCGTGAGCAGGTGCTTTGCTGCCAAGCTCCTTTTTAACATTTTTTCCAAGCGGCATGATGAATCGTTTGAAGCCTTCGTCTGCCAAACTGAAAAGAGCCTTGTGCCCAAGTCCGTAATGAAAAGCTCCCTTGATCAGACGATTCCTAACCAGTTTTGCGAGGCGATTCTGCACGCTTCGTCTGTTGTAATCGGAATAGATGTGGCGGTGAATCTGATCAGTCGCCGCAATTTTGTTTTCGTATAGGTATCGAAATAGTTTTTCATCTGAGGAACCAATTTCGATTCCTCGTTTTGGTTTCATAAGCTGCATACTTCGTCTCCTTCTTCTTCAGCAGCATTGGCGAGATCGCTCGCGGAATCAGCAGCGTTTGCATCACTTTCATTTGCTGGTTTGCTACGGTTCGCAGCCTGCTCTAGTTCACTCGCGGCGGCTTTTTGTTGCGCGGGGATCTCGATCATGGGGTGGTAGAGTTTGCGCACTTCTTTGGCAAACTCCGCCTTAATTCGTGAGCACCGATCCACAATATCGACATCAGAGATGTAGGGAGCCTGTACTACGGTGAGCTTGTTCCCGAGACTCCAGATGCCACGCCCCTTGGTATCGGGCAGCTCGGCGGCATCTTTGTTTCCAAGGACGATGAGCGATCCTTGCAAGGTGTTCATCTTGAAACACATTCGCGCCGAGATGTTTTCCTGAATGCTGGTTGCGATGATCTCTTTTGAGACCTTTTGAGTAGCCAGAATAAGATGGATACCGGCAGCGCGAGCGAGCTTTGAGAGATCGTCGGTGAGTCGTTGCGCTTGCGACGCCAAATTGAACTCAGGATCATCTTTGGCTCGTTTCATGTAGAGCACTGACGCTTCGTCTACAGCTACGATGATCCGCTCTCGTTTGTCGCGCTTTGGCTCGATGAATTTCAGTTTCCTTTCCTCCAGGTAGTTGAACCTAGCCGTCATCTCGGCCTTCATTTTCCGCAGGATGTATACAGCATCAGCCATATTTTTAATCACGCGGACGTTGGGCGTATCGCTAAAATCGACCATCTCCAGACCGGCCTTAAGGTCGATGAGATACATTTGCAGGTGTGGGGATGATTGCAGAAGACCAACCAAGGCTTGCTTGAAGAAACAGCTTTTGCCTGCACCCGTGGTGCCCGCGATAAGCATGTGCGGCAGATCGCAAATATCTTTTTGCACCACACCGTCGAGTGCGCGACCAATGTAGAAACTGTACGGCTTCAGTTTCTCCTTCGCACTCACGTCTTCGTAGCTGACGTAGCCAGGGAGTTTCTTTTCCGTAAGCGTGAGCGAGATGAATCTTTGACTCTGCTCGTGCTCGATGGATTCAACTGCCTTGCCAAAGGCGGCTTCGAGATCGCCCGTAGCTGATTCAAAACGGGCTTTCCCAATGTTTCGAGTATCGAAGGTGAGCTTTACCCGTTTGGCGTCGAGATTCTTACGGCTGACGAGCACAGGGCATTCGCCTACCTTGTTGGTTAGGCCAATGGCCTGGAATATCTTTTGGTACTTCGTGCGGGTGAATCGGAGCTGGAAGCCCAGCACAATCGAAATACAAGCCGTTAAAAGGCCGCTGACGACGTACAGGTGACTTGCAACGCTTTGGCGGTAGATCCAGGCGAGAAACTTTGTGCCAATGAGTTCAGGGGCTAGTTCCAGCAAAAGCCGCAAGTGATAGCCCTTGTAGCAGGCGTATAGGGCCGCACCGTAAACAAGAACAGTCGCGGGAATGGTGTAACGTGGCTTTTGGAAATGGAGCCTCACAAAATGAGAGAGGCCCATTCCGAAAACCACGACAGTTTCTTGCAGCACGTCCTCAATCAGTCGCGCAGCGGGACTGTCCCCACGGCGACCGGAGGGTGACTGCTCGTAAGATGATTTGCCTTGCACACGAAATCTCCGTGCGCTCGGCGCATCATGGTGGTGGCAAAGCGGAGCATTTTTTTAGGCGCGCAAGGATGCGTGGCCCAGGTTTTCACATCAAGGCAGCGGCCTTAGTTCCGACGTTCTTTACATCTTCCACAGCTTCCGGTGCGCGTTCGCTACCGCTATCACGCAGCATCGGCGAAAACACATAAGCCAGAAACGCCGTAGGCAAAGGCCCGACCAAAAGTTGCAACCAAGAGTAGATGGAATACATCTTATAGAGTCGCGAGGTGATGAGACTTGCGCTGTAAAGTGAAACCATGTCCTGTAACTTTCCGAAGGATTGCATCACGTCGGCTGATAACGCGATGTTGGTCATGATGTGATAGAACAGTGTCCAAATCGGGGTCCAAAGCAGAACTGAAAAGTAAATCATGTACCAGTAGAGGATCGCTTTCCATCTGCCAGCGACGACGAAAAAGACTAGAAACGGGAAGATCATGATCAAAATCATTTTCACGAATCCCGCGATGTGCGGAGCACGCGATAGGTCGTTGGCAAACTCGTCCGCCCTTGCTGTGGCAGTGCCAATGCCGGAAAGCTCGCCGAGGCCAAGCATGTGCAACACGCCATCAAAGGAAAATACCCGGCTGATGTAGCGAGCCGCTTTTCCGGCCATGCCCGGAACCTCAGATCCCTTTTCGATGCCCAGGAACCCCTCGCGCTTTTCAAGCTGCTGGTTGATAAGCCATTGAGAGATCCAAAGGTTTGCCATCGTCTTTCCGCCGGTAAGCCCAGGGTCGAGATGCTTTTTTGCTTCGGCCTCCTCAACCCCCATCTTCGAGAAGTAGTAGGCGACCATGTTGGTGCGCATCTCTTCCTTGAGATCAAGGCAAGTGACCGGCGCACTTCCAGGCGGGGTTGCGATTTTGTAGCGTTTCAGCTCTTCGTCCACGTCGGGATAGTTGCCGAAGAAACGATCCAGCATGTCCACGTCTTTGAATTTCTCGATAAAGGGCAGCGCCCTTTCAAAGCATTGCTCTTGGTAGAGATCGATTTTGGAGCGCAGCTCGCCATCTTCAATGGTTTGTGACGAGGCGAGCATGATCGCCTTGTAGAAAAAGCTGGGCGATTCGAGTTGCGAGTTGGTTTTCTTAAAAATATTGTCCACGACAACGCCCAGAAACCGCGCCACCTCCTCAGCCGAGCGAGTCAGAATATCGAAGATGAAGCTTACCTCGTATTCGGCATCAACTTTTGGAATCTTCTTTTTGATATAGCTATTCGTGTGCCATGACACCTGCGAAAATTTCTTCACTGGCGTATGCGACTGAACTTTTAAAAGGCTGATCCCAAGAAACAAGCAGGCAATGATCTTCACGAATGCAGAAAGCGGCACTGCTTTCTTCGATATGAGTGTATCGGGCATGTAACGCGAAAAGAACTTCACGCAGGTAAAGAAGAACATCGCTCCGAATATCAGGAGCAAAATCGCGAGAAATATTTTCTGCGACGTAATGATCTTGATGAACTGCGAGTGCAGTGCAAGCCCTAGATATTGATAAAATGCTTCATAGGCGGTACTTGAAAACATCGCTTAATCTCCACATAAAATGTCGTCCGAACAATCCTGCAAAGCAGATCGCGACTGTTCCCCGCGACGGACGGCGCTGTTGGTTTGAATTCGGTGGCCGCGTGCCACGTCCTCGTATTTCAGACCCTCTTCGTTGATCTGCATGAGAACTGTGTTGAGCGGTTCCGTTCTTTTAGCTTCAAGAAGCATGGTCATTTCGATCTGCTCTTTGAGGGCTTTGCGCTTTTGCTCCGCCTCCGCCTTGCGGTTGTCGGAAGATTTACGTTCTGCGTCACCCGCGTCATGAAATCGAGCGATTGACTCATCTTCTCGGTGAAGGTTGGCATCGCGAGCGCGTCCGAGAGCTTCGCTAAAGCAGCTTCCCGCACTCGGTACGGCATGAAGGCAAGCGATTGCAGGGTTTCATGATCGACCGCGCCAATAGCGACGTTACCGTTAAGCTCCTTCAAATCACGGTCAGAGACGACGCGGTAAACGCTGGCACCAGAACCCGCCGATTCCACTTTTTTAAGAAGGGCTGCGATCTTCTTGTATTTTTCCTCTCGAAGCGACGTTAGGTAAGTGCGTGGCGTAAGAATGACGTTACGCGGACCGTAGTCCACTGACACGTTACCCTTGCTCACGATGGAATCACCCACAACGCTTTTCACGATGTTGAGAAGATCGGTCGATTCCTGATCGGTCATGCCCTGCCACTGCGCCGAAGATTCCAAAAGGCGATTGGATGAGGCTTTGCCGAACTTGTTGCCAGCCCAATTGGAAAGGTCGGCATTCCAGTGGTTCTTGCAACTTTCCATCGCGGCTTCCATATCACCGCCGTTATTTTGAATGGACTGATGCACGCACTGCTGGCGTTCACGGTAAAAATCTTCAACACGGCTATCGACGTACTTATCCACGATAGAGCACTGATCGAGGCGCATTCCTGAAAGCATGTTCGCATTCAGGTGGAAGTTTTTAAGGATGCTGCACCAAGTCGGGGACATGTAGCAGGTGAGAAGCATCGGGGCCGAGGCCACGATGTTTTTACCGATGTCGCCAAAGTATTTCGCATCGAGCAGATTGCGAAGACTCGCCTTGATGGTCTGATCAAAGTTGATGCGTCCGCAGTCAGAACCAATTCCCAAATTGAGGTTCAGTTCAACGGAACGGTATTGGTCAAAGATCGGGTCTTTGCCAAACCCGTGCTGCTTGAACAGATACTCATTCGGCGAGAATCGGTTGGAGTTGCGGTAATCCAGCGACTCCGCATGGAGAGCTGGCGTAAATAGCAACGCTCCGAAAATAAGAAAACGCATAGATAACCTCCTACAAGCCATTAGGGTATTTCTCCGCAAGCATCGAAAGCGCCTCCCACTTCTTTCCGGCAAACTTTTTCAATGCTCGATCTGCTTCAGCCGCGGCTTTGGCATTGGTAGGCGATAGCCACATGCTGAGTGGTGTCGGGTGGTAGCGGAATGCTCCCTGCACGGTCTTCTTTTTGTTCATGTAAAAGACCTCAGCGTACTGACCGCGCTTGGTACGCAAAGACTTGATGATTTCGACGTTCGCCTCATCGAGCATGGAGGAGTGCTGCGCGAGGTAGTCCACGTTGTCGGTATTCATTTGCAGGAAGATGTAGTTGTCAGCCACACCCCAAAATGCCTTGCCAACATCCAGCTCGAAATAGTTCTGTGGCCTCGGTGTCAGAGTGATTAGCCAGTAACCGAGCTTGCGGCAGGTTTCCGCCATATCAACGGCGAAATCGCGCACGGCGGGGTTGTTACGCCCCAACATCGCGAATTCCTCGAAGACGATGAATCCGCCCCGGCCCTTGTTCTCTGGCAGCTTGATCGTCTGGCGAATTTCTTCAACCACTGCCATCGTCATCAGCGTTTGCAGGACGGGATCGTTATCAAGCGCATCGAGATCGTAGGCGTAGAACAGACACTTTTTGCGCTTTCTTTCGGGGCTACCGCGAAAGAATTTTGCGTAAATTCCGTCGTCATAAAACGGGCGCAACTTGTGAACCAAATCGTCGATAGCAGTCCTTAACCGCTCGTTGCCGTCTGAAACGAGAGCGCCGAGCTCGGCCACGAAGTCTTCCATCGTCAGCTCAACTTCTTTGTCGCTGTTTTGCTGCAACAGCTCACCATCCACATAAGCAAGGCCCTGCTGCTTACACTTTTTGATGTAGGCAAATTTCAATGCGCGACTGATGGATGCCTGATGCTCGCTTTCAATTTCAAAGGAAGGCGACGTGAGTTTGACCGCTGTGATAATGAGCTTCGTCAGTAACGCGATCTTGTCTTCGTCATACACTCCGCGAAATGGACTGAATGGAACTTCGCCGTTGCGATCAAATACCGTGAGATCGCCGTCGAAGTATTCCGAGAGCATCGTGTAACTGGATTTCTTGTCGATGATGAAAATGAGCGGTTCAGGCATGTCCGGCTTGGTCCGCTTGGCCGCTTGGATACAGTCGATGACAAACGCACTTTTCCCAGAGCCGCTGTCCGCGAGAACAACGGTGTGATTCGATGTCTCGTTCTCCGTCAGGGAAAACGGAACGAGGTTGTTTTCGCGAGACAAGAAAAGTTGCAACGGGTTTTTGAGACCGCGAAAGGAATCAAAGACCGGCACAAAGTTGACCGCATCCGAGCGAAGAATACGGATGTACCGCTGCGCCGACATATCCGAATCTGGCATGTAGTTGAGCGGCAAAGAGTTGAGGCAAAGTCCAAGGCCAATGTCGTTCTCAACGATGACTTCGCACTCAAGCTCGTTGTGAAACACGTTCACGATTTCGCGGGTGCGCTCGTCCAGAATATCTTCGTTTTCACCTTCAATCGTGACGTTGAAAGTCATGTGAAGGCAGCGATCCTCTCGTGCGAGCTTGTCTTGCACTTCCAGGATCTCTTCGCGCTGGCGACGAGCTTTTGCCGACGGCGTGTTTTGTAGAAAGAACTCTTTGAAGTCGAAGAACCGCTTTACTTTCCCCTTACTCGGAAAGTTGAAGTTGAGAGACATCGTGAAAGGGAAAGAGAGCTTGGTGAAATAGGCCATCCCGCCCGGATACGCATACTGCGGACTCGTTTTAAGCGAGATAGTGCGGGTTTTGATCCCTTCGCGCTCGATGCCCTGATAGTCGAGCGTGGGGCTTGAATAGATGAACTGCTGCGCGAGCGATTGGCTTGGATTGTACGGTGCGAAACTTCTTTTGTAATAGGTCTTGGGATTAAAAAAACGGCGCAGAATATCCAAGACTCCTTGAGCGTCGAGTTGGCGAAGTTTGATCTTGGAATTGGCGGAAAAATCTGCGACCAAGTGTTTGAATCGCGTCAGCTCCCGGACTGTGTGCTTGAAAGTTCGTCCCAGAACAATGTCATCATTTGCCAATATCTCTTTGTAGCTGTGCGGCTGCTTTTCGGTAAGAAAGTAGCGAACAACAAGCAAGGTGCGCCGACTGAGCGGAGCAACGGATTGACTCGTCCCGCAAGCGCCTTGGTACTGCTCAAGACGCTTATCAAAGAGTACCGACGAAATGCCGTGGCCACTCGGATACTGTTTTTTCAGCGAGTCCCAAACGCGATCTTTGCTGGAAATCGCGGACTGCTCATAGATAACTTGCAGCACACATTCTTCGGGAAGACTGAACCAAGGTTTGACGTGCCTGACGGCATCAATGATTTCTTTTTCTGTCATCACCTCATGTTCAAGAAGCTGCACCTCGAAGACGGCGCCCAGCGAACCGTCACGCTGTTGGAAAATGCCCCCTTCCTCGATGAAATCATCATAGGGAAGAAGGCTGCTTAGAGACTCTGGCCTACTGAAAAGCGCTTTAGTCAGATTTTCCCGATTGGTTAGAAATTTCTGGATCGGCTTTGGAACTAAGTTCGTATTCATCATTTTCTCCAAGTGTGATTAAAGTCTGCTGTTGCGCATGGGTTCGGTTCGTTCGGGAGCTGGATTCTTCGGTGCGGGATCAGGCTTCGTCACCGGCTTGAACACTTTTTCGAGGCCACCTGAAGTTGCCCAATGCGGTTCTTTGACGATGCTGCGAATCCATCCACCAAGAAAGTAGTCACCCGTCGGAAGTTCGTTAGGATGAACCCAGATATCCGCGATCACCGGCGCTGACCTTTTCGGAATCACCTTGTCGTCAGACGGCGCGAACGTGACATCAAGCGGTTTGTCGCCGCCCTCGTCATATCCGGCTCTGGCGTCAAGCATCCGTAGGCTCGGCGCACGGTTTGTGGCGCAGGCCGCGAGAAACAAAGTGCTGAACACAAATAGACTGATCGTTTTCATAATTTCTCCTTACTCCGCAATTTTGGTGAAATAGGAATAGACGCTCTTGTCTTGCGAATCGGCTTTGCGAAAATACCAGTTGGGAAGCTCCACCTTGTCTTGCATCACAACCCAGATGTCCTGACCGGAGCCGATGTTGATCGTGGGAAGCAGCCGGTTGGCCTGCTGCAAATACCACTGCGTCACCATCGAGGCCGCATTGCTCGCGCCACCGGCACCGATGTATTTCGCTTGATCTCCTGTGACCACCGATTGGCCGCCACCAAGAGCATTGGTTTGCTGAGTCGTTTGCGCTTGTTGAATCGCTTTCCCAACACCTTCGACAACGGAGGAGAGAAACGCAGTTGCAGCCACGCGGTCCTGCTTCGTACTGACCGATCCGATTACAGCAAAGCTGTTGTCCGTGTCGTCCGCGACAAAACCATTCACCTCGCGCTCAAACATTTTCCCCTTCTGCGAAACGCACGAGATTTTCACCATCTGCATTTGCACGCGCTCGGTGCTGAGATCGCCCTGGGCTTTGGAAATGCCGAAGCAGCCGGTGAGATCGACCTTGGTTCGGTTAGGGCCAATAAATGCGTAGTCGAGTTGCAAAAGGACCGGATAGTTTTTCCCCTCCGGCGCTTCCACACCCGTCATCATCTTGGCTTTGACGTAGCTGCCGGAGGGAATGACAACGCCCAGCTCTCCGACTTCAGCCTCCTTCACCGGAAACGAAATGGTCGCAGGCCCTTTTGCCGAGATGCGCGGAGCGGCAAAGCCCGTTCCCACCGATGGACTCATGCCAGCGCCGCGCTCACGGTAGAACTGCTGCGTGGGGTAAGACTCACTCGGCGAGCTTGGCTGTGGCGGATTGCCGAAACCTGGAGCTTCGCCGTTCGGATTGGATTGCTGCTGCGTATTATTGGTCGGTGGGGCCGTTCCAGTCGCAGGTTGCTGCGTCCCGTTTAGCCGATTCAAAATTTCGGTAAGTCGAGACTCGATGCCGGATAACTTTTCGTCGGTCGCGGTTTGCTTGGCCTCAAGATCCTTGATGGCCTTTGAAAGCAGTTGGTCGCGGCGTTTGTAGATGGAATCCGTCGATCCAAGAATTTTTCCACCTTCAAAGGACACCCCGTCCTTGGATTGGAAAACATAGGTTTCGCGCTCCATTCCCTTGCTGGCGACGTAGGTAAGTAGCAGTAGCAGACCAACACCAGCGGCGATGACGTAGATTCGCTTTTCCTTGTTGTTCTTCCACCACTGAGCCGCTTTTTCGACATACGGTTTTAACTTCTCTTTCATAAGGCAATACTCCTTGAGCCTCCGCCTCTTCTTTTGTGGTGAGAGGGGATTTCATTTTTTGAAATGGCTCTTGATGGAAGTAGCCTTATGAAACTGATTCGGATCTGACGGCTGTTTAGCCTTCTTTTTCCTTTTCTTTCTTCACGACCGCTACGGGTAGATTCACATTGTAGTAAACGGATGCCGGTTTCGCGACGATGCGCAGAAATACAGGACGCTCTGTCTTTTCATTTCCTGAAATTTTCTGTTCATCAATCTGCGAGAGAATTGCTGTGTTGGGGCTGCCGAGCGTGAGCTTGGTTACGTCGATCACGAAATCCTTATCATCGGCGTTGCTTGAAATCTTGAAGACGTAGCCGTTGAATTTCGCGCCGGTGTATACTCTGACGAGCTGGCAGTTGATGCCGCTTACCTTGGTATCAACGGTGCGGATCAGTTTTTTCACCTGATACCCAGATACATGATCGCCGCGAATCATGGCTTTCATCAGTTCCAATTCGGAAACCCGTTCGCCCGTCTGATCGTTTGCCTCCGCCTTTTCAATCAGAGAATCCTTTCGTCTCAGATCGTAAAAGGAGTCGGTGTTTTCAGGGGCGGCCTTCGGCACCACCACGAGTTTGGTGTTGATGATCGACCCGTCGCTCATGATGAAAGTCACCTTGTCTTCCCCTTGAGAAAAACGAGGCGTAACTGACATCAGAGCATAGTTGGGTTGCTCCTCATCAGCGGGTCCAATCACGAAACGCGAAGCTTGGGAGATGGTTTTGACCGTCGTGGGGAAACGCACAATTGTCGGCCCACCATACGAAAGCGTGATGGTTTCCATCTCATCGCCAACGTAAACGATGCGGGCAAAGCCTGTGTTGCTCCACAGCGACAACAAAATAAATCCGAAACCGAATACTTTATAGAAGTTTTTCATGATTACTCTCCCGTGTTCTGAAGTGATTTTTTGGCCCTGAACGCTTCAACCTTGTTCCATCCGAGCTTGGATATTTGCAGATACCAACGACGCCCGCTTTCCGGTGGAACAAGCTTCAGCTCCATTTCGATGACCTGATCTTCGTGACCAAGAAAATTATTCTGCGAGTAGAACTCAGCGCGACTTATTGCCGTGACACGGTAGTTGCCCTTCTCGTCCGCCTTGACCTCCTTCTGGTTCACATGAAGAAGCTGCGAGATACCGTTTTCTTTGACCTGGCTCATCCAGTCGGCGATCTCCATTTTGAATTTGATCTTGAGTTCAGGACTCATCGAACGCGAAAGCGACTCGTACTGCTCGTCAATGTTGGTAGGGTTGACGTTTCCAAGCTGCGATAAAAAGTCTGCCACCGCATCATTGACGTAGCTTTCGGAAACCGTTTGCGGCGAGGCCGTGGTGAAATCCATCACGCCAGGTGCCAAGATGTATTCCTTGAGGCGGTAACGCTCCATGAACTTGAGAAAGGAATACTCTCTGATGACCGCATACGTTGCGAAGACCGCAACGACGGCTGCCAGAACGTATTTCAACGTCATCTGCGTTTTGAGATACGCTGCCTTGTAACAGATGTACTTGGGCAGATTTTTGAGATCCAACCCTTCGTACTCGCCAAGAGGAGGCGTCTTGAGTTTCGCCGCCTCGATTCCTTTTTGTGCCGCACCTATCATTTCGTTTCTCCATTCAAATATTTTTTTTAAATTCATCGCGTTCTCCCTTTAGTCCGAATAGCGTTTTCCGCCCTGTGGGTTGATGATTCCGGGCAGCGAAACGCCGAGCTTTGCATAGGGCCAATGCAGGAAGATCCCGCGCTCGTTGTTCTTCTTGATGACAGGCCCAATACCAAGAAAGACCACCAAAAGAGAAAACATCGTGAACCACGAGTAAAAGAGCACGCCGAAGATCATCACGATGGTTAGCGCAATGAAGGCATCGGAGAGTTCCCAATGATCGAAGATGGTAATCGGTGAGTCGATGGTTTGGCTCACGCGATTTCCTGAAGTCGCTTTCAGGTTGTCATACCGAACCATGTTCGCCCTCCCGATCCTTGTCTTCGAGCAAGGCAACATAGGGTTTCTCCATTGTTTCCACTTGTCCGAAAATGCTGCTGTCGCCACTGATGCTGAATACGTTTTTCACCCAAGTAGGAGCTGTCCCGAAGACCACGGCTCCGATTACACAGATGACGGCCATGCCGAAGCGTTGCTCTTTCAACGCCCAGGCCGCACTCATGATGCAAAGTCCGGCGAAAAGCCGCGCGCCCCACTTGAAAAGTCCCGTATCGATGAGGTGCAGGAGTGTGCCCGCCGCCTCTAGCTTGGCACTTTCATCCCGTCCCGGAAGATTACCGATGTCAGCAAGTGCGATGTCTGCGTACATCAGAACAAAACCAACGACGGCAACCGCGATCAGGCCAAAAAGTTGCCAGTCCCACCACTTTGGAATCCATTTCACCATAACGATTTCCTTTTTCTTCAGCAGCTCCGCTCTGTAGTGGTGGGAAGTGCGTATTCAATATTGGCCTCGCTGCTGCGGTGGGCCTAAAAACCTTATCCGCCGCTCGCCTGAGCGTTGATAGCTTCAAAGACCGAATCGGTGCTCTGATAACCAGAAAGCCGGTACACAACTTTCTTTTGCAAATCCCCGATCAGAAGAAACGGCACGCTCTTGATCTGGTGCTTGTCCACGTCGGCCTTACTGGCTTTGGTCACAGCGACTGTCAAGCCAGGTAGCGCGACATCATTGCCATCAATCTGAAACGCTTCGACGTAGAAGCCGCGAGACTGCAAATCTGAAACGGTGGCAAACATGCGCTTGCAGTGCGGGCACTGCGAATCAAAGTAGAAGCGGAAACGATACCTGCTTGTCTCTGGGGGTGCCTTTTGCAGACTCTCTTTCGCATTCACTAGGATCGCTTTGCTTTGCGGCTCCATCTTAGCTTCGTTCTTTGCAAGGTACTCCTGCATCCGGCCCATCATCCGACTCGTTAGCTCATTTTTCTTTTCGATCATGGCGAACCAATTTTTGATATTCTCGTCCGTTGGATTGCGCACCAATTCCATAAACGGTTCAGGCGGCGTATACTCGCCTTCGCGGAAAAATTCTTTGTTGCTCGGATCAAGATGCGCTTTCCAATCGAACTTGTCGGGTGTTAACGCCGATGACTTCTTCTCCGGCACGGCAGCCGGAGTGCTCTTTTCTTCCTTTTTCTGTTCGTTCCAGTAGTCGATACCGGAATTGAAGAAATTGAAGTCGTTGGCGTGTGCCTCGGAGGACACCAGCACAACGCCAACGACTCCGCCCCATACTGCGGACAAAATGGATCTAGGCCACATGAAATGCTTCCTCCAAATCTATGAGCCCTTGAGCGGCGAGGCTAAAGGCCGCTTGTTGCAGGCTCGTTTGCAGACATTCTTTACGCGGTTTGCCGTTAAGGTAGGCGGCTACCCCTTCGCCATCAGCGTATTCCAAAATGGGGATTCGTCCGCTAATGCCGCCAATACATTTGTCGCAACCTGCGGCGTTTCTCGTCTTGAATTTCGGCTTGTCCTGTAGGGTTTCTTCTAACGGCCTCAACTTATCGAGATACAATGGCTTCGATGCGCCGCTAATGACCGGAACCGAACAGTGCTCGCAGAGTTTCTTGACGAGTCGCTGCGCTCCAATGAAGCGGAGCGAGGAGCTAATCGAGAAATCATCAACTCCAAGAGCCTTCAAACGCTCGATGCTTTCAACAGCGCCGTTGGCGTGTAGGGTCGAAATGACAAGGTGGCCCGTGTTGGCGATCTTGAAACTGAGCTTCGCTGTTTCTTCATCACGGATCTCGCCGAGTAAAATCACGTCCGGGTCCTGACGCATGAGCGCACGAAGGGCAGCGGCAAACGAGAGATGACGGCTGATCTCCGTTTGCGTGACACCGAAAAGCTCGTACTCCGATGGGTCTTCCAGGGTCGTGATGTTCTTTGTCTTGTGGTCGAGCGAATTGATAAGGCCGTAAAGCGTTGTCGTTTTGCCGCTACCCGTTGGGCCGGAGATGATGATCAAACCATTCTTCAACTCTGCCGCGTTCTTGAGATCCACGAGTGACTTTGCCTGCAATCCTGACTCTTCGATGTGGAACTGCCGTTCTTGATCGAGAAGGCGCAACACGATCTTGTCGCCGTGGCGCGAAGGCAATGCGTTCACTCGCAGATTCAACTTCAAATCGTAGTAGGTAGCGCGAGCGTCCTGCGGCTTACCCGAAACCGAGAGATCCAGGTTGGTGAGCCATTTGACCTTAGTTATAAAGGCGTCGCGGTGCTCTTTCTCCAAAGCCTTCCACGTTACAAGGTCGCCGTGGATGCGAAAGCGTATCTCAAGTGATTCCGCCTTTGGTTCAATGTGAATATCGCTGATGGACCGCTCTTTTGCGGTTGCAATGCACTCTCGGTAGAGCCGTGCATAGGGATTGTCTGATTTGATCTTGAGATCGTCGGTGATGTTTTCTGATAAAACGAGACGACCTTGCGTGCCATTTTCGGAAGATGCCCCCGTTTGGTTTTTTAGGTACTCGTAGATATGAGCTTCAACGATTTTAACGTCGAGCCGCCAGCGCCACTTCTTTTCAAAGTTCTCGATGATCTCGTCTTGGAAACGATCCGATACCGCATGAAGGATACGTCCTTCAGCACCAATGGCGATCAATCCTTGCTCGTGGAGCCAGTCGCTTACCTCTGGGATGATCGCGGCGGTCGATAGACGCGCCAGGATTTCCGGCAGCGGTTCTTTGAGTTTGAGCTTCAAGAACGAGGACAGTTCCAGATTGAGCGTGTTCTGGTCAATGTGCCCCAGCTCGCGCAGAAGGCGTCCAAGGGGAGCCTTCTTATAGCGTTGCACGGCAATGGCCTCGGCAATCGCTTCGGCAGTGACGGTATTTTTCAAAACTAGATGTTCACCAAATCTCATAGTTAAAGCCCCTGACAAACGGCTTGCATCAAACCTTGCGCGGCAATCGTCGAAGCGACGTAGGGCAGGTCTTTGGTGCAAGACACTTTTTTCCAAACCGTAAAAAGGTAGTTCTTCATTTTTCCGCTTTGCAGGCGGCCTATGTCGGTCGCCATTGCAGCGGTTTCGAGAAACGCCACGTTCTGACCGCGACGAAAACACTGCGACTGAGTGGGAGAAATCATCTGCCACTTCTCGTCTGCGCTTGAATCGACGCTCATAAAAACTTCGCTTCCCAAACTCTTCAGACGATCCGCGATCATCAGCGCACCGACGGTCTGACTTGCGCCGTCATAAGTGCCGTAGCGTGGGAAGAAGATCCCCCATCCGTTACACACCTGGCGAGGAGACGGTGGGTACTTGGGTAGCGGATTAGGGAAGCTGCATATCGGCGCTCCCCCGCCAGGTGTTCCAGGTTCTCCAGCGACGGAATTTGCAGCTCCGTAGAGAAGACACGCTTTCGGGGCGGCCATCCAAGCTAGAAATGCGGGCTGCAAGGAGTCACCGCTCCCCGTGCGCCAATGCGAATCGACATGCTCACTCATCGCTTCAAAACACCACCGCTCAATCGGAATGTCGTCACACGGCATCGCTCGATACGGGATGTTGATGAACGGAACCGTCAGCGCGTGCGATTGAAACGAATGCGCGCCTTGATCCCCTTCTGCGCCGAAAGGCAGTCCCGATCCCATCGTGCCAAGTTGCACGGCAGCTCCGGGGAGAGATCCAAAGAATGTCTCCTTGGGATTCGCCACCGACTCAACAAACGTCACCGGAACGTAGTAGCTAAAGTGCGCGCACGGTCTTGGGACCGGCCAGCCGCACATCGCCGGAGTGATGTTCAGCTCCATGCAACTATTGAACGCCGGCGTCTTCACCACCGAGCAGACGTTTGGAAAAAGGGCGAAAGCCTGCTGCTCAAACAGCAGCGCAATCAGTCCTGGCAGAAGATAAATTTTTGGTTTCCAAAAGTTCATCAGTCTACATCCCCACCATTTGCGAATTGCCGTTTGGAAACGAGTAGAAATCGGCGATTCTTTGGGTGGTCCTCGACCTGCCGTAGCTGTCCGTCGTGGTAGACGAAGTGAAATGAGCCGTATCGCATCTCGATGCCGAACTCTTTGCAGAATGCTTTTTGAAGGCGGTCGGCAGCTTCCTTGATGACGGCCAGATCCGGCACATTGGAAAGCGTTTCGCGAAAGTCGCGATTATCGAATTGATCGTTTTTAAGCATCGTGATCCTCCTATAAGTTGTTTGGTTAGAGCCTCGTACATTGCTAAAAGTCCTCTTTGTCTGGGTCGCGAAGGTGTTCATACGAATTTTCGTTGGCACACATGCGGGCATAGATGTCCACGCTGTCCCAATCGCATTCGCGGCAGAAATATTCTCCGCCGACATTTTCCAACCTGGTCGAAGAGCAAACAGGGCAGCAGCGGGGTTGCTTCTTGCGACGAGACTTCTTTTCACGATCAGCCATTTCGCTCATGGCAAATTCCTCCAGAGATGCGCGCAGAATTTCTTCCGCGCTGCGGTTGCAGTTTTTTTGAGAAGTGCGCGCCTCTCGCCCTTAATAAATTTCAAGGGCTGTGCCACGCGCTTGGAGGTATTGCGTAAGCGTCTGATTAGAAAAATCTTTTGCGAGGTTTCAGAAGAAAAAATTGAGAAAACGCGGAAGTAAAAATCGGGCGAGATGTGGGACGCGATTTTGCGTGATTGAGCATGAAATCAGGGGATTACGGGGTGGGCGAACTCTGGGACGAGTCCAAGAGTTTGGACAGCGAAAAATCAGGGATGGAGAGGTGACGTGTCCAACACCTCGGACACATTTGAAAGAGAGCTAAAACCGGCCAATTTCCAAATGTTATCGCTCAAAACCAGAATCAGTTTGACTCGCTGTCCCAAGTGTGGGACAGTACGGCGGTTGATGGTCTGGATTTCGTAGATTCTTCTTTGATCACCTGTAGTTGTAGCAACTAGGGAAAGCCTTTTAGCATCGTAGTTTGTCCAAGACTTCGGACGGTTTTTCCCCGCTCCTCAGCTCTGATTTCCCCTCTGTTTCGCCATCCGACGATGAATCCTAATCAACAATTTCTCTAGCACTTTCCGAGTAATGCACGTTCGCTCCAGTTGTTGCGGGAAATAGAAATTTTGTGCGTGGCATGACGGTTGCTCAAGCATGTCTACGCACGCACTGTTTTGCGTAGAAAGGGGAAGCAGACCGATGGAACATAAAATTTTAGTCGTCGATGACAACGCCGATAACCTGGAAGCTACCGAGCTGCTTCTTCGAGACAATGGCTATGAAGTCGATGTGGTTCGTACCGCCGCCGGAGCCGTTGAGAACATCAAACGTGATAGCAGTGGATACTCTCTCGTAATTCTCGACTATCACCTTCCAGACAAGACAGGTGCAGATGCACTTGCTGCACTTCGCGCTATCAACCCAAACCTGTACGTTCTCGTTTACTCGGGCGACACGAAGTCGCGTGATCCGGTCAAGGCGACGTTACGCGGTGGAGCCGTTGATTTTATCGAGAAGAGTGAAGATCCACGCTATTTCCTGAGCATCGTTCAACAGTGGTGTACCAAGTTTGACGAAACGACCCGGATTCTGATTCCTCCCGCCGCTCTTTCTGAAAACGAGAGATTGATTCGCAGTCTAGGCATCGCTGGCCGCTCCCAGGCGTTAGCCCAAATATGTCTCGACATTCAAAAGTACGCTCGCGAAGAGGCGGGAGCCAACGTCCTCCTCCTCGGTGAAACCGGAACCGGCAAAGAAGTCATTGCTCGCGCTATCCACCGCAACAGTCCACGCAACAGCGGGCCGTTCGTCGCGATCAACTGCGGTGCTATTCCTGAAACCCTAATTGAGAGCGAACTATTCGGCCATGATCGCGGTGCATTCACCGGCGCTAACATGCGCAAAGAAGGCAAGTTCGAGAACGCCAATCGTGGGACGATCTTTTTGGACGAAATCGGAGAAGCAACACTCGCAACGCAAGTAAGACTCTTACGGGTCATTCAGGAAAAAGTCGTTACTCCGCTCGGCAGCAATCGCCTGGTGAAAGTTGATGTACGCATTATCGCTGCCACAAATCGCGATCTCCTATCGGAAGTCGAGGCGGGAAGGTTTCGCGAAGACCTGTATTATCGCCTCAACATCATCTCTATGCACATTCCTCCGCTTAAGGAGCGCCGAGAGGATATTGCACCGCTGGTCATGCACTTCTGCGATCAGATCAATCGAGATAAGAATAAGAAAAAGAGTTTCCTGATGCGCACCGTCCGGTTGATGGAAAACTACTACTGGCCGGGCAATGTACGCGAGCTTGAAAACTATGTGACCAAACTTCTGACTCAGAGTGAATCAGAGACGATCACGCCCGAATGCCTCGACGCTAAATTTTTCAGTGTAGCACCGCTTCAGACGTTGACGTTGCCTGATCTCGTCAGTCGTCAGGAAAAAGAGCGATTCGATTTCATTTCGGAAAATCTCAAATCATCAAAATCAATGCGTGATGCCGCAAAGAAAATGGGTGTTTCAAAGAGCACGCTGCATCACATGCTGAAAAAATTCGGTGTTATTAGGGGCGACGCCTCGAAGGAGGTATCTAGTGCAAGGTGAAAGACTGTCCATCAACTACCGAGATATTTCGGCTCTAGGTTATGATTACGTTCAAGAGAAAACTTACACCGCCGACCATCCCGATGTTGTCGCCTGGGCGAACTCGTTTTTGAGTCGTTTTAGGGAAAAGAAAATTTTTGAGCGGTTTGATTCCGAACAGGCTTCGCCATCACTTGTGAAAACGAAAGTAGTTGGTACTCAGTGGCACCGCTTCTCCGAGTTCATGCCCTACATCCTTTGCTCGGCATCGGCGAGGGTGTCGAATAACCGGCTGCGTCACTACACAATCCAGACGGCCTATGAGGAATTGGGGGCACGCAACGCCGACGAGATTCATCACGAGATGTTTTGGGAAACGGCTCTTGCGGCAGGTGCCCAAGACTCTGATCGCGCTCGGATGGCGAATGAACCAGAAATTAACGACGCCCTGAAATTCCTTGAGCACGTTTTAGTGACCGCGAAGTCGGATGAGGAAATCTTGGGGCTTCTTCTCGGTCTTGAAATTTGCGCTGAGGAGAATATCGAAACCGTATTCTCTTCGCTCGCGCATACAAAGGCGCTTGAAACCTCCCTCGCCGAAACGAAGTTCTTCAAACTACATCGCCAATTGGAGATGGAGCACATCAGGCTCGACGTTTCGATCTTCTTGCGTTTCTGCCAGACCTCCGAGGAAAAGACGCAGCATTTTACCAGCGGTTTTGATTCTGGCGTTCAGTTTTGGGATGAGTTTTGGTCTGGCATTGGAAAAATTATCGTTCGCGAGCAGCGCAGGGGGACTTCCCGTGCATAAGCGTGGTGAATTCATCAAGCTCTTGCTTGCAGCGTTTATTTCGCAGAGCGGCAGCCATTTCCTTACCCTCGCTCTTTCAGCAATGGTGTTTGCGAAAACCGGCTCCGCCGTCAAAGCATCCCTGATCTTCGTGCTTTCTTACATGCCATCGGTGTTCGTTTCTTCCTCGCTTGGCGGGTGGATTGATCGCGCTATTTCAAAGAAGCTCCTGGTGGGCAACGACGTTCTAGCAATTTTCGTAAGTGTCCTCTGCGGCGCTTGCGTTTATTACGAGCTTCCCATTGTCGCACTTTGTACTGCTGTGGCCATTCGCTCACTCCTCCTTTTTACGTCGCGAACGGCGATGACTAAATGGGTGAAAGTCATTTCACCGGATAGCCTGGCCGCGTCCAGGATCAAGTTATTCTTTCTGAGCTTTTTTCTTTCGACAGTCGCAGCGGGCGTGCTGGCGAGCCTTTTCCTCGGTAAAGTTTCGATTTGGACTATTGTTGCCGTTGACGCCGCAACTTATGGCCTCGGAATAGTAGTTATTTCATTTTTGCGGAAGCTCGAAGTCGCTCCCGCCCTCTCCGAAGTCCGCGCTAACCACATCGTCGCCACGATTACAGAGATCCTTGCGGACCCAATGCTGAAGGCGAGCTTTATAGCGGTTTGTTTTTCCCAAGCGATTTTCCAAGGGGCCTATTCTATCCTCGTGTCCTATCTCCCCTTACGGCACTTCGATATTGGCCTGTCGGGTACAGGCATTTTTCAAGTAGCCGCATCGGTAGGTATCATTGGAGGGTTCTGGGTCAATTGGCGTTTCCCAAGTTTCCTGAAAGGAAATGGCGGTTGGCCACTTCGATTGATCGTCTGCACCATCACAGGAATTGTCGGACTTCTTTTGACTACGCAGACGGATCTTCGTTTAGGGGTCGCGAGCTTCTTTGTACTCAATCTTGCTTATGAAGCTATCTGGCTCTTTCATAGCTCCGAATTTTTCGCAGGTAGCCCCGCTAACAATATGGCGCGTTACCAGTTCACGCTGTCTTCTGTGGCTTCGCTCCTGATGGCACTATCAACGCTCGGCTATGCCGCATCTATTGATCAGTCCGGTGCTCAAGGTGGCGTGGCGCTCACGTTGTCTACCGTGGTGCTCGGCTGGCTCGCGGTTTCTCGTATCTCCACTCAGCGCAAGCAAGTGATCGTGGGGGTGCGAGCATGAGTCAGATTGCTTTATTCCTCGATCCAAAAGGCACTGTTCTGGAGGTCGTGCGCACGGCCAAACAGCGGGGTTTTTATGTGGTCGCCGCCGTTTCTGATGAAACGCTTTTATCCGGCGCTCCAGAACCTTACCGTTCGGCGGTTGGCTGCATCGATCAAATCATTCCCGTCGATACATGGAATGATGCGACCGTCCCGAAAATAGCGGGCGTCCTGCGTTCACTTGGAGAAGTGGTATGTGTTTATTCGGGCTTTGATCCTTGCGCCGTCATCACGGCGAAACTCCGAAAGGAATTTGGCCTGCCAACGGCCTCGCCGGATGTGCTCGCTCTGATTCTTGATAAGAAACGTCTGCGAAGTCGTTTGGTCGAGCTCGGCCTATCCCAGCTCAAATTTGTTCCGCAATCTGTCGCCGACAAATGGCAAAGCTGGGAGTTTGGAGGGGCGGCCTACTTTAAGCCCGTGCATGGTTTTTTCAGCGCCTACGTTAAGCGTTGCGAGAGCTGGGAAGATTTCATGGCAGCGAGATCCGAATGGGAGCAAGGTAACGCCAGCGATCCCGCGTATGTAAAAAACTATGTGCGCAGCCAAAACGCTTATTACTTGGAACAGGCTTTTGACGGCGAGCTACTTTCCGTCGAGTCCATTTCTTCGGGTGGCAAGTTCCAATGTCTAGGATTGCTCTCGCGGATTCTCTATTCCAAAAATGAAGTCGTCGAAATGGGATCATGTTTTCCCTATCCGCATCCTCTTCGAGACAAAATCATCGCTGCCATCGAAAAGGCCCACGCACTTCTTGGATTCACGGAAGGAGCAAGTCACGTTGAAGTCATCGTCAGCAACTCCGACCACGTAGAGGTCGTTGACTTTAACCCGCGATTTGTCGGTGCCGACGTTCTTCAGTCGATCAACAACGCTTACGGCATCCGCATCGAAGAGCAACTGTTGGATTGGGCTTGCGGCAAAACTCCCCTCATCGAAACAAAAACTCCGCAGTACGCCTGCTTGCAATACATCTTATCGCCAGAGCCTTTGCAGTTCGAGACGATTTCTTTTCCGTCTGCGCCGGAAGTGAAATTCAAAGCGACATTCGCCAAATCCGGCGCACAACTCTCAAGCACCGACCGGCAGCTCGATTACGTCGGCTGCTATCTGACGGTCATGCCGACCTTTGAATCAGCTTTGAGCAGATCGAGGGAGTTGAGAGGCGGAGTGAAGATTAACGGTCATTTGGAAGGAGCTTACTAATGAAAAATGCGCTCGTCATAGCTGGAGGCAGTCGAGGTCTGGGTAAGGCTCTCGCCAAAGAAGCATACGCCTTGGGATATCCTGTGGCGCTGCTTGCACGCGGCCAAGAGGATTTAGATAAGACCAAGAAAGAGATCCTATCTGGCGGTGAAACGCAGACGTTTTCGGTTCATGCGGTCGATCTTGCTGATCCCGCTGCAACCAAGAAAGCGTTTGCGGAGATTGAGAAGTTGCACGGAGCCGTCGGCGCTCTCGTGAATTGCATGGCGACCTGGATTCCAAGAAAAAAAGCCGCTGATCTTCAGCGCGATGATTTCGAGAAATCGCTTCAACTCAACTTTTTCTCGGCGTTCAACTCCACAAGAGAGGCCCTGTTGCTGAGAGAAAAAAACAAAAAGACTCCCCTCACCATCATCAATGTCGGTGCCACGGCATCCACTCGTGGCGGTGTTCAGACATCGCCATTTTGCATCGCCAAGTCAGCCCTTAGAAGTTACTCGCAAAGTCTGGCAAAAGAGTTGGGGCCTGAAGGTGTACACGTTGCGCATCTGATCATTGATGGTCTGATCGACAACGAACGCACCAAGGGGCTAAACCCGGATGCTCCACCGGAAAATTTTATCAACTCGGATTCCATCGCCAAATCCATCATCCATGTGGTTGAGCAGGACAAGAGCTGTTGGACCTTTGAATGGGACGTGAGGCCATACAATGAAAAATGGTAGACAAATATTTGCACTACTTCTTGCACTGTCATCCGTAGAGGCGGTTGCGGCGACGAGGACCCTTACCGTCGGTGTGGCTTTTCGGCTCAACGATGCCTACAACAATACTGTCAGATCCCTGATGAGCGGGATCGAGACCGCAAAAGCTGAATTTGAAAAGGAGCATCCGGGAAACACTATTCAGCTAAAGGTTATCCCTCATGGCGCTGACCTTGCTTCCGTAAACACCGCTGCGGATAAGATCATCGCCGATAAAGTTCCTGCTGTTATCGGCGGAGAGATGAGCGAAGAGTCTTTGGTTTTCGGTGATCGTCTCGGATCAAAGCAGATTGTATTCGTCACACCCACCAGCTCGAATCCCAAGGTTACTGAGGATAAGCCTTTCGTGTTTCGTTCTTGTTTTTCTGATCGCACGGTAGGCACCGAGATGGCGCGCTACATGAAAGACAATCTCAAACCGACTGCGGTGGGCATCATCCAAAACATTTCGTCGCCGTATTCCGATTATCTGAGCAGTCGTTTCGCTGAGACTTTTGAACGCATGACCGTTCAAAACCCGAAAGACAGACCACTTGTTATTGTTCAGAAGGTTCTGCGGCGTACTCTGGACTTCTCAAAGCAAATTAAAACTTTCAAAGAAAATAAAGTGTCTCATGTTGCGATCTTTTCCCATGACGCAGATGTTATTCAGTTCGTGGTCCAGGCCGAGGAGCAAAAGTTCTTTCCGATTTACATGGGAAGCGATGGTTGGGGCAGCAACCAATATGTCTATGAAAAATTTGTCAGAGACTCAAAGAGCGGCGGGAAGTTCGTTGCAATACGAAATTCTTATTGGAAGGAAGACTCGGAGAGTCCCATATCGAAGCGCTTCAAATCTGCTCACAAGAGACTGCATGGCCGCGACGCTGAAGCGTGGTCGGCGGTGGCATTCGATGCTGCGTGGATACTGTTTGGTGCCATGTCGCGAGCCAAAGACCCGAATAACGGTGACGAGATCAGGAAAGAGCTGAAGAAAACGAGTGGCCTTCAGCTCGTGACCACCGATAGTTTTTCATTCGATGAAGATAATTCCCCCAAGAAGGATCTTTACCTCTACCGCATCAGCCAGGCCGGAATTCAATACGAGGCGACGCTGAAATGAGTTCACAGAGGTCACATTTGAAAGATCCCAAACGCCTCGTCAGCGCTTTTATTGTCGGCTCGCTGACTGTCATCTTACTTTGCCTTTCTGTCACTGCGAGTATCTTTACCTATAGCTTTGTCACCAGGGAAACACAGAGGATCGAGATTTCTCACCGGCAGGTACTTCAGTTTTTCCAGTTTCAGCAAACTATCATCGGCGAGGAGATGTGGACGCGAAGTCTTGAGTCAATCGCGGCCCGCGTTGCCGGAATTGCCTCTCAACTAGGCGATGCGGAATACGATCTTTATCTGGCCGATGAGACTGGCGCTTGCCTTTTCCGCTCGCGGGGAAGTTTATCCGAGCATAATTGCACGGTTCCCGCTGAGCTGGGTGAATTCATACGACAGGAGCACAATCCAGCCGATGTTAAACACGTTCTCCGCTTTGACGACAGGTCACAGCGTAACGTCTATATGACTCCGATTTTTGTCGGCTCAACGCTGAAAGGGTATCTCTACGCAACACTTACCGACCCGTATCATTTCTATCGTGGAGGCACTTGGTCGCTGATCTTTGAAATGTTTTTTCCGGCGATCTGCGTGATTCTTCTTGTACTAATTGTATGGTTCTACGCCTGCAATAAATTGTTCCTCAAGCCATATCTTGAAAGCCTAGTCGAATTACAGAGAGAACAAGCGTTCGTTCAGACGGCCCAACAAGTTGCTCACGATTTGAAATCCCCGCTCGCAACACTTTTGCAAGTCACCGAGACTTTAAAGCAGGTTCCACCTGAGAGATTGCGCCTGATTCGCAATGCCGTTTCCACAATTCGCGATATCGCCAATAGTCTGATTGACAGGAAATGCGAAGCCGCCTCAGTTTCCATGACGAAACCAGCAATGGGTTCTAACGAACTGCCCTCGGTGCAGCTCCTTTCCAGTTTGGTCGATATCGCAGTCGCCGAGCGACGTGCGGAGTATCGCCACAGAGCTGGAATTGAAATTTCTGCGCAACCTTCAATTGAATCCTACGGACTCTTCGCCAAAGTGCAGCCGACCGAATTTAAACGTATGATGTCGAACCTTATCAACAACGCGGTCGAGGCAGTGGGTGGTGTCGGCCAGCTCGCTGTTAATATTTCATCCGAAGGAGAGCACGTTGTTGTTTCTATCTCTGA
Source organism: Bdellovibrionota bacterium (assembly GCA_041736915.1). Taxonomy (GTDB): domain Bacteria; phylum Bdellovibrionota; class FAC87; order UBA2466; family UBA2466; genus JBGSST01. The sequence continues at coordinate 57,655 of JBGSST010000158.1, forward strand.
TAACGGAGTCGGCATTCCTGCGGAGAGACTGCCGCTTCTCGGTGCTCGCGGCGTGACCTTCGGAAAGCCGAATGGTCGCGGACTCGGCCTATTTCATGCAAATGAAACTGTCCACGGTTGGGGCGGCGATCTCAAGATCGATTCCAAGGAAGGCAAAGGCACAACAGTTAAGGTGATCCTGCCACGCGCAGAAACGCCCAGTTGGTTCGTCCCAGCTCTATCCATTACCGAGAATACTACGGTAGTTATTTTGGATGACGACAGTTCTATTCACTACACTTGGGCGAATCGATTCAAAAACGCAGGTAAAAGCGCCAAAGCGATCAATCTCGTCAAATTTTCACGCGCCGACGAAGTTCTGGCGTGGCAAATGTCAGGCATGGCTCCAAAGGACGCCATTTATTTGTGCGACTATCAACTAAATCACCAGAGCAGAAACGGCCTCGATGTTATCGAGGAGCTTGCGATTCAAGATCGTTCAGTTTTGGTCACCGGACATTTTGAAGAACGAGAGATCCGCGAGCGTTGTATGGCGCAGGGGGTGCGATTGGTTCCCAAAGAGCTGATCGGCTTTTTGCCGATCCACGTTGCGCCGCTCGTTACCGTTTAGGAGTGCAAGTGCAATGCACTTTGCACGTTGGATGTTTGTTAATGGACTATTTGAATGACATCAAAAAACTTATTCGCATTCTGATGCGCAGTCAGAAGTTCCATCTGCTTTGCATTTCTGGTGCGCCAGGTTGGGCGAAGACGCACACGACACGGCAGTTTTTGAGTGACCTTGGCACGAGCTATCGGATGCTCGGTGCATACTCAACACCACTTGCACTCTACAACCACCTTTCCAAATTTCCCCATGACGTGATCGTGATCGACGACACCGCCGGTCTTTTTTACAACGCTCAAGCATTATCCATTCTCAACGCCGCAACCTGGCCGGGAGTTTCCAAAGTTGGCAAGCGTGTTGTGACCTGGACTTCAACATCCGATAAGGTAGCCGTTCCTTCGTTTGAGTTTCACGGCAAAATCATCGTACTCACGAATTTTCTTCCTGATACACCGCAGGCAAAGGCGTTTATCAACCGTTCGCTGCAATATAATATCCGTTTGTCAGGGGAGCAGATCGCCGATCAGCTTCTTCTTGCGGCGAAATCGGGCTACTTCGCAAGCACCTACTGCGCGGTGCAAGTTGCCAAGTTCCTCGGTGCAAAGGCGCGGGAATACAAGCAGCCAGGTGCAGGGTGTCCGATCAGTCTAAGAACACTGGAAATGGGTATTGAGATTGCGGAAAACGATCCTGAGTCTTGGCAGGAACTTTTAGAGAGTGCAATTCCAGGTATTGCACCTGCACCAGTCAAAGACGGAGCTACGAAATCCAGCGCGAACATCCTGACTCAGCTTAGGCAGTCAGGATTGAACGTCGCGCAGCAGTTTGCAGAGTTCCACCGAGCTACGGGCAAAAGCCGACGTGCATTCTTTTATCAGCGCAGGAAGCTGGGGCTTTCCTGCAAAGGACAAAATCAGAATTTGGTGGGTCTTTCCGCTGGAGCCTAGAAAGAATTCTATTTAATGGAATCCGGCCTTTCGCAAAAATGCGATCAGCTCACTGAATGCAATTGGTTTCGGGAAGAATGCGTCAGCTCCCGCTAATGCAGCAGTTTCATAGTTGGCTCCTGGCCAACCAGACATGAGAACAACAGAAACGTGCGGATAGGATTTTTTGACGAGGTTAGCGAGATCCAAGCCGTTCATTCCAGGCATTTCTAAATCAGTAACAACAGCATCTATCTTTTCGATTTCTAGTTGCTCGATGGCTGTGTATGCGTTGGAGGCTTGCCACACGGCAAAGCCAGCGCCTTCCAATGTTATGCGGAGGCAGTCGAGTAGATCGAATTATCGTCAACGATCAAAATATTTGTTGGTTGATGGACGCACTTATTTACTCTCTCAAGTAGCTCATCGAGCGAAATATCTTTGCTCAAACGTCGCGAACGAGGGAAAAACTCTGTCTCGTTTTCTGACGCGGACGTGTAGAGAAGAACGGGAATAGATCGCAGGCGTTCGTCGCTTTCCTGATGGCGGTAAAATTCTCGACCGTCCATTACCGGCATGTGCAAATCTAAAATGATCAGTGATGGCGGCTCATGAGCTTGAAGGTATGTGAGAGCTTCTCGCCCATTGCACGCGCAATCAACTTCAACACCAATTGATTTCAAAATGTGCGTAAGCAGGTAGCGGGCATCGACTGCATCATCTACGACCAGAACCTTTGGAGGATGGGATTTCGATTCATAAATTTTTGGTACAGCCATCCTACTTCCCGCTGTGCGAAGGTCGATCTTTCTACCTGCTAATAAGGTCGACCCACCCTTCAGCAGTCTGGCTTTTCTCGCCACTTAACGCAGAAAATAGGTTATTTCAGCAAAATTTGAAAGAAAAAAGCAGATATTTAAAAATAAGTGCAGATTTTTGCAGAAAATGGAATATTCAAGCAGAAAAATTGGTCACCTCAGGTGAATTTGCTTGCTAAGACCCTGATTTTAATACAGAATGATATGATCGGAAGAAAAACTTATGCCTTTTGAAAGACTTAGCGCTTATGGCCGATGCTGAGAGCAAGACAGGAAAAAAGACAAGAGACCGCCTCGCGGCGACTCCTTTTTCCAGTATGGAAGAACTCAAGGTGGCTCAGAAGCAGATCAAAATGCAAGTCTGGGCGGAGTCTGAGAAAGCTCGATGTCGAAAGGAACTGATCGATCAGGAGGAGTACGAGTACGTCCGGCGAGCCTTTGCGAAAGGCTGGATTACGGAAACTGACGGCATAGGCGCAGAGATAATCAAAATCCGCTCCGATAGTGAGGGCGTGATTCGTATTTCTCTCAATCCTGAATTTACGGCTGACGCTGATCGCGCCAAGCTCACTGGTGAGCTGGTGCAAGGGTTGTCCGCATCATACGCGCCAATTTACTATCAGGCGGTAGGTATCTTGCCGTCTCCGCAGCAAAGTGACGATGCCAAGGTGAAGGTTGCTCGGGGCTAGAGTCGCGGCCCAGACACTAGGGGATAAGATATGACATACGAGGAATGGCTGGCGGAATTCGTTAAAGGTAAGAAGGAGGTCGCCTCCTTCGCTGATTCTGGTACCTATATGGTTCACACCGTTCAGCGATACCTTGATAAAAGTAACGGCGTTTGGGAAACCGCATTCACCTATACCGACAGACTTGTCGTTCGCTCGGGTTCAATACAGCCCGATGGCGTAACCGTGAAGTGGAATAACTGGGAAACACTCCACGATGTAACGCTGCCAAAGTCGCCCCCCC
>JBGSST010000182.1:0-3173 GCA_041736915.1 Bdellovibrionota bacterium
GGTTTTGGATCCACCGATTGAGCGGGTATCTCTTCCGAGATCACGCGGCCAAAGTCGGGTGTGCCCTCTACGGCGTGGAGTTTCTTAAGAAGCCTCAAAGTTTCGTCTAACTGGTAAAACGACGGCTCGTCCTGGTGGGGGAGTAAACCGTGGAAAAGGACTTCATAAAGCGCGGCAAGCTTCACCAGAAGGATTCCGTCAGAAGAAATATTCAGTTGGCGGCGTTCCCAGCGCCCAAAAAGTTTCTCCGCGGTGGCCTTGTCCAAGGACATCAGCTTCAAGAACTCCGGATCTTTCAGCGCTTTCTTGGCTTCTGGAAGCAACTCCATAATCGCCTGCACCTGATCGATCTCCATCAGCTCGCGAGACAACTTCTCTTTCCACCTTTTTATTGTCTGCCGTTGCAAGGGCGTGACTGCCTGTTTCTCCAAGTTCGTTAAGTTTTCGGCCGCCTTCAGTACCGCGGTGACGTGCGCTTCGCTAATGTCCAGGTTCAAGGGAAGGAGTTTATTCAACACCGGATCGAAGAACGACAACCCTTCTTCGGGATCGCCCAAGCCGTGCATCAACGCCGGCACAGTTTCGACATCCTTCAACGTTGGCTGACCGGAGAACACTTTCACGGCGTCATCGACGAGATAATGGACCCGGCTATCGGCCACGGCGGACGTCGCGTAGGTTTCTTGCAACTTGCGGGCGTTGGGAAGAGCGTAGCGACCGCGAAAAAGGCTTTGCCAGTGAGGATCGCTCGCTACTCGTTCTTTCCAACTGAGCCCGGCCAAGGCCTCGATTAGGTTTCGGTGGTCGTCCAACTCCTGACCAACTTTCTTGAGGGCTCCGCCGGCCAGGGCGTGAGAAAGCTGACCGCTGATGTCGGCCCGCGCCGCGCTAAAAGTGGCGCGCAGGCTTTCTTGGAGTACAGGCAGCGAATGAACGGGCGCCTCGACTATATCCGCGAGAGCTTTGTAGCGTTTTTTGTCGGCGTCGGAACTGATATCACGGTTATCCAATACCCGCGTATGCTCCAGAGCCGATAAACCGATATCCGAGTGCTCCCCCTCCCAAAGCTTTCCAGACTTTTCGACAAAATCGCCGGCAATCAAAGTCTTCCACCGGTAGAGATCTTGGGCCTTCATGAGCTCGGCGTAGGCAGCCGCATCAGCGGAATTCTGTTGGAGCTTGGCGAACAATGCCGCCCCTTCCCCCTTTATGAAGTTCCCGTTAAACCCTTGCCAATCGATCGGGACCGAGCGGTGGCGCACAAAGATCGTTTCTGGAGCTTTGCCGTTCGCTTCGTAGGTGGCCGCGATCACCGCGGAGTAGCCATGGATTGGGACGAAAGCTGTCCCTCCGCGCAGGTTTTCGGGGACCGCGGTACCAATGTGGGCGATGCATACATTCAACTTACCGAGCCCGGCCTGATGGGCGACAAGATATTCCTGAGGGATAAGACGGCGAAGGTTCGCCGGCATGTCGTACTCGTAGCGCCAGGGGCTTCCCTCCATCGATTGCGCTTCCACGCTCGGACAAAATTTTACTTTGGAGGGGAAAGTATAAGGGGAGTCACTCAGACCGGCCGCGGGCAACTGCTGGTCGATACCTAAAGTAGGGTCCACCCCGTGCAAATGAACCCCGGCATAGGTAAGCTCAGTGTTCTGAAGTTCCTTTCGCCGGTTCTCCGATTCCTGCTTCACTGCCTTGAGGCTTTCGACATAGTCCGAAAACAATTTCTGAAAGCCCGCCCTATTCGGCGCACCCAATCGATTGGGGATAACCGCAGGTTCCGCACGAAGGAGGTGGGAAGCCGATTGCACGGCCTCGCCGGCCTTCAGCATCTCGCCGACCATGGTAGGCCTGTCGTCGTCGGCGCCATTCGTGCGGACGAGTTCGGAATAGAGTTTGGGATATTCGAGAGCCATCTGCAGGTAGCTGCGCGTGCAGGCATTCCATTGGGCGACGTTTACGTGATGTTCAGGCACCCGATCCGCCGCTAACACCCCCGCATGCGCGGCCCGTTGGAGTAAAAACCGAACCTCTTTTTCCACGCCCCGATCGATCGCGGTTCTTGTTTTCGACGCGTCTAGCGGCGAAGCGGTGCCGACATCGTCAACTGGACTTATCGCATCCAGGGCGCAGCTAAAAAATGTATTGAGGCACTTTTCGAAAGAATCTTCTTTCATGGGGCGCTTGAAAAAAGTGGACCGGCGCAAGCAGGCTTGCGTGGTTTCCAGTTCTTCGCGCTTGTTCTGCCGAATGAGAAAGTCTTCGATGGCCTTGGGGATAGCGTCTACTTTCCGTTCCAGATCGGCGGCATTGCCCAAAGCCAGATCCAACTTTTTGAGCGTTTCGATCTGGAGCTGGCGGGTCTCCCGGAACTCACGCCTCATATCGTTATAAAGCGTGTTCAGCATCTCATCGATGCGGTCGAAGCGGCCGTGCATCTCTTTACGCACGCCTTCGATCTGGTCCTGAATCTGGTTCAGCTTTTCGAAAATCATCTGGTCGGCAGATGGGCCGAAGGCACCGAGCATCCCGGCTATATCAAAAATCATTGAAAACCCTGAACCTATATTGAGAAGATGGGCTTCTAAACCCTTACCGCTGGCCAATAATGTCTCGGCCTTCTCAAAATTCTCCATGGTATGGGTGATTCGATTTCCCAGCTGCTCGATGGCCTGACCAAGTTTTGGCTCGCCCATGAACGAAATCAATCCGCCCACGCCGGCGGCGGCACTGGCCCAGGCTTCGCGCTGCAGCTGCCTTAGCTCGCGATCGGATATGGACGGCTTCTTGAGATCGTCCTTCAACGTCTCGTTACCCAAGTCGAGAAGCTCTTGTACCAGGCGATTTCTTTGTTCGGGACTTAAGCCATTTACTTTACCCGCTTTGACGGCGGCGAGCTGGGCGTCACTCTGGGCAATGCCGAATCTCAGCAGATCTTCGATACGGGATAGTCGGTCTGCCACGTCCTTACTTTGGGCGTCTCGCTTCTTGTCCTGGACTTCGGCGAGGCGCTTCGCCTGAACGTCCCGATGATTCTCAAGCATCTGCTCGACGGATTCCCCCGCCGCCACGTTGAAGTTCGCCTTGAGAAAGGGATTGATGGCTTTATCGAGCATGGGGTCGTTCATCGTCTCTCTCAAGATCTCCTGGTCGATCCCTTTGCCGAGCTT